>NZ_JARZAH010000037.1:0-77778 GCF_029892145.1 Kitasatospora sp. GP30
GGGGGGCGCGCGCCGGGCCACCCGGCCCCCCGCGGGGGGGGGGGGGGGGGGGGGGGGGGGGGGGGGCCCCCCCGGGGCGGGGGGGGGGGGCCCCCCCCCCCCCGGGGGGCGCCCCCCCCCCCCCCGCAACTCCTCCACCAGTGCGTAGAGCCGAGCAGTGCGGTTCATGAGGCTGACGCTACCGTCACGCGCCGGCCAGGAAGTCCCGCTCACGCTGCAGTTCCCGCTCGGTGACGGTCAGCGGGAAGAGGGTGAAGCCGTGCATCGCGCCGGCGACGACGCCGAGTTGCACGGGCGCCCCCGCCGCCTGCCACCGCTGGGCCAGGAACAGCGAGTCGTCCAGCAGCGGATCCTCGGTGCCGACGACGATCCGGGCGGGCGGCAAGCCGGTCAGGTCGGCGAAGAGCGGCGAGACCTCCGGATCGCGGCGCTGCTCCGCCGTCATCCCAGGCGTGAAGAGCTCATAACTGCCCCGAATCGAGTCGGAGTTGCTCAGCAGCCGCCGGGAGCCGAACAACCGCTGGCTCGGTGTCATCGACAGGTCGTACGGGCCGAAGAGCAGGTGGGCCGCCCGGAACGCGCCGGTGATGCCGTGCCGGTCGCGAAGGCGCAGCAGTGTCAGGACACTCAGGTGGGCACCGGCCGATTCGCCGCCGATCAGTAGCCGTTGGGTACCGAACTCGGCCGCTGCGTGATCCACCAGCCAGCGGGCGGCCGCTTCGCAGTCGTCGGGTCCGGCGGGGAACGGGTGCTCCGGCGCCAGGCGGTACTCCACGCTCACCACGGCCAGCCGTGCCTGCACGGCGTGCCGCCACAGCCTCTCGTCCTGCCCGTCCACGGAGCCGAACGCCCAGCCACCGCCGTGTATGTGCAGGTACACGCCGTCCACGTGCTCCGGCACGAACACCCGGACTTTCACCCCGCCCGCGACGACGCGGTCCTGGCCCTGCGGCAACCTCACCGGCGGCGTGTCGCCACCGAGCCGGTTGCGCCGCAGGGACGCCAGCAGGGCGGCGTCCGGCGCTTGCGTGCGGGCCGGGCGGCTCGCGGCCGCCGCCTCGAACTGCTCGTTGAATGCCAGGGTTTCGGCGAGGCAGTCCTCGTCTGTGATCGTCATGATCCGATGGTTGCAGCCGTCCGCGACAACACCATGTCACCTTTTCCCAGTGACCCGCGTCACAGTCCCCCGTTGCCCGTGGCGGTGTCACCTCGGGCGCCGGGGCAACGAGTTCGAGGCAACCGCAGGGCTCGGATACCGCGGGGCTCGGATGCCGCGGGGTTCAGATTCCGCGGGGTTCAGACGACGTCCAGTTCGATGGCCATGCTGCGCTGCGCCGACCAGCCGCGGAGCACCACACCGTCAGCAGCGGTTCGCACGCCGATGTCGCCGGCGAACGCCTCCCGCAGGGCGGTCATGCTGTCCCAGTCGAGCTGGGCGACCTGGTAGTAGGGCTCGCCGACGATCGGTGCCGGGTTGCGGGACAGGGTGAAGCGGCGCAGACCCGGCAGCTGCTTGCACAGCGGGATGTGCACCTCTCGGTAGTGCTTGTCGAAGGCCTCCGGATCGGACGGGGTGTCCCAGAGAACGAGGAACCTCGCAATACGCGCCATCTGCTGCTCCTTTCAGTGGCTTCCGCACATGTGGCTTCCGGTCAAGTGGGTTCTGGGTAGCGGCAGTTGCGTTCGTATCGCCCGGACCCACGACGGGCGGCGCCGCACGCTACTCGGCGATCGTCACCCAGCGCAGCTCGGTGAAGAACTCGATCTCCCGGCTGCCGCCGAAGGAGCCGTACCCGCTGTCCTTCATCCCGCCCATGGGCGCGGTGGGCTCCTCCATCAGCGTGTGTGTGTTGACGTGGGTGGAGCCGTGCCGCAGCCGCCGCGCGAAGGACAGGGCCTTGAGCGTGTCGCGGGTGAACACGCCGCTGGCCAGGCCGTATTCGGTGTCGTTCGCGAGCGCGAGCGCGGCCTCGTCGGAGTCGACGGTGTAGAGCGAGGCGACCGGGCCGAAGGTCTCCTCGTAGTAGATCCGCATCTGAGGGGTGAGGCCGTCGATGACCGTGGCCGGGTAGCGGTTGCCGTCCGCCGGGCCGCCGCCCAGCAGCACGCGGGCGCCCTTGGACACGGCGTCGGCGACCAGGCCGGCCACGCGCTCGGCCGAGCGCGGGTTGATCAGACCGCCGACGAGCGTGTCCGGCGCGTCCGGGTCGCCGGCCGGGGCCACGGCCGCGGCCTTGACGAACTTCTCGGTGAACTCCTCGGCGATGTCCTGGTGGAGGATGATCCGGTCCACCGAGAGGCAGATCTGGCCGGAGTTGTTGTAGCGCCCGTAGACGATCTCCCGCACCGCGTGGTCGACGTCGGCGTCGGCGAGCACGATGATCGGATTCTTGCCGCCGAGCTCGAGGATGGCCGGCTTGAGGTACTTGCCGGTGAGCTCGCCGATGATGCGACCGACGCCGGTGGAGCCGGTGAAGGTGACCCGGCGCACCCGCGGGTCGGCGATCAGCGCCTCGATGATCGCCGGGGCGTCCTCGCGGTCGTTGGTGACGACGTTGAGGACGCCGGCGGGGAGCCCGGCCTCGGCGAGCACATCGGCGAGGAACAGGCCCGAGGTGATCGGAGCGTCCTCGCTGGGCCGCAGCACGACCGTGTTGCCGACGGCCAGCGCGACCATCATCGCCCGCGCCTCCAAGATCAGCGGGGCGTTCCACGGGACGATGCCGACGACCACGCCGGCCGGCTCGACCATGGCGAGGGAGAGCTGCCTGCGATCGGTGGACGGGATGTGCCCGGCCAGGGCGGTGGCGGCGGTCGCGGCCTCGCGCATGTTGCGCGCGGTGACGAAGACGTTCTGCCGCGCCCAGTTCCGGGTGCCGCCGGTCTCGGCGATCATCGCGGCCGTGTACTCCTCGAGCCGGCTCTCGAGCAGGTCGGCGGCCTTGACCAGCACGTCGCGCCGCGCGGCGGGTGCCAGCCCGGCCCAGAGCGGGAAGGCGTCGTGGGCCGCGTCCACGGCGGCGGTCACATCCTCGGGACCAGCGGCCGCCACGATTGCGTAGACCGCGCCGGTGCTGGGGTCCAGGTCCTCGGTGGTGCGGCCGGAGCGGGCGGGGACGGACGTGCCGCCGATGAGCAGTTCACGCTTGATGGCCATGAGTTGCGGGTTCCTTGGGTGTCGTAGTGCGCAGGCGCTGCCGGAAGGTTCTGACCGGCCGGGGGAGAAGGTCGAGGGGCGTTCGGCGGCGTCGGCCGCCGACCGGCGGATCAGTGCGCGCGGGTCAGCACCGGCACACCGCCCGGGCAGGGCGCGTGGTCGTGGTGCGCGGGCAGCGGAGCCGCTTCGCGGGCGGCCGCCGACGGCCGCCGGTGCCGGAGCGAGGCGAGCACGGCCAGCGCGACCAGGGCGACGACGCCGATGCCGTAGCCGTACGCGCTGGTGAACAGGCCGATGTGCACCACCGCGACGCCCGCGCACACGGCCGGCACGCTGGTGCCGAGGTAGCAGACCACGTAGATGGAGGCGACCGTTTCGGCCCGGCGCTCGACCGGGGAGAGCCCGGTCAGGGTGCGCAGCGCGCCGGAGAAGGAGGGCCCGAACCCGGCCCCGGCAACGACCGTGCCCACGTAGAACAGCCAGGTCTGCTTCGTGGCCAGGGCAGCCATCGCCAGTGCCACACCGGCCAGCAGCAGGGCCGAGCCGCCGTAGAGCGCGCGCTCCACCGACCAGCCGCGGCCGTAGACCGCCATCAGCACGCCGGTGCCGTTGAACGCGGAGATGACCGAGGCGCCGATCAGGTGGTTCGAGGAGTGGGTCAGGGCGCCGACGATGGAGGGCCCGAGCGACAGGTAGAGCCCGGTGAGCGCCCAGGTGGCGACGAGCGCGGGGGTCAGGCCGAGGAAGGCGCCGCGCACCTGCGGCGGCAGCCCCAGATGAGGCTTGAAGGAGACCGGGACCTCGCCGCGCCGCACGGTCTCCGGCACCGCCGCCGTCAGCAGCAGCAGTACTGCGAAGCCGACGCCCACCAGGATGTAGACCAGCCGGGTCGGGGCGGGCGCGAACTGCACGAGCAGCCCGGAACCGATGGCCCCCAGCGCGATCCCGCCCGAGGAGGCCACGTTCGTCATCAGCGCGCCGAGCTTGGACCCGGGCTTCTGCAGGTCGATCAGCATCGCGCTGACCGCGCCGGAAGCGAGCCCGTTGGCCACGCCCTGGAGGATGCGCCCGACGAAGAGCCAGGCGACCCCGTGCGCATCGGCGAACACGGCCATCGAGGCCAGTTCGAGCACCGCGCCGGCCGCGAGCACCGGGCGCCGGCCGATCTGATCCGAGAGCGAGCCGGCGAACAGCAGGGTGAGCAGCATCGCCAGCGAGTTCATCGCGTACACGACCGTTACCGTGATCGGCGAGAACCTCCAGTCATGCTGGTAGATCCCGTACATCGGCGACGGTGCCGTGGAGGCGACCAGCAGCAGGCACATCATCGCCGCCAGCGTCCAGAACGCCGCGCCCCTGGGGAGGATGACGCGGCCGGGCGCCGCGGGCGCCGATGCGTCGGTGACCATGCTCTTCCTTTCGAATGTCGCGATCCCGACGCCGCGTCGTCGGGCGGCCCGCTCCGCCATCGCCGCGAGATCGGCGGCGATGGCGGAGGTGACGTCCCGTCATGGCCCGTCGTACGGCCTGTCGTACGGTCCGCCGCCGACGCGGACAGGTCGGTTTCGCAGCTGCGGGTCGCTACCCGGCTGAGGGCGTGACCGGGTGCGTCTCGCAATCCGCCGGACGGGTGAGCTCCAGGACCCGTGGTCCGTACCCGGTGCCGGTCGCGCCGCTGCTGTCGACGGCGAGTCGACGTCTGTCCATCCGTCCCCCTCGGTTCGGGGATGACGTTAGGCAGGCGCCACAACGCCGCTGTATCGCCGTTGTATCGCCGCGCTATCGCGGGCGAACGTGGCGGGGTGGTGCGGACGATGACGTGGTCTCTGTCGCCGCTGCGGCCGCTGTGGCCGCTGTCGCCGCTGTGGCCGCTGGCGCTGTGGCTGCTGTCGGATTCGCGGAGTTCGCCAGGCCCGGTCCGGCGGATCAAGTGACGCGAAGCCCACCGCTCCGAGACCACCGCACCCGGTTGGGCGACGAGCTCAGGCCGTCGCCTCCACGGTCGAGCCCGCGCGGGTCTGCCGCTGCACGATGCGGCGGCGCCGGGACGGCATCCCGAGCGTCGGGTTGGCGACGCTCCAAGCCGCGCCCTTGCAGACCAGTTCCTTGTAGCCGGCGGCGATCCGACCGGTCAGGGCCGCCCGGACCGCGCGGTCGTCGGCGGTGACGTACTGGATCAGGCCTTCGCCGCGGCCCAGTGAGATGCACTGGTTGAAGTAGCGGAGCGGCACCTTCGGGAGCTTCCCGCCGGTCAGGCGCGCCGCGATGCCGTCCGCGGCCAGCCAGGCCGTGGGGATGCCCGAGGCGCACGACATGCGCAGCGGCTTGCCGCCGGGGCCCGTCACCATGGCCGCGTCACCGATCGCGTACACGTCCGGGTGCGAGACCGAGCGCATGGTCCCGTCGACCACGATCTGCCCTGTGCCGGTGACCTCCAGGGCGCTGGCCTTCGCCACCGGGTGGACCGTGAAGCCCGCAGTCCACACCGTGACCGCCGCCGGGATCGACGTGCCGTCGGCGGTGGCCACGCGGTCCGCCTCGACGCTGGTGACGGCGACCTGCTCGTGCACCGTGATGCCGAGCTTGTCGAAGACGTTCCGCAGGTGCCGGCGGCCCTTGGGCGAGAGCCGGTCGCCGAGGCCGCCGTGGGTGGCCAGGGCGACGTCGAGGTCCGGGCGGGCCTCGGCGATCTCGGCGGCGGCCTCCAGGCCGGTGAGCCCACCGCCGACGACGAGGACGGGCTGCCCGGCGTCCAGGCGGGCCAGGCGTTCACGCAGGCGCAGTGCTCCGGGGCGGCCGGCGATCTCATGGGCGTGCTCGGCGGTGCCGGGGACGCCCTGGTCGGTCCAGCCGCTGCCGAGGGCGTACACGAGGGTGTCGTACGCCAGCTCCTCGGTGGTCGTCACGTTCGTGACGGCGACGGTCCTGCGGTCGACGTCGACGCCGGTGACCTTCGCGAGCTTCAGCTCGATCCCGGTGCCCGCGAGCATCTCGCTGAACGGCCGGGGCTTGAGGCCCCGACCGACCGCCAGCTGGTGCAGCCGGACGCGCTCGACGAAGTCGGGCTCGGCGTTGACGAGGGTGATGGCGACGTCCTCGCGGTGCAGCCGCCTGGCGAGCCGCCCGGCGGCGATGGCTCCGGTGTATCCGGCTCCCAGAACGATGATCCGGTGCTGCATGTCGCTTCTCCTGTCTCGCGCGGATTCGCGGGTTCGGCACTTGAACCGGGCGGCCCGCCGTTTCCTGACAGGAGTGCGATGTGAAGCGCGTCACATCGGTTCAGAAGGCGCTGAGCAGGGGTTCCCCGTGATCGGAGGTCGCCCAACGCCCGGTCGCGCGAGCGAGCTTGTCGGGATTGACCTGGTTGCGGAACGCGGTGATGCCCTCGGCGGTGATCTCCAGGCACATGACGCCGACGACCCGGCCATCGACGACCGCCACGACGGCCGGGCCGCCGTTGGCGGTCGTGACGTACACGTCGGCCGAGCCACCGACGATGGCGCGCTTGGCCGTGCCGGGCTTGAACAGGCCCCGCATGAACTTCGCGACCGCGAGGCCACCCTCGACCACCCTGGCGCGCGCCGGGATCTTCCCGCCGCCGTCGCCGACCGCGATGGCGTCCTCGGCGAGCAGCCGCACGAGCGGCTCGGTCCGGCCACTCGTGGCGGCTGCGAGGAACTCCTCGACGATCCGCCGGGCAGCAGCCCCGTCGATCTCGCTGCGGGCCTTGCCGTCCGCGATGTGCTTCTTGGCGCGGTGGAAGATCTGCTGGCTGGCGGCCTCGGTGATGTCCAGGATCTCGGCGATCTCCCGGTGCGGGTAGTCGAACGCCTCCCGCAGCACGTACACCGCCCGCTCGTTGGGGGAGAGCCGCTCCATCAGCGTGAGGATCGCGTACGAGACCGATTCGCGCTGCTCGGCGGTGTCGGCCGGTCCCAGCATCGGGTCCCCGGCGAGCAGCGGCTCGGGAAGCCACTGGCCGACGTAGGTCTCGCGCCGCACACGGGCCGAACTCAGCTGGTTGAGGCACAGGTTGGTGAGCACCTTCGTCAACCAGGCCTCGGGGACCACGACGCGCTCGACATCGGCGGCCTGCCAGCGCAGGAACGTCTCCTGCACGGCGTCCTCGGCCTCGCTCGCGGAACCGAGGAGCCGGTAGGCAATGGCCTCCAGGCGGGGCCTGAAGGCCTCGAAGCGCTCCACGTCGGCCATCGTCAGGGACATGGCCCGATCCTAGCGAGCCGGCCTTCTGCCACTGCGAGCCGGCCATCCGCGCCTCGCTCACGGGGAGGCCCCTGAGCAAGGAGAGGGTGATGGACACTGCGTGGACTTCCCCCTCACGATCCCCCTATCCTCCAGGCGATCTCTGCGGTGACCAGCACCGCAGGCATGTCCCGTGGGGGTCCGTCCGTGAAATCAGCACCTGTTGGCGAAGCAACGCGTCCGAGTCCACGCGCCGTCGCCTACCGAGGAAAGCTTGCTGATCCTCGACCGCTGGCCGTGGCCACGCAGGTGTTGATCGTCATGCATGCCGTCCTGGGAACGGCTGATGGCATCAGCCCAACGTTCTTCGCCGAGACCGCCCGGCTCCCGATACCTCTGTTCCTGGGCATCGTCGTGGTGTTCCTCTGTTGGTTCCGGCGCTGCCGGCTCAACGCTGAGGTCTTCGCACCCGGCACACACAAGTACCCGGCGAAACATGCGGTCGGGACGTGGTTCACTCCGGGGGTGATGTGGTGGGCTCCGCGCCGCATCACGCTGGACGTCTGGCGCGCTAGCGGTGCGACCGGCAGTCCCTGGGTGATCAACGCCTGGTGGGCGGCCTGGCTCGCCAAGTCCGTAGGAGTCACGGCCTACATGGTGATCGACCTGAACGGAAACCCGAACTCGCCCGCCACCGTTCTGGTCGACGTCGTCGCCTCAGCCCTGGCAATCCTGATGATCCAGCAGGTGACTGCCGCTCAGAACACGAAGGCGAATGCGGTGAACGGTCAGAGTGCGGAGAAGAGCTGAGAGCAGCCAGGCTAAGCTCGGCCTCTGACTGGCCGTTGCGGCCCGTGGTCCGGGCATCCGGGCGGGGACCGGCAGCGCGTGCGCCTGAGCAGTGAGCCGCGCCGGCGGCCCGCAGCAAGGCGCGAGGTGGGCCCGCCCCGGGGCTATGGGGCAGGCCAGGTGGTCCCTGAGGTGGGGCCAGACCTAGGGCCCCAGGGGGCCCTTTCGACCCGGCGCTGCCGCGCGATCCGGTGGAGCCAGTGGAGCCCGATGACCCTGGACGCGTTCGCCACCCGCTGGGGCTCCAGGCAGCTCGTTCGCCCTCGTGGTCGAGACCCTCGCCACCGCAAGGTGGCGGCCGGGTGCGCCCGTACGGGTTGACGTTCCGTCGACTCGGCGCGGAGCTCCGGCGAGCGGCCCGCCGTCCGCGTCACCATGGCCCGGTGGATCGGACAAGTACCAGGCTGCTCGCAGCGGTCGGCATCCTGAGCGCGGGGGCGGGGCTGCTGCTCGCCTGCTCGAACGGGTCCAGCAGCAGCGGGGGCAGCGGGACAACCACCTCGTCGCCGTCACCAACGGCCACCGGGTCAGCAGCGCCCACCGGTTCGTCACAGTCGACGGGCGGCAATGGCGGCGGTGGCGGTGGTGGCAGCGGTGGTGGCGGCGGTGGTGGCGGCAACGGTGGCGGTGGCGGCGGCAACGGCGGGTTCAACTCCGCCGGGCGGCTGTCGGACAACTTCAGCGGCTCGTGGCCGAATTTCGCCCCGATCGTCGCGAACACCTCCAGCAGCTCTCCGTTCGTGGGAACCGTGAGCGTGACCGAGTGCACGAGCGGATCCCATCCCGCGCATCCGAACCCGTCCGCCTTGACCATCACGGTGCCGCCGGCCTCGTCGACCACCGCCCCGCCCTTCATCTTCTCCGGCGGCAACACCGACCCGGCGGCCGTCCATGTGGTGTGCGCCCGGCTGGCCGCGCAGGGCGACGGCGAGCAGAGCCAGCGCTACACCGTCAGCCCGTCGGCCGCGGCGCCTCCGCAGAGTCCCGGGGCGTCGCCCTGACCGCACGCGAGGAGGGCGCGGAGCCGCGCACGCTGGCGGGCTGGGCGGGCGCGGTGGCCTCCTTCGTCGCCCCCACCACGTTCGTCACCGCGCTGCTGTTCTACTTCGGCTTCGCCTACACCGACGCGCTCTACGAGCAGTTCGGGGTGGACGCGGCCACCCTGGGCTTCTCCAGCCAGGACTACCTGCTGCGCAGTGCGAGCCCGCTCTTCATCCCGGGCTTCATCGCCCTCGCCACCGGCCTGCTGCTGATCCTCGCCTACTACCTGGCCGGCGCGGTCGCCGACCGGGACCCGGACGACCGGCTGCGGACGGGCGTCCGGTACGGGTCGTACGGACTGGTGGTGGTCGGCGCCGGCCTGTTCGTGCTCGGCATGCTGGCCGGGTTCTCGGTCTGGCGGACCAGGGAGATCGTCACCCCGCTGCTGCTCGGCGGCGGACTGCTACTCGCCTACTGCGGCCGGGTGTTCGCGCTGCGCAGCTCCGGGACTCGGCTCTCGCTGCGCCGGGAGCAGGGGGCACTCGCGTTCGTGGTCGCCCTGGTGGTGCTGACGGCCTTCTGGGCGACCAACGCGGCGGCCAAGGCCCACGGCCGCGCCGACGCCCGGACGCTGGCCGACCACCTCTGGCTCCGCCCGGAAGTCCGGGTGGACACCACCGAGCGGCTCTACTTCGACTACCCCGGCGTCCAGGAGACCGTCCTGCCACCGGACGGCCCCGCCCAGCGCTTCCACTACCGCTACGACGGCCTGCGCCTGCTCGCGCAGTCCGGCACTCGGATGTTCCTGATCCCGGACCAGTGGACCGGCGGGAAGGGATACGTCCTGGCGATGACCGCAGACCCGAACGTCCGGATCGCCTTCCACCCCTACTGACGGACAGCCGGGGCGAGAGCCGTGACTTGGCCGGGTGACGCCCTGGCCGTTCGCCGAACGGCGGCAGCAGAGGCCGGTGGTCCTGGGGCGTGAGATAGGCGCAGGGCAGCGGGTCGACAGCCCGCGCGAGGGCGGTGGCTCGCTGGGCCAACGAGGTCGACCTGGCCCTGCTCAGGTGGCCGCCGGCGGGAAGGCGAGCGCCAGCACAACGTGTGGCACAGCATTGAGCACCATCACCGTCCGTCATCTGACGTTCGCCCAGTGAGCCTCCTCCAGTAGGGTGCCGGGACGATCCAGTCAGGGGAGGGACATGTGATGGTGCCGGAGCTCGCGGGTGTCTGGGTAAGAGGGCTGGCAGCCGCTCGGCGGAGCCCGCAGCCGGTGGAGGTCGCGTGGGGGCTTCGGGTGGACGTCGGCCGCACCAGGGAGCGGGTCCGGCACGTGCTGCTGCGGTCCGATGAGGCGAGTGTTCGCGCCGCAGCAGCGACTGCCGACGAGCCGAACGTCTGGATCAAGGCGTTCGTCGTGCCCGAGCAGGGGTCGGCGTGGCTCGGACCGGACTGGCAGTACCGCGGCACCGAGTTCGTGATGACCACCGCCCTGACGAATCCCGCCCCGCGGCTGCCGGACGGCTACGCCGTGAGTGCCGAGGAGACCGACGGCATCGTCCACGTCCGGGTGCGGACCGTCGAGGGCGATGTTGCCGCCGCCGGATACGCGACCGTTACCGACGGCGTGGCGGTCATGGACCGGGTCGCCACCTACCCCGAGCACCAGCGCCGCGGCCTGGGCACGCTGGTGATGGACACCCTGGCCGCCACCGCTGTCGAGCGCGGCGCCCACACTGCCGTCCTGGGCGCGACCGACGAGGGCCGGGCCCTCTATGAGTCACTCGGCTGGACTCTGCTCGCACCCTTGGCGGGCTTCGTCCACCAGCCTTGAGGCCTGGCCTGGCGTCCCTCCGCAGCGGGTGGATCAGAACGATCCGGGTTGGCCGCTGTTACTGCTCGGCAGTTTGTCGGTGTGGCACCCCGCAAGTGCACAACGGCCCGGGAATACCCTTGTGTTGGCACAACGTCAGGAGCTGGAGGGGAATGCCGGGGACGATCTGTGCCGGCTGCGGAGGCAGCGGCCGAGAAGCTGACGCACGAGATGACCGGGCGATTGGCCCGAACGCCGAGCCGATCAATCACGACCGATACCGTCCAGGACGTGTGCACTACGTGTGTCGGCTCCGGCAAGCAGCAACACTGACAGCATGAGCGACGACGAGCAGCAGCCCACGGGATCCGAGTTCGTGAAGTTCCGGTTGAAGTGCCCCAACTGCAACGAGCAGGGGATCCGCCACCGGGCCCGCATGGGGGCCCGCGCCTACATCCGTCACGACGGCCAGGACTCCATCGCGGTCGGCACCAGCTACATCCCGGAGACCTGCTCCGACTGCGGTGGGTCGGGCTTCCTGCCGCTGGGCTCCGGGGAGTGGAAGGGGCGCCCCAAGCCCGACCCGTTGGACTGACCAACGGCCCTGCCTGAGCCCGTCAGTAGGCTTTGGTCGGGCCGGGCCTTCGCGCGGCGGAAGCGTGCGGGGCTCGAAGGAAGCACGGCTACGCAGCGCAGGAACGGCTCATGCTGCGGAGCAGATCGGTGGCGGTGCCTGGGCTGTGAAGTGATTCGTGTGGATACGAGGTGCTGGTCATGGTCGGCCAGACCGCGGACCGGCTCAGAAGATCTTCATGCCGTCGAGATCCACCCCGCCAGCATGGTTCGGGAAATCGAAGTAGGTGTACTTCCCGACCGGGGTGGAGGGCTGCCAGTTGCCGTCCGCCTCGTACTGCACGACGTTGTTTCCCGTCGAGAAAGCATCGAGCCAGCAGCCGCCGAAGCACGAGAAAGTCCATGTTCCAGCGTTGGCGAAGCAGGTATATTCGCTCCGCGGACTGTCGTTCCCCTGATGCCACCAGACCTGCAGGTAATCACTGCTGTCACAGGGGACGATGGACATGTTGGGGTTGGCGGTTGCTGCCGACGCGTTTCCGGCGCGGACAACCACTGACAGTCCGAGGGCCGCCAAGGTGGCAGCGAAGGCGACCGCGATCTTGCGCTTCAGGCGTGTCACGAGAGTTTCCTTTTGGTCCAGTTCGAGGGCGATGCCGCTGCGCTCGACGTGTGCAGCCAGGCAGGTGCCGACCGCCGGCCACACCACGGAACGCCTCAGGTCCATTGACTCTTTCGTATCGGCCGACGCGCCGTGCGTATCGCCCTGCTCACAGGGGTATTTGAGGGATTGCCAGAATCCTCACAAGGGAACGACCCGAAACAACGTCCGAATTGGCATTGCCGACCGGCGCCGGTGTTTGCCGGACCACCACAGGTCTGCGCCGTTCGGACCCAGGGCCGCGACGCGGTCGGCGCGGATGACCGTGCCGTCCAGGTTCAGGTGTGTCAGGCCGGCCGCCTTGACGTTCTCCAGCACCTCCTTGAGGTCCGGCCCGCCGGCGGCCGGGACCTCCAGGCTCTCGTGCGGATAGCGGTACGTCGTTGGTGCTGACACGCCGTTGTCGCAGGCGAGTTGGGCCATACGTGCGCCGTCGATGAACCAGCGCAGGACCAGCACCGCCTGCCGGAAGCAGACCGGAGTGCGGCGTCCACGACGTGTGCCGAGCTCGGCCCTCTTGTCGCTCAGCAGCCTGGCCAGGTGCTCGGCGGTCGCCCGGCGCACGTCGAGAACGGCGGTGTATGTGACCCTGGTGGACACGTGAGGCCCCTCGGTCGAATCTGATCTGTCGCAAGATCGTTCCTACCAGGGGCCTTACGTGTGCCCGTAGTTGGCACCCCGTCTTGGTGACGGTCAGTGGTCAGGGGGTCGGGGCGATGGTCAGGCAGGAGGTCGAGGGAGGCGCGGTGAATCCGGTGCCGGTGACCGTCGCGGTCTGTGCGGCCAGGCAGGCCGGGGCGATCATCGCGAACTGCACGAACCCCGCGCCGCGCGCCGTGTCCAGGGTGTCGAAGGCCTGGGTTCCGGAGATGTTGACGGGCCAGCCGGGGGCGGCGGGGCAGGACGGCGCCGCGTCGATGCTGTTCTTCGTGTTCGTGCCCGCTGTGTACGGACCGAGGCTCGGCGACGTGATGGTCGTGGTGAGCTGCGGGCCGTTGCCGGTGCCGGCGATCTGACGCACGCAGTTGTTGAGATTCAGGTAGCGGTTCCCGAGCATGTCCAGTGGCTGGGTTCCGGAGATGTTGACGGGCCAGCCGGGGGCGGCGGGGCAGGTCGGCGCGGTGTCGATGGTGTTCTTCGTGTTCGTGCCCGCTGTGTACGGGCCGAGGCTCGGCGACGTGATGCTCGTGGTGAGCTGCGGGCCGTTGGCGAAGAGCTGGCGGTCGCAGTTGTTCATGTTGATGTAGCGCCGCCCGAGCAGGTCAAGCGCCTGGGTGCCTTGCAGGTTGATGGGCCAGCCGGGGGCGGCGGGGCAGGTCGGCGCCGTATCCGCCGAGTTCGAGACGTTCGACCCCGCCACATAGGGGCCGAGGCTCGGCGACGTGATGCTCGTCATGAGCTGCGGGCCGTTGGCGGAGAGCTGGCGGTCGCAGTTGTTCATGTTGAAGTAGCGCTTCTTGCCGAACTCCATGACACCGCTGGTCGCGCCGACGGGCTGGCCGAACAGGCCGGCCGTCGGGGAGATGGTGAGCGTCGAGCCGGTCCAGACGGCGGCCTCGTTGATCGCGCCGGACTGCCCCGTATCGGTGTTGCAGATCAGCGAGGAGGTCCTGCCGTCGGCTTCGGTCAGGGTGGGCGTAGCCTCGGAGCCGGCGGGAGTCGTCGGGTTCAGGCACACCATGGTGGAGTTGGGCGCCAGGGTGAAGCCGGGCGGAAGCGTCGTGGACACCTGCGCGCCCGTGTGCTCGACCGGGTCGGAGTTGTTGTACCAGGCGCGCACCAGCACCGTGGCGCCAGGGGGGACAGTGGGGTTGGACGACCAGGTTGCCCCGTTGTCCGTGGAGTACAACAGGCTGCCGGTCGTGGCGGCCGTCGCTGGGGCGGCCGCGAACAGCGGCGCCCCCACAAACCCCAGGGCCATTGTGGCGGCGGCGACTTGGCGGGTCCACGACCTCGAGCTGTTCGGTTGCACGGTGTCCTCTCGGGCCCCGCGGCCGGAGGCGGCGGTGGCCTGCGCGCCGGTGAGCCGACAGGCGGATGCCAGGGTGGTAGTGGTGGCAGCCCAGCGGGAGAACTTCATGGTAGCTCCAAGGAGTTGCCTGGAAGTGGCAGCACAATTGATAGCTGAGCCATCTGTCTAGCGCGCCTTTTTTGTCCCCTACAGCACTCGAAATGGTGATTCGCAATCAAATCACGGTTAAAGCTTGGAAAGTCGGTAGTCCTGAGCGGGCCCATCGCCCTTGCTGGTCAACGACGTCCAGGGCGGGTGCTGGACGGTCGCGCCGGTTCCGCCGATTACGCTAGCAACGAGACCTTATCGAGAAGCCTCACTCCGATGCCCGACGGAGTGATCCCGTCCTGGTACGGGTTGACGCTCATTTACCGGCCTGCGAGCTCGGCGGCCTGCCGATCGAGCGGTTCCACCAGGCCCTGATCGCCGAGGGTGCGACCGAGTTCGACCGGCCCCCTGCGCGAACTCCTGCTCTACCAGCACCCGGACTCGCTGTTCCCCCGGCCACCCGCACCACCACCGCCGGTATCTGCCCGGTTGCTTCCCCATCGCCGAGCCCGCCTACCGCGACACGATCAAGCTCCCGGTCTGGCATCGTGAGCAGGATCTCGCGCCGGCTGAGCAATACGTCCGCGCGGCCGCCAAAGTGAGTGACCATCACAAGGAGGTGCTGACGTGAGCGTTATCTCCCCCGAGTTCCTGTCCGGCCTGGTCAGCGATGCCCAAGCCGACGGCATCACCGGCTTCGTGGCCGCCGCCGTCGTCACCGATGCGGACCGGGTCCTTCTCCTGTGGCGCAAGCCCGACGACTTCATGGGCGGGATGTGGGAGATCCCCTCCGGCAAGGTCGAGGACGGCGAGACCATTCTCGAAGCCCTCCACCGCGAGACCACCGAGGAGACCGGGCTGATAATCGACATGGTCAACGGCTACATCGGGCACTTCGACTATCCGAACAGCCGCGGTGGCACCACCCGCCAGTTCAACTTTGCCGTCACAGTGGCCAAGGCCGAACCCGTCGTTCTGACTGAGCACGATGCCCACCAGTGGGCCCTGCTCGGCGACCTGCCTGAGGTGAGCGACGCGGTTCGCAAGCTGATCGCGCCTCGGCAGGGGCCGGTGGGCTGAGTCAGCTGGTGTGGTCGGCGTGGTGGTCGAACTCGCCGGCCTTGATGCCCTGGAGGAACTTGGCGAACTTGATGGGGGTGGTGCGGACGATGATGTCGCCGGTGTCGGATTCGCGGAGTTCGACCAGGCCGTCAACTGTGCGAACCTCAATACAGTCGTTGTTCGCCGCGCTGTAGCTGGACTTCTGCCACTGTGAGCTAGCCATGATTGCTCTCCACTTCGATGGCTGAGGAGCACTGGGGCTGTTCTACCCAACGGCGCGCCCCTCGCACCGGGGTGGTGGCGAGGGGCCGTTGGGGTGGGTCAGTTGGTGTGGTCGGCGTGGTGGTCGAACTCGCCGGCCTTGATGCCCTGGAGGAACTTGGCGAACTTGATGGGGGTGGTGCGGACGATGATGTCGCCGGTGTCGGACTCGCGGAGTTCGACCAAGCCGTCAACCGTGCGCACCTCGACGCACTCGTTGCTGTTGGTGCTGAAGCTGGACTTCTGCCACTGAGAGCTAGTCATTGCTGTCCTGCATCTCTTTCATGATAGAGCGAATGAAATCTCGTGATTCGTTTTCTGATAGCGCGATAGACCCGATGCGCTCAAGGGCCGCGCGATAGCGTCCGAGCCGAGCAGGTGAGTCGAAGAGGTGGGAACCATAAAATGCATCCACCTGGATAGTGTCCAACTCCGGTACTGGCCCTGCCATGTGGGCGAAGTCCTCACTTGGGAGGGGAAGGTCAGCTACCTCGAATGGCACGACTCTGATGGAGATCCCCGGATGTTCGGAGACCTCAAGCAGTGAGAAGAGTTGGTCCCGGAGCACTGCACGCCCGCCATACTGGCCGCGTAGGGCGGCTTCATGCAGGAGTGCCAAGTATGGCGTCTCGCCTGACCGGACGACCTGCTGCCTACGCAGGCGGAAGGTTGTCCTGAGGTCGATCTCTTGCTGGGGAAGCGGCAGCAGCCCTTTCGTGAACAGGGCGTTGGCGTAGGACCGCGTCTGAAGTAGCCCAGGGATGTAGGTCATGGCGAAGTGGGTGAGCTCCCTCGCGTGCCCTTCCAGCTCTGCCACATCGAGGAAGTCGGTCGGGAGGACTCCCCGATACTCCTCCCACCAGCCGCGTGCTCCCCGGTCGGTGATGATGTCAGCCAGGGCGTTCACCAGGGGCTCATTGGTGCACATGCACAGCTCGGCGATGGTGTACAGGCGCTCCACGCTGATGCCGGTCTTCGCGGTCTCCATCTGCGTGATCTGGGCGGGGGCACAGCCGAGCAGGCGGGCGAGTTGGCTGCCCCCGAGGTTGGCCTGCTCCCGCATCCTCCGCAGTTCGACGCCCAGGCGGCGTTGACGAAGAGTCGGGTTCGCTCGAAGGGCCATGTCGTCCTTTCTATAGGTGCTGGGACCAGTCTGCCTCAGCCTCCAGCCTGGTCGTAGCCACGAAAGAGGGAACTTCCCGGCAGTCGCCGTAAAGTTTTAGGCGACCTGCGCTATGGTCGGTGTCACACCGATCCGACGGATCGTCAGTAACGCCTGTTCCCAGGGCAGTAGGCGCCCGCTGCCCCCGCACCGCAGAGCAGTCACGCGCGGCATCAACCAGCCGTGTCCTGGCCTGGTTCACGGCGACGCGTCCGCCGACGGATGACACTCACCCCCCAGCACATCCCGGAGGTTCCCCGTGCGTACCTTCACCCTGCCCAAGAGCCCCGAGCCGCCCGACTGGTCCACCGCCCGCGAGGAGTTGCGCGAGGCCATGGCCGGCGCTGGGTGGCCCGACGACCTGATCGCCGATGCCGAACTCGCGTTGCACGAGCTGTTCGTCAATGCGTGGAAGCACGGCGGCAGTTCCGCGCCCGTCGTGGTGGTCGCGCTCCTCGGCGAGCCCACCCGCGCTCATACTCACGCCCTGCGCACGCTCCGCGTCTCCGTGGCCGACGACAGCCCGACGCTCCCCGAGCAGCGTAGCTCCGCCGACCCGTACGAACTCTCCGGCAGAGGCCTGCACTTGGTCCGCTCGCTCACCCACCGGTTCGGCGCCGCGCCGCGCAAGCACGGCGGCAAGAGCGTCTGGTTCGAGCTGGACTCCGCCGCGTGAGCGCCGCCCGTCCCGCGCCGATCGCGCCGGCCGACCCCGGGATGCGCGACTACACCGAGGCCCAGGTCACCGAGCTGATCAGTGAACTCCAGGAGTGCGGAGGCCCGTTGGGCCTGCTCTGGGGGTCGGCGCGTACCAGCGGCACCGTCGACGGCCACGTCCTGGTCAACTTCGGCAACGCCCCGGTCAGCACCCTCCTCAACCTGCTCAACCTCATCCGGTATGCGGAAGGGAGCGGGCTGTGGGAGTCCTGATCACCCTCGTCGACAAAGGGGCGCACGTCGAGCGGACCACCGTCGCCCACCTCGACGTCGAGACCGTCCCGGACGCGGCCCTCCAAGTCCGGGTCACCGTGGACCTCGACATCCACGCCGGCCCCGGCGAGCAACTCGCGCTCGCCCTCACCCGGCAGCAGGCCGAGCAGTTCCTCCACGACCTCGCCGCCCGCCTCGGGCGCCGGCTCATCGGGCTGAGCCAGTGAGGTCAGCCGTCCCCGACGCCCTGATCGCCATCGTGCTCGCGGTCGTCTTCACGCTCGCGCTCGCGAGTCTCGTCCTCGGCGTCGTCGCGACGCTCAGGATGGCCAGGGCCGCTGACGAGGAGCAGTGGGCGTCGCGCCAACGACCCGGGCGCTGACAGCGGCGCAAAGCACACCCACCGCCGCACCCTGATGAGGCGTCAGTCGAGCCCGAGCTCGCCCAGCTTGCTCCAGCCGTTGGCGCCCTCGATGGTGGTGCTGACGATCTGCGGTGCCCGTTGGACCAGTGGGCGCATGGTCTCCATCGCCGCCCGGAAGTGGTCCGAGTTCACGTGGGCCTCGCCGGCGTCGTCCTGGAAGGCCTCGACGAGCACATAGGTGTCGGGCTCCTCGGCACTGCGCGACCACTCGAACCAGAGGTTGCCGGGTTCGGCGCGGGTTGCCTTGGTGAAGGCGTCGACGTGGGACAGCCAGGAGTCGGCGTACTCGGGCTTGACCGGGAATTTCACCACGATGAAGATCATTCACCGAGTCTAGTCCTCGAGTTCGGGTGGCTCCCGTGACGCCGCCGGAGGCAGGGCGATGCGGTGATTGTCGGGTTGTCGTCGGAATCGCCCGACACGGGGGCATGGGGCCGTGCGGTCCGGGCGTCGCGAAGCGGCTGCCGTTAGCGTCGGCCGCATGGTCACCGCGCCGGGCCCGGCCCGAGTCCTCGTCACTGGCGGAAGCGGCTTCCTCGGCACCGAGATCTGTCGGCAGCTCACCGCTCGTGGCACCGAGACCGTCTCGTTCAGTCGCCGCCCGAGTCGCACACTTGAGCAGCTCGGTGTGCGACAGGTGCACGGCGACCTCCTCGACCGCGCCGCCCTCGACCGGGCGGTCGCCGGCTGCGACGCCGTCGTCCACAACGCGGCCCTCGCGGGCATCAGCGGCGCGCCGGGCCCCTACTGGCGCACCAATGTGGCGGGTACCCGTGCCGTCATCGACCGCTGCCGCGCCCACGGTGTGCGCACCCTGGTCCACACCTCGACCGCGAGCGTCGTCTTCCGCCCCGGCGGCCTGGAGAACGCCGATGAGCGCCTCCCGTACCCCGTTCGGCATCTGGCCGCCTACCCGCGCACCAAGGCCGTGGCCGAGGCGCTCGTCCTCGACGCCAACGGCCCCGAACTCGCGGCCCTTTCGCTGCGTCCGCACATCATCTGGGGGCCGGGCGACCCGCACTTCCTGCCCGCCCTGACCCGGCTGGTCCGCCGCCAGGCCCTGGTCATGCCGGGCAGCGGCGCCAACCTCGTCGACACCACCCATGTGCGCACCGCCGCCCACGCCCACCTGCTCGCCCTCGACCGGCTGCACCAGGGCCAACCCGTCGGCGGCCGCGCCTACTTCATCGCCCAGGGCGAGCCGCTGCCGCTCGGCGGGTTCCTCGCGCTGCTGCTCGCCACCGCCGGCATCCGCGCCACCTGGCGGCCTGTGCCGGTCCCGCTCGCCGTCGCCGCCGCGGTGGCCCGGGAGGCCGTGGGTCGGCTGCGGCGCGGCACGGGTGGCCGCACAGGCGCCGGGGCTGGTACCGACCCAGGCGCCGGGGCCCGCAGCCATACGGGCACCGGCACCCGTGACCTCAGCCGGTTCCTGGTCGCCGAACTCGTCCACCCGCACTGGTTCGACCTGACCGCCGCCCGGAGGGACCTCGGTTTCACGCCGCCCATCGGCCTGGCCGAGGGGATGCATCACGCGTTCGAGGCCGCCGGGCGTCCGGGTGGCGGTGCGGGCGGGATCGCTGACCTGCTGTCCGGGCTGGCGCTCGACTAGGCCCTGCCTGGCGTGTGGCGCTGATCACACTTTCGGGATGCAACCTGATGGGTGGGTTAGCTGGTTATGGGGGGTAGTAGTGCGGGATTCGTGGCGGGGGTGTGTCTCGTGCTGTCTTCTCATGATGGTCCCCCGTGCATGCGCCTTATCGAACATTAGTTTCATTAAGGCGGCCGTCGGTTCCATTGACGGTCGCTCATGACCGGGGGGATCCATGACTCTCATCGACAACACCGTGCCCGTTGCGCCGATGACCAGCGAGCAGCGCGAGCAGTTCGAGCGCGACGGCTACCTGGTGGTGCCGGGGGCCCTCAGCAGTGCCGAAGTCGAGTACTACACGGACGTCCTGGACCGGCTCTACGAGCAGGAGCGGGCTGCCGGGCAGGTCTCACCGGCGGGTGCGATGCACAAGTTGAGCGCGGTGGCCAGCCTGCCGGAGGTGGTCGACCTGATCAACCACCCGAACACCTTCCCGCTGGTCTGGTCGATGCTCGGCTGGAACGTGCACATCTACCACTCGCACCTGGACGTGCACCCGACGATCCGGGTGCCCAAGCCGTACCGGTTCGAATGGCACCAGGACGGCGGCCGCCAGAACCGGGAGATCGAGACCACCCCGCGCCCGCGTCTCTCCGTGAAGATCGCCTACTGGCTGTCGGACGTCTCCGAGACCGGTCGGGGCAACTTCAAGGTGGTGCCCGGCAGCCACCTGCGCGACCGGATCGACGGGCCGCCGCGCCGCGACATCCGCTGGCCGGAGCCGGAGGGCGGGGTCGAGGTCACCGCGAACCCGGGCGACGCGGTCTTCTTCGACCGGCGGCTCTGGCACACCCGCACCGACAACTACTCGGACATCACCCGCAAGGGCATCTTCTTCGCCTACTCCCACCGCTGGTCGCACGGCCGCGACGAGAACGACGCCCTGTTCGCGCACGAGGCCTTCGCCGACTTCTCCCCGGTGCAGCGCCAGCTGCTCGGCGCCAAGCTCGCCACCGAGGGCCAGGTGCCCGGCGACCACCAGTGGGGCCACTACCCGGAGACCACGCCGCTTTACGGCTACCTCCAGGAGCACGGCCTGTTGGACCCGGCGTACCCGCCGCTGATGCCCTGACGGACCCGAGCGGCCCCGGTCCGGGAGGGCCGGGGCCGCATGGCCGCCGTCGCTCGTCGCTCGTCGCTCGTCGCTCGTCGCTCGTCGCGCGTCGGGCGTCGGGCGGAGACCGGGAGTGCGGGCCGCGCGGGCGCCATGGTGCCGGTGTCCCGGCCCGGCGGACTCATGAGCACGGCGATCGGCAACGAGGCGCCACCGGAGACACCGCCGGAGACCCAGGGACTGGACGACGTCGCGGTGGTGCTCGGCGGCGTGATCCCCGATGAGGACCGGCCGGCCCTGCTCGCCGCCGGAGTCGGCGCCGTCTTCGGCCCCGGCACGCCGCTGCCCGTGATCGCCGAGGGCATCCGGGATGCGGTGCACCGACGATGGTGACGGGCGGCCGCGGACCGAGGATGTCCGGATGCGGACGTCAAGCGCTGGTGGATGAGTAGCCGGTGCCGGGCAGCGGCAGACCAACTCCCAGGCCGGCAACGGGTTCTCGGCCTGTCAGCGGGTTGGGCCATGGCCGGCCGTCTAGGTGCCGGGCGGGCGCCCCGCCCCGCCCTGGGCCGGAGTGCGGCGCAGCCCGGGGTGGTTGGTGGACTCGCGGGACGTCAGCCGCGGGCGCTGCCGTAGCGGCGGTTGAACCGCTCGACCCGGCCGGCCACGTCCACCACGCGGGACTTGCCGGTGTAGAAGGGGTGGCTGGCGGAGGAGACCTCGACGTCGATGACGGGGTAGCTGTTGCCGTCCTCCCACTCGATCGTCTTGTCGCTGGTGGCGGTCGACCTGGTGAGGAAGGCGAGCCCGCCGGCGCGGTCGCGGAAGACGACGGGGCGGTAGGCGGGGTGGATGTCGGGCTTCATGGGTGCGCTCCTGGGGGTGACTGAGGAGTGGGGGCCTGGGGGCTGAGGGTCAGCGCTCTTCGCGGAACTCGACGTGGCGGCCCAGTACCGGGTCGTACTTGCGCAGGACCATGCGATCGGGGTCGTTCCGGCGGTTCTTGCGGGTGACGTAGGTGTAGCCGGTGCCGGCGGTGGAGCAGAGCTTGATGATCGGGCGCAGTTCGCTGCGGGCCATGGCGGTCCTCCTCAGGGCGGATGGGCTCGGGTGGGGTCGGTAGTCAGTCTACAGTGAAATGAAATCCGTTTTCATCTGGGCTATGGTGGAACGGTGCTGCGGGCACGGCGCGCCCGGCCCTGGGCTGCGCCGTGCCCGCACCGTTCGCACCTGCCCGACGGAAAGGAGGCGGACCATGTCCGCCCACTGCCAACTGACCGGCCGCAAACCGGGTTTCGGCAACTCGATCTCGCACTCGCACCGGCGCACCCGGCGCCGTTTCGACCCCAATATCCAGCGCAAGCGGTACTGGCTGCCCAGCGAGGGCCGCCATGTGCGGCTCACGCTCAGCGCCAAGGGGCTCAAGACCGTCGACGTGATCGGCATCGAGGCCGCTGTCGCCCGGATCCGGGCCCGAGGGGAGAAGGTCTGATGGCCAAGCAGAGCAAGATCGCCAAGAACGAGCAGCGGCGCGCCGTCGTCGCCCGGTATGCCGAACGCCGTGCCGAGCTGAAGCGGATCATCGCCCATCCGAGCACCAGCCCGGAGGAACGCGCCGCCGCCCAGCGCGAGTTGGCCGGCCAGCCGCGCGACGCCAGCGCCACCCGGGTGCGCAACCGGGACGCCGTGGACGGCCGCCCGCGCGGCTACCAGCGCGCCTTCGGCCTGTCCCGGATCAACCTGCGCACCCTCGCCCACGCCGGCCAGCTCCCCGGTGTCCGCAAGGCCAGCTGGTAGGCCGGCATGACCGACCACCTCAAGCTCCCCGTCGTGGTCGTCGCCGGCCTCCATGACGACGAGCGCCGCCAGGCCGTCGACGAACTGCTGCACCGCTGCATCGACGCCGTGGTGCTCCACCACGACCTGCGGGACGCCTCATTCGGCGTCGTCCACCGCCAACTGCGCGACAAGCAGCGCGTCTTCGAGCACGCCGAGGCGCCGCTCAGCAACGACTGCTCCTGCTGCGCGCTGCGCGAGGACCTGCTGCCGGAGCTGCTGCGCATCGCCGACGCCGGTCAACACGGCTTGGCCATCGTCGAGTTGTGGGGCGGCAGCGATCCGCACCCGGCGGTCGAGCTGATCGCCGGCGGCGAGGTCGGCGACCGCTGCCTGAACGAGGCGGTCGAACTCGCCGGTGTCGTCACGGCGGTGGACCCGATGCGGCTGGTCGGCGAACTGTCCGTGCCGGACGAGCTCGTCGAGCACGGAGAGCACACCGCCGGCCAGGACACCCGTACCCGGGCTGAGGCGCTCGCCCACCAGATCGAGTACGCCACCGTCCTCGCCGTCCCGAGCGCCCGTGCCGACGAGGACGCCCCCGAGCGCCGCGCCGGGCTCGCCATGCTGCGCCAACTGCACGCCACCGCCCGCGTCGTGCCGCTCGCGACCGGCGCCCTGATCCGGGCGGCGCTGGGCGGCTTCGACGTCGCGGCGGCCCGCGACCGGGTCAACCCGGCCATTGCCCAACTGCCGCAACCGCAGGACCGGGCGGGAGTCGCCACCCTGGTCTGGGAACGCCGCCGCCCGCTCCACCCGGCCCGCTTCCACGAGGCGTTGGAGCACCTCGTCCCGGCCGCCCAGCGCAGCCGTGGCCGCTTCTGGCTCGCCAACCGCCCCGAGTCGATGTTCGCCTGGGACGCCGCGGGGGCGAACCTCGCGGTGGAGGACTGCGGCCCCTGGCTGGCCACCCTCTCCGATGCCGACTGGGACGACTACCCGCCCACCCGCCGGGCCGCCGCCGCCCTCGACTGGCACCCCCTGCACGGCGACCGGATGCAGCAACTGGCTTTCACAGCAGAAGGATTGGATGTCGACGGCATCACCGAGCTGCTCGACTCCTGCCTGCTCACCGACGCCGAACTCACGGCTGGGGAGGACGGCTGGAAGGCCCTGCCGGACGCCTTCGAGGACCTGCTGGACCCGATCCTCTGACCCGCACAAGGAGACCACCCATGGCCAAGCGCCCCGGAACCGGACGGCCGGCCAAGCCTCGCCCAAACCCCCTGATCGAGGCCGGCATCACCTACATCGACTACAAGGACACCAACCTGCTGCGCAAGTTCATCTCCGACCGCGGCAAGATCCGCAGCCGCCGGGTCACCCGGCTCACCGTGCGGCAGCAGCGCGCCATGGCCCGGGCCATCAAGAACGCGCGGGAGATGGCCCTGCTGCCCTACTCCTCCGCCGCCCGCTGACAGCACCCTTCGACCACCCAGGAGTTGCCCCATGGCCGTCCCCAAGCGCAAGACCTCCCGCAGCAACACCCGGCACCGCCGGGCCCAGTGGAAGGCCGCCGCCCCGCAGCTCGTCCCCCTCACCATCGACGGGCGCGAGCACCTCGTCCCGCGCAACCTCGTCAAGGCGTACCAGCGCGGGCTGCTCACCCCCTGAGCCAGGGGCGGCTCAGAGCCCCGCGTTCTGGGGCTGGGTGGCGACCACGAGCACCGTGGGCCCGTCGGCGGCCAAGGCCTGGGTGAACTCGTCCTCCAAGCCCTTGGCGCTGTCGACGTTGACCGCGTGGCAGCCGAAGCCGCGGGCCAGCGAGGCGATGTCGAGGCCGGGCAGGTCCAGCCCCGGCACGCCCGGCGTCTGCTCAAGCTCCGCGAAGGACTTGAGGATCGAGTACTCCCCGTTGCGCATCACCACGTAGACGATCGGCAGTCGGTGCTGGGCGGCCGTCCAGATGGCCTGTACGGAGTACTGGAACGAGCCGTCGCCGATCAGGCCGATGACGGGGCGGGAGACGCCCCTGGCGCGATCGGCCAGCGCGACCCCGACGGCCGCCGGGGTGGCCCAGCCGATGCCGCCGCTGGCCGTGGCGAAGAACGAGCCGGACCTCACCGTCGGAAGCCACTCCAACTGCTGGGGCATGGTCGACGTCGACTCGTTGACGATCACCGCGTCGGGCGGCCTGACCCGGCTGAGCGCGGCGTAGACCTCCGGCGGGGTGAGCGGGCTGCTCGGTGTCGACGGGAGCCGGCGGGGCCTGGCCATCGGCACGGGCGCGCTGCGTGCGGACCCGTCGGCGACCTGTTCGAGCAGCAGGTCGATGGCGGCCTTCGGGTCGCCGAGCAGGCTGTCACCCATCCGCGCGGCCGCGGCCACGTCGGGGTCGCCGGTGATCTGCAGCAGGCTCGTGCCGGCCGGGAGGTAGTCGCCGGGAACGTACGGGTAGTACCGGAACACCTCGCCGCCGATCACCACGACCAGGTCGTGGCCGGCCATCCGGTCCCCGATCTCCTTGATGGAGATCCCGAGCGGACCGCAGAACAGCGGATGGTCCTCGGGGAAGGAGGCGCGGTCCAGCAGCGGCGCCCCGTACACGGCCGCGCGCAGCCGCTCGGCCAGGGCGACCGCCGCGTCCCAGCCGCCGCCGCGGTCCACCTCCGGTCCGAAGACCAGGGCGGGCCGGCTGCTGGCCGAGATCCGGTCGGCGAACAGCCGCAGCCGCCGCTCGTCCGGCAGCACCCGCTCGCTGACGCCGCGCAGCCGGGCGGGGCCGGCCAGCGGCCGCTGCCAGTCGTCGAGCGGAATCGACAGGTGGACCGGCCCCGCCGGCGGCTGCAGCGCCATCGCATAGGCCCGCATGAAGGCCTCCGGCACGTCCTCGGCGCGGGCCGGCTCGTACGACCACTTCACCCATGGCCTGGGGAACAAGGTCGCGTCCCGATTGGCCAGGTAGGGCTCGCCGATGAGCATCTCGCGGTGCTGCTGCCCGGAGGTGACGATCAGCGGGGTGTTGCCGTGGTAGGCGGTCACCAGGTTGCCCAGAGCGTTGCCCAGCCCCGCCGAGGAGTGCACGTTCACCAGCGCCGGACGCCCGGTGACCTGGGCGAAGGCGTCGGCCATGGCGATGACGGAGGCCTCCTGGAGCGCCAGCACATAGCTGAAGTCGTCGGGGAAGTCCTGGAGGAACGGCTCCTCAGTCGAACCCGGGTTGCCGAAGACCGTGGTCAGGCCGAGGGTGCGCAGCAGGTCGTAGGTCACGCTGTGGACGGTGGACTGCGGGGACATGGACTGCGGGGCCATGGACACCACCAGGTCTTCGCGGGCGCGGCGGGCGCGGGGAGTTGTCCGGTGCAGTATGCGCCGGCGGGGCGCTGCTGTCAGGGGCGCACGGGTCGTGTTCGGGGGAGGTTGCGTCGTTCGGGTGAGCCGCGACCGGGCCGGCGGAGCTCGTGGGAACTCCTCGGACGGTCCGTCCGCGCTAGGCGAGCGGGACGTGCTGGACGAATCCGGTGATCGAGTGGCCGGCGGGGTTGGCCAGGTCGGCGACGGTGATGCGCCAGGTGCCGGGGGCGGGCAGCTCGATGGTGGTGGAGTAGTGGCCGTCACTACGGTGGCGCAGGCCGCGCGGGCCCGTGCGGTCGCCGCTCTCCACGTCCTCGGCGGTGACGCCCAGGGACAGCCGCTCGTCGTCCGCGATGACCCGCACGGGGCAGCGGGCGTCGGACACCGCCTCGGGCAGGTCGAGGGAGAGTTCGAGCCCGCCGTCGAGGAAGCTCCGCGGCTGCTGGGCGGTCAGGATCGCCTCGATCTGGTTCAGCAGTGCGGGGTGGTTCTGCAAGGAGCCGTGCTGCTGGGCGAAGTAACGCACCGAGGAGTCGTCGGCGAGCCGGCTGGGGAAGCAGGAGAAGCGCGGGACGGTCCCGTCGCCGTCCCGGTCCACGCCATCGAGGTGGCGGTTCGTCAGATACCGTGCACCGTCCGGCCCCAGGGCGGCGCTCTGGCGGGTGGGCTGCCGGTAGCCGCCGAAGACGTGCACCTGGTAGGCATCGTTTGCGGCGGCCGCCAACTCGGCTCGCAAGCGGCGCGCGTCGGCTGCCAACACCGGGTCCGCGCCGGGAAGTTCGATGTGGTCGAGGCCGACGCGCGCACCGTCCGCCGCGGCCATGCAGCGCCAGTCGGGGAGCAGTTGGTGGAGTGAGGGGAGGGAGCGGGCCAGCCGGGTGACCGGTTCGGCGAGCCCGCCGAGACCGGGCAGCACGCCCGCGTTCAGCACCGCGAGCGCGTTGAGCGAGCCGCGGAACGGCGTCCCCAGGGTGATCAGAGCCCGCGCGTCGGCGTGGCCGCCGAGCACGTCCAGGTAGTAGCCGGCCACCAGGCCGCCCATCGAGTGGGCGAGAAGTACGGTCCTGGCCCCGGCGTTGCCGCTCCGCTCGCGCCAGCGGGCCAGCGCGCCCGAGACCGCGCGGTCCAACCGGTGGGCGTTGCGGCGCACCGAGAGCCGCCAGTCGTACGGGAAGGGCAGCAGGTTGCCGCCGGAGAAGTCGAAACGCCGGTTCAGGAAGTCGAGCAGGCCGGCGTAGCCGTCGATCGCGGACACCCCGGGCAGGATGTGCAGACCGGGGAGGAGCGCGACCGCCTCGACCCCGTCCTGCGGGTCCCCGTCGCCGATCCCGGGCGGCAGCGCGAGGTCGCCCAAGTCGCGCATCCCGCGCAGCGCGTGGCGGCCCATCACGGCGATGCGGCTGTTCCACACCTGACGGCCGTCCCGGACCAGCACACTGCCCATGATCCCGGGCAGCACCACGATCAGGTCGGCCACCGATGCCTTGGTCACGGCTCCCCCAGCACCCCGCAGGCCGTACAGTAGGCCCGTTCGGGAGGACCGATCCTGTCACATCGGCGAGCCGGTCAGCAGCGCCGGTGGGAGGACACGGCGACGTGGTGTGGTGCGAGTGATGCCGGGGGACGCTCGGTTCGTCACGATCGGCATGAGCAGCTACCAGGACCGGCGGTGGCGCAAGCTGACCCGGGTGCCCGAGAGCGTCGGCCGGGTCGCAGAGCTGCTGCGGTCCATCGGCCACCAGCAGGAGCTGGCCGAACTGGCCACCGGCGGACCGTGCCGGGAGATCAGCGACCGACTGGGTCGATGGCGCGGCTCCGGCGAGCAGTTGGTGCTCTACTGGACGGGCCACGGCTCGGTGGACGCGGGCCTGCACTTCCTGGTCACCGCGGACTCTCCCGCCACCGGCCTGAGTTCCTACAACGCGGTGCCGACCGAGCAACTGGCCCGGCTGCTGGCGCAGGCGGACTTCACCCAGGTGCTCTTCCTGGTCGACTGCTGCGCGAGCGGTGTGGCGGCCGCTCAGATCGCCGCCACCATCGGCGAGGTGGTCAGCCACACCAGCAGCGCTTTTCCCGACCGCCGGTTCTCGGTGATCGCCTCGGCCTGCGGCTACGAGAGCGTCGAGGAGGGCGTCTTCGCCGAGGCGCTGGACCAGGTGCTGCGCCGCGGCCCCGACGACCGGCGGTGGACCGAACACGACGAGGTGATCCGCTCCGACGACCTGGCCAGGGCGCTGTCCCAGAAGCTGGCCGTCCGCGACGGCGCGACCTCCTACCATGCGGTCGGAGCTCCGGTGCCGACGCTGCGCAACCCCCTGCACCCGGGAGCCCGGATCCCGGACGAGGACGTGGAGACCAAGCGGCAGCGGCGACTTCGCGCCGGCGACGTGGACCAGCACCTGGTGCTCTCGGCGCGCGGCATCGAAGTCGGCGAGACCGGCTGGTACTTCTGCGGGCGGGCACGGCTGCTGCGGCGCGTCCTCGGCTGGTTGGCGACCGCGGAGCGCGGACTCTTCGCCGTCACCGGCTCACCGGGCACCGGCAAGTCCGCGCTGCTCGGGCGGATCGCCACCCTGTCGGTGCCCGCGCTGCGGGCCGTCGCCGAGCGGGAAGGGGCGCTCGCGGACACCCCCGACACCCTGCTGCCGGTGCTCGGGTCTGTCGACATGGCGCTGGTCTGCCGCAACAAGACGCTGCAGGACGTGCTGCTCACCGTCACCGAGGCGCTGAAGCTGCCGATGCCCGCGAATCCCGGCCGGCTGCGGGCGGTCGACGTCGTCCACGCCGTCGGCGAGCTGGGACGGCGGATCGTGCTGGTGGTGGACGGCCTCGACGAGGCGGCGCCCTCGGAGGCCATGCTGATCGCGGCCGACCTGCTGCGGCCGCTCGCGGACCTCCCCGGAGTCCGGCTGCTGGTCGGCACCCGGCCGGGCCTGGCCGGGCTGACCTCCTCGGACGGTCAGCCGCGCCTGCTCGGCGGGCTGCTGCAGCCGCTCGCTCCGGACGAGGTCGCCGTCCTGGACAACGAACCGCAGAGCGAGCAGGACCTGACCGCCTATGCGCTCAGGCGCCTGCGCGGCGCCGGGAACCCGCAGTTGGCGGCGGACGACGGCACCGCCGAGCGCTGGGCAGGGATCGTCGCGCGGGCCAGCGCCGGGGCCTTCCTCTACGCCCGGCTGGCCACCCGGATGCTGGCCTCCGGGGCCGTCCCGCTGTCGGCCGACTCGGACGGCGGCTGGCAGAAGTACGTCACCGTCGAGAGCCTGCTGGACGGCGAGTTCCGCCGCTTCCCCGAGGCGTGGCGGGTGATCGACCTGCTGCGTCCGCTCGCCTGGGCCGAGGGGGCCGGGCTGCCGCGCCGCGACGTCTGGCCCAGGATGGCCACCGCGCTGGCGCTGAGCGGCCGTTCGTACGGCGACGAGGACATCGCCTGGCTGCTCCGACAGGCCGGGTTCTACCTGGTGGAGTCCGGTGAGTCGGGCCAGACCGTCTACCGCCTCTACCACCAGTCGCTCACCGACTACTTCCGCCGCCGCACCCCCGACGACGCCCAACTGCGCATCACCCGCGCCCTGCTGGCGGGGGTGCTCACCGACGGCCCGAAGAGCACTGACGGCCCGAAGAGCACTGACGGTCCGAAGAGCACTGACGGTCCGAACTCCTGGGCGAACGCCAATCCGTACCTCCACCAGCACCTCGCGGCACACGGGCGCGCCGCCGGCTTGCTGCCCCAACTGGTCCGCGACCGCGGCTTCCTGACCCACACCGACCCGGCCCGCACGGCCGGCGCCCTGCTGACCCTCCCCGACCGGTTCGAACTGCCCGCGGTGCGGCTCTACCTGCGGGTGGCGCACCGGCTCCAGGGACTGGCACCCGAGCAGCGGCTGCGACTGCTGCAGATGACCGCGATGACCAACGAACCCGAGCTGCTGCCCCTGCTGGGCGGGCGGACGGCGGTTCCGGTGACCGTCGTGGCGGGCTCGGCCCCGCCACGCGACTTCAGCATCAGCCTGCGCGGCCACTACGGCCCGGTCACCGCCCTGGCACGGCTGCGGCTGCCGGACGGCCGGGAGCTGCTCGCGTCGGCCGGCGGTGACAGCAGGATCAGGATCTGGGACACCGACACCGGGGAGACCGTGCTGGTCCTGGTCGGAGCGGAGGCGACGGTCACCGCGATGGCCTGCTTCAAAGACGCCCGAGGGCGTCAGCTGCTCGCGGCAGCGGCCGGATCGGTGATCCACGTGTGGTCCGTTCCGGACGGCACACCGGTCGCCCTGCTGCGCGGGCACGCCGGCCGGGTGCTCTGCCTGGCGGCCGCCGACTCCGAGCCGGGCTGGCCCGCCATGCTCGCCTCCTCCGGGAAGGACCGCCGGATCTGGCTGTGGAACCCGCGCGACTGGAGCAGCCACTCCCTTCCGCCCGACCACCTCGGCTACGTGACCGCGCTGACCTTCTGCCGCTCGACGGCCGGCGAGCGGCTGCTGCTGTCGGGCGGTGCGGACTGCACCGTGCGGGTGTGGGACCTGGACACCGGTCGGCTGACCGCCCGGCTCTACGGTCACACCGCCCCGGTGCACGCGCTCGCGGACCTCGGCACGATCCGCGGCCGCCACTACGCCGCATCGGGATCGGAGGACGGCATGGTGCGGGCGTGGGACCTCGGCGCCCTTCGCCCCGCGGCGGCCTGGCCGGGCAGGGTCGGCGCCATCCGGTCGCTGACCTGCGTTCGCGGGGCCGACGGTCTCGGCCGGGCTGACGGCCGCTTCAGGGCTGACGGCCCCTTCAGGGCCGACGGCCTCCCGGAGCTCGCGGTCGCCGGCACCGAGCCGCGGATCGCGCTCGTCGACCCGCTCAAAGGCACCCTGAGGCGACTGTTCGACAGCAGGATCGATCCGGAGGTCGAGGACGCGGCCAGCGTCCGCGCGCCGAGCGGCGCCGCCGACCTCGACCTGCGCGACTCGGCCGCCGGGCTGGAAGGCGCCGACTGCACCTATGCGCTGGTGTCGATCACGTCAGCCGGACACGTCCCGCTGATCACCTCGGGTGGTTGGGACGGGATGCTCCGGATCTGGCATCCGGCCCTCGCGGGACCGCCCCAGCCGCTGGCCCAGGACGGCCGCCGAGTCCGCCGGCTGTGCGCGGTCCGGGTGGCCGTCGACGAGTGGCGGCTGGCCATGGACTGGTCCGGGGAACTGCACCTGCTGGAGCCGGACACCGGGAGGACGCGACCACTCGACGACGCGCCCGCGGACCTCAGGGCGATCGCCGCCCTGACGACCCCGCAGGGCGTCCCACTGGTCTTCGCGGCCGGCGAGCGCGGCTTCGCCTGCTACGACGCGCGCCCGGGCGAGCCTGTCGACCCCGAACTGCTGGAGGCCCTCGCGGCCGGGAAGGGCGGCGACGTACGGTCTGTGACGACCTTTGTGGACGACTGGCGGGTCGCCGTCCTGGTGGTCAGCTACGTGCACGTGGGGCAGATCGACGTGTTCGTGTGGGAGCGGTACGGCAAGTGGCACACCAGCCTGTCAGCCCAGGACCTGCTGCCCGTGTCCGTCATCGGAGACGACGCAGCCGCGGCCGGGCTACCCGTGCCCGTGCCCGTCGTTCGGGAGGACGGCACCGTGCTGCTCGCCTTCCCGATGGGGGAGGACGGCATCTACGTCTTCGCGTTTCAGGAGGACCAGGTCGTCCCTGCCTTCGAGGAGGACCAACAGGTGTCTGCCGTCCAGGAGGACCAACCGGAGCCGATGGATGACGAGGATCTCGGCGAAGAGCCCGAGTGGATCGTGCTGCCGGCGCAGACCACCCTCCCCCCGCTGGGTGTGAAGCTCTCCAGTGGCCGGTACGCGCTGGCAGCGCCCGACTCCGAGGGCATCGCGGTGAGCCCGACCGGCTACTGGCAGCCGACCGTCCTCGGCGACAGCAGCGGGCCCTTCGACCACTGGGCCACGCTGCGTGTCGGCGGGCACGACCTGATCGTTGCCACCAGCAGTGACGGAAACCTCCGGGTCTGGAACCCCTCGTTCCCGGAGCGGTGGCCGCTGACCGTGCCTCTCCCCGGGCGGGCGACCGGGCTCAGCGTCGCCGCGCCGGATGTCGTCTATCTGCTCCTGGGCGATCGCTGGCTCGGGTTGCGGTTGACCGGGTTGGTGGAGTTCGCGCGGGTGCCGTGATCAGGTGCGGGCATCCGCGAGTTGCTCGATGACCGGCGCGAACGCCGTCATGTCCCGTTCCTGGACGCAGACGTAGGAGATACCGTAGCGCTCGCGGCGGGCCAGCAGGGTGTCGGCGATCTGGGCTGGGGTGCCGACCAGGAGGGTGGGGACTTCGAGGATCTGGTCGGCGGTGAGGTAGGGGAGGCGGCTGCGCATGGTGTGGGCGGCCGAGCGGCGGTCGTCGGTGACCACTACCGTCTGCACCAGGGTGTTGCGCTCAACAGTGGCGGCACGGGGACCCGCGTGGGTGGTGAAGTAGGCGACCCGCTCGTCCATGGCGTCGGCGTCGATGAGGCGCAGGGTGCCACGGGCGGAGTTGGGGGCGAGGGTGGCGCCGGAGAAGGAGACGATGTCGGCGTGGCGGGCGGCGAGGCGCAGCACGCGGTCGCCGTTGCCGCCGATCAGCAGCGGCGGTGGGGTGGCTGGCGTCGGGAAGCCGAGGGCGCGCGGGTCGGCGAGCAGGGCGCGCAGGCTGGTCGCGGTGTCGGCCAGGCGGTTGACCCGGGTGGCGGCGGTGCCCCACTCCAGGCCGGCCGTGTCGAACTCGGCGCGGACGTAGCCGGTGCCGAGGCCCGCCTCCACCCGGCCGCCGGTCAGCTCGTGGGCGGTGAGCAGGTCGCGGGCGAGCAGAACCGGGTTCCAGAAGGCGCTGTTGAGGACGAAGGTGGTCAGCTGCACGTGCTCGGTGGCGGCGGCCGCAGCCATCATGGCGAGGAACGGTGAGTGCACGCCGAGGTGGTCGGGGACGGCGATCACGTCATAGCCGAGGCGCTCCGCGGTGCGGCAAGTCTCAGGCCAGGACGGGCCGTTGGATGACGGGACCAGGTTGACGCCGAAGCGGAAGGGGTGGATGGGACTCGTGGGGATTGTGGCGCTTGTAGGGCTCATAGGGGGTTCAGCTCGTTTCGGTGCGGCGGAGGGTGAACACGGGCTCGCCGGAGAGGTCGTGGAAGTGGTTCAGCAAGCCGGCCAGGTCGGTGGCCAACTCGGCGGCGGCGTCGGTGTGGAGGAAGCCACTCCGGTAGGCGAGGGTGCCGAGCAGGGCGTCCGCGTGGCGGCTGAAGGTGACCGTCAGGCCGAACTTGTTGGCCGCCTCCTCCCGCAACTCATGGTCGAGTGAGGTGAGTTCTGCCTCACCGAGCGTGGTGGACCAGGCGGTGGTGCCCACGCTGTTGAGCAGGCAGTCGAGGTAGGGCGTGCGGCCTGCGGTGCGGGCGGGCCGCAGGCGGCGGACCAGCTCGTCGAACGGCGCGCTCCGGTGCTCGAAGGCGTCGATCACCTGTTCCCGGGTGGCGTGCAACAGGTCGCCCAGCGTGGTGTCGGGTGCGCAATGGGAGCGGAGCACCACGGTGTTGAGGCACGGGCCGAGCACTGCGCTGTAGTCGCCGCCGGCCCGGTCGGCGACCGGGACACCGAAGGTGAGGTCCGCCTGGCCCGACCAGCGGTGCAGGGCGGCGGCGAGCGCCGTGGCGAGCACGATGAACTGGGAAGCCTGGGCGGCCTCCTGGACTGGCTTCAAGCGCTGGGTCAGATCGGTGGCGAGTGGCAGGGCGACGCTGCCGGAGGGGGTCGCAGGCACGAGCGGGTCCGGCTTGGGGGAGAGCGGCCCGAGGGTGCTGGGAGCGCCGGTGAGGGCGGTGGACCAGTAGGCCAGGTCGGCCGCCGCTCGCTCGCGGCCGGCGTCGGACTGCTGGGCGTGCAGCAACTCCCGGTACTGGCTGGTGGGGGAGAGCAGGTCCTGCCGGTAGCAGCGGTCCAACTCGGTCAAGAGCAACGGCACCGACTCGCCGTCGAGTACCAGGTGGTGAACGCAGAGGGCGAGGATCCGCTCGCCGTCCGGCAGGGTGAACAGGCCTGCGGCGAGGAGGCGCCCGGCCGCCGGGCTGAAGTCGGTGGCGGCCTCCTCGAACCAGTCGGTGAGCCGGTCGGGGTGGTCGGCGTTCACCACCGTGAGCTCGGGTTCCCACGGTGCCCCGATCTCCTGGACCAGTCGGCCGTCCTGGTCGGTGAATCGGGTGCGCAGGATCTCGTGCCGGGCGGTGAGGCGGGCGAGCGCGGTGCGCAACCGGGCCGGCTCCAACTCGCCGCGCACCCGCCAGGAGAGCGGGATGTGGTAGCGCGCATGAGTCGGGTCGAGGCGTTCGGCGAGCCAGATGCCCTCCTGGAACCGGCTGGCGGGGAGGGTGGTGGAGTCCTGGCTTGCGTGGTCGTGGTCGTGGTCGTCGGCAGCGGCAGCGGCAGCGGCAGCGGCGGCGGCGCCAGCGTCGTCGGTGTCGTCGGCGTCGGAGCGCTTGAGGGATGCTGCGGAGGCGGCTGCGCGCTGCTGGTCGACGACTGCGGCCAGTGCACCGAGTCGCGGGTGGTCGAACAGGTCGCGGACGGTGAGCTCCACGCCCAGGCGGTCGTTGATCCGGGCCAGCAGGGTGGCCGCGATCAGTGAGTGGCCGCCGAGTTCGAAGAACGAGTCCTCCGGCAGCAGGTCGGGCACGCGCAGCACCTCGGTCCAGGCCGCGCCGACCTCGGCGAGGGTGGCGGGGGAGGCCGTCGGCGCATCTTGCTTGGTCGTGGCGTTGTTTGGGGAATCGGGTGTCGCCTGGACGGCCGGCAGCAGGGCGGCCGCCTCGGCCAGTGTGCGGTCCGGCACGGCGGCCATGTCGGCGAGCACGGTCAGGTAGTCCCGGGTCAGAGCAGTGGTCGTGGTGGCGCCGACCGAGCCGTCCGCGTCCTTCCACAGCAGCCGGGTGCCGTTGCTGCCCTTGGTCAGCATCACGGTGAGGCGGTAGTCGGGCACGTCCATCGGGTCGAGCATGCGCACCGAGCAACTACCGCGCTCACCGGCCAGCTTGAAGTCGAAGACGTCCAGGCCGTTGTCGGCAGCCGAGTCCCAGTACTGCAAGACCGCTTGGTGGGTTTGCCGGCGGCCGTCGGGGCCCAGCAGGCCGGCGCTGCGCAGAATGGCCGGTAGCGGCAGGTCGCCGTGGCGCAGGCCGGCCCGGATGGTGGTGCGCAACTCGCGCAGCAGGTCGGTGTAGCGGTCGGTGGGACGGATCCGCTGGCGGAACGGCAGCACGTTGACGAAGAAGCCGACCCGTCCCCTCAACTCCTCGGTGGACCGGCCGTGGTAGGGAGCCGAAACGATCAGGTCGGCGCTGCCGGTGTGGTGGTGCAGCGTGACGAAGAGTGCGCCGAGTAGCACGGTGAAGTAGGAGGTGGCGGTGTCCCTGGCCAGTTGGCGCAGCCGGCGAGTCAACTCGGCATCCACGGTGAGCGGATAGGGATGGGCGACGGTGTCGGCCGGGCTCGCTGTCAGGGGGCGGGCGGGCAGCAATTCGGTTGAGGTGGTGGGCAACGGGCGGGCCGGCGGCAGCTCGGCCAGCGCCTCGCGCCAGTAGGCCCGCAGTGGCTCGCCACTCTCCTCGTCGGCGGCCGCGCGGGAGCGGCGGGCGTGCTCGACCAGCGGTGCGAGGTCGTCCGCAGGAGCCAACTCCTCGCCCGCGTAGGCCCGGCGCAGGTCGTCCAGGAGCAGCGGCTGCGAGGTGCCGTCCATGGTGATGTGGTGCACGGTGACCAGCAGCACCGTCCAGTCCGGGCCGGTCAGCACCTCGAACCGGGCCAGTGGGCCGGCGGCCAGGTCGAACGGCCGCTGGGCTGCTGCGAGTTCCTCTTCGCGGGTGCCGGTCACCAAGCGCTCGGTGACCGGCACGGCGTCCGGCGCGGTGCCGGACCAGTCCAGGCACATCCCGTCGGTGCCGCGCGTCACCCGGGCACGCAGCGCGGGGTGGCGGTGCAGCAGCTTGGTGACGGCGGTGCGCAGGCGCGGCAGTTCGAGCTCACCGTCGACCAGCAGGGCGATCGGGATGATGTGCTCCCACTTGGCGGGGTCGAGCTGCCAGGTCACCCACATCGCCTCCTGGGTGACGGACAGCGGTAGCGAGCGGGACTGGTCCATGAGGTTCCTCCTGGCGGGGGTGAGTCAGCCTGGCCGGGGGTGAGTCAGCGCAACCGGTCGACGAGGGCGCGCTTGTCGGTCTTTCCGGAGGGGCTGAGCGGCAGTTCGGGCACCTGGATGAACCGACCGGGCACCATGAAGGCGGGCAGCGCCGCCCGGGCGTGCGCGGCGAGGTGATCGGCCTGGACACTGGTGCCAGCGGGGGTTTCGGCGGTGCCGGCAGTTTCAGCGGTTCCGGCGGTGCCAGCGGTGAAGAAGGCGACCAGCATCCGTTCGCCGACCCGGCTGGTGGCGGGCACCACCACCAGGTCGCCGACGCCCGGAGCCGTTCGGAGCACCGACTCGACCTCGCCGATCTCGATCCGGTAGCCGTTGATCTTCACCTGGTCGTCGGCGCGCCCGGCGTATTCGAGCACGCCGTCGGCGCGGACCAGGGCGAGGTCGCCACTGCGGTAGTAGCGGCGGGGCTCGCCGTCCGCCAGGGTCAGCACCGGGTAGCGCTCGGCGGTGAGTTCGGGGCGGTTGAGGTAGCCGATCGCCAACTGCGGCCCGGCCAGGTAGATTTCGCCGAGCTCACCGGCGGCGGCCGGCCGGCCGTCCTCGGTGAGCACGGCCACCTCGAAACCGTCCAGCGCCGGCCCGATGTTGAGGCCGGGGTCGGCGGCGCCTTCGGATACCGGAGTGCCGACCGGCACGTCGATCTCCGCCGGGAGCAGCCGTCGGCCGGTGGCGAAGACGGTGGTCTCGGTGATGCCGTACATGTTGACGAACTCGGCGCCGGTGCCGTGCGCTTGGCGCCACTCGCGGACCGCGTCCACATCCACGGCCTCGCCGCCGAAGATGACATAGCGCAGGTCGGGCAGCGGTTCGACGCCCGGGGTGGTGGTGGCGGCGCGGGAGAGGTGGCGGAAGACCGAGGGCACCTGGTTGAGCACGGTCACCCGCTCGGTGCGGAGCAGTCGCAGCAGTGCTTCGGGGGATCGGGCGGCCTCGGCGGAGACCACCACCAAGGTACCGCCGTGGGCCAGGGCGCCCCACAACTCCCAGACGGAGAAGTCGAAGCAGTAGGAGTGGAAGAGCGTCCAGACGTCGTCGGGCCCGGCCGTCACCACCTGCTCGCAGGCGTCCAGCAGCGCGGTCACATTGCGGTGCGAGACCTCGACGCCCTTGGGCGTGCCGCTGGAGCCGGAGGTGTAGATGACATAGGCGGGTGACTCCGGTGCCACCAGGGGGAGTTCGTCGCAAGCCGCTGTCTCCTCGGTCCAGAGCGCCGAGTCGATGACGAGCACTCGCCGGCCCGCCGGTGCGGCCGCCGCGCCATCGGCGTCGGTCAGCACCAGGTCCACCGCGGCGTCGTCGGCCATGTACTGCACCCGCTCGGCCGGGTAGGTCGGGTCGAGCGGCACATAGGCGCAGCCGGCCTTCAGTACGGCCAGGATCGCGACCACGACGGCATTCCCGCGCCGCAGATGCAGGCCGATCCGAGCCGGGCCCGATCCGGTCTCCCGCGTCAGCAGTGCGGCCAAGCGGTCCGACTGCTCGTCGAGTTGGCGATAGCTCAACTCCTCCTTGTCGTCCCGGACCGCCGGTGCGTCGGGCTGGTGGGCGGCCTGCCGGGCGAAGAGCTGGTGGAGGCAGAGTTCGGTGTTCATGGTGCTGATCACTCCTTGCCGGTGGTCGACTGGCGCAGGCTGAGCGGGCGCAGGTCCGTCCAGACCTCCTTGATGTGGGCCAGGCAGGCGGCCTTGTCGCCGGTGACCCCGGCGTCCTCCCAGCCGGCCGGCAGCTCCCGGCCCGCCGGCCAGACGGAGTACTGGTGCTCGTGGTTGCGGACCACGAGGTACGGGCGGTCGTCGCCGTCCTCGAACATGTGGTGTCCCTTGGTCATTGAGTCGTCGAATGCGGTTCAGCTGGGTTAGGTCAACGCCGCTGTGGCTCAGCCGAGTGAGGCCGACGCCGCTGTGGTTCAGCCGAGCTAGGCCGACGCCGCTGTGGTTCAGCCGAGTCGGGCCAACTCGGCGCCGAGGTGCGTGAGGAGTTCGGCGCCGGCGGGGCCGGTGGGTTCGGCGGGGAAGAAGTGGCCGCCGGGCAGCATCCGCAGAGTGAAGCTGTCGCTGGTGTGATCGCGCCAGGCGGCGATTTCGGGCTCGCTGCACGTGGTGTCGGCGAGGCCGCCGTAGACGCCGACCGGGATCGACAGCGGCGGACGTTCGCGATAGCGGTAGCCGTAGTCGAGTGCGAAGTCGGCGCGGATCGCGGGCAGCGCCAGCCGCAGCAAGTCCGGCCTGGCCAGCACCGCTTCGGGCGTGCCGCCGAGCGCCGTCATCACCCCGGCCAACTCGGCATCCGGCAGCTGGTGGTAGGGCAGCCCGGCACTGCCGAGCCCGGGCGCCCGGTGAGCTGCGGCGACCAGTGCGACGGGGGCGTGGGCGGCCGAGTCGCGCAACCGGTCGGCGAGTTCGAAGCCGATCACCGAGCCCAGGCTGTGGCCGAAGACGACGGTCGGCAGCGCGGGTTCGGCCAGCACCGCCTCGGCCAGCGCGTCGATCAGCGGATCCATCGCGGTGTACGGCTGCTCGCGCAACCGGGAGCCGCGTCCGGGCAGTTGCACCGCGCAGACCTCCACGCTCGACGGCAGCCGCTCGCTCCACCCCCGGTACATCGCGGCGGCGGCACCGGCACCGGGCAGGCAGAGCAGCCGCACCCGGGCGTCGGGGCGTGGCAGGAACCGCAGCAGCCAGCGGCCGTTCACCCCGTGCCCTCCTGCCGCAGGCGCTCGGCCAGCTCCCCGATGGTCGGGTGGTGGAAGAGCACGCTGACGCTGACCGTCAGTCCGGCCTCGCGGGCCCGGTGGACCACCTGGATGCTCTTCAGCGAGTCGCCGCCGATCTCGAAGAAGTCCTCGTTCACGCCGAGTTGGGGCCGGCCCAGCACCTCGGCCCAGATCCCGGCCAAGGTCCGCTCCAACTCATCGCGCGGCTCGACCAGTTGAAGCTGATCAGGATCGCTGTGGTCGGGCAGGGGCAGGGCTGCCCGGTCGACCTTGCCGCTGGAGGTGACCGGGAACCCGGGGAGCACGATCAGATGGGCGGGGACCATGTGCCGGGGCAGCTGCTCACGCAACCGCTCGCGCAGCGTCGTGATGTCGGCACCGGCCTGGCCGAGCAGCAGGTAGGCGGTGAGCGCGGGTTCGGCGCCCGTGGTGGCGGCCGGTGTGGTCGTCACCAGGGCGTCGCGCACCTCGGGCTGGGTGCGTAGGGCGTTTTCGATTTCGCCGGGTTCGATTCGGAAGCCGCGGACTTTGAGTTGGTGGTCGTTGCGGCCGAGGTAGTCGATGGTGCCGTTGGCTCGCCAGCGGACCAGGTCGCCGGTGCGGTAGAGGCGGGCGCCGGGGGAGTTGGTGGCGAAGGGGTGTGGGACGAAGCGGTCGGCGGTCAGGTCGGGGCGGTTCAGGTAGCCGCGGGCCAGGGCGACGCCGCCCAGGTAGAGTTCGCCGGCCACGCCGACCGGCACCGGGCGCAGCTCCGCGTCCAGCACGTAGACCTCAACACCCGGGATCGGCCGCCCGATCGGCACCGAGGCGTTGGGGGCCAGGTCGGGAGGGCAGGCCCACTCGGTGACCTCGATGGAGGCCTCGGTAGGGCCGTAGAAGTTGGTCAGCCGCACCGGAAGCTCGCTCAGGCAGCGCTCCACCAGCGGTGCGGGCAGCGCCTGGCCGCTGCACAGCACCCGCTGAAGGGACTTGCAGCGGTGCAGGTCGGGCTCACCGAGGAAGGCCTCCAGCATCGGCGGCACGAAGTGCACGGTGGTGACCGCCTCCTGCTCGATCAGTTCCACCAGGTACGCCGGGTCGCGGTGTCCGCCCGGGGCGGCGATCACCAGGGTCGCGCCGACGGTCAGGGGCCACAGCAGCTCCTGGACCGAGACGTCGAAGGTGTACGGCGTCTTCTGCAACACCCGGTCGTCTTGCGTGAGTTGCTGGGAGGCCTGGAGCGTCCGGATCCGGTTGGCCAGCCCTCGGTGCGGCACGCCGACCGCCTTGGGCTCGCCGGTGGAGCCGGAGGTGTGGATGACGTAGGCGAGTTCGTCCGGCTGGACCTTGGCCGGTTCGGGCATCGCCGCGTGCGGATCGGGTGCGTGCGGTTCGTTGAGCGTGTCGACTGCCAGCACCGGGACCCCGGCCGGCGCCAGCGCGGTGGCGAGTTCGGTGGTGGTCAACACGTGGGCCGCGCCGGACTGTTGCAGCAGCCGGGTCAACCGCTCCGGCGGGTCCTCGGGCGACAGCGGGAGGTATGCGCAGCCGGATCGCAGCACGGCCAGGATCGCCGGGACCAGGTCCAGCCCGCGCGGCAGGCAGAGCGCCACCACCGATCCGGGCTGCAGTGGCGCCCGCTCGGCCAGTCGGGCGGCGATCCGCCTGGTCCGCGTGGCCAGTTCGGCGTAGCTCACCTCGGTGCCTTCGAAGACCAGTGCGGTTTGCTCGGGCGTTCGAGAGATCTGACTGTCGATCAACTCATGGACTGGTCCGTCCCATGGGTGCGGATCACCGGTTCGGCTCCAGTCATGCAGGACCTGCGCGGTCTGCTGCTCGTTGAGTAGTGGCAGGTCCGTCGCCCGGGTCTGCGGTGCGGTGAGCGCGGCGTCCAGCAGGGTGCGGTACTGCTCGGCCAGTCGGGCCACGGTGGGTGCGTCGAACAGCTCGGTGCGGTAGCGGAAGGTCGCCAGTGCGCCGTCGCCGTGCGGGCGGACCTCCAGCCACAGGTCGGTGAAGGTGGTCGGTGGCCGCACCGGCAGCACCGCGACCGCCAGGCCCACCAACTCCGGTACGGTGAGCGGCTGCTGGAGAGCGAACATGACCTGGAAGAGCGGGTCGTGACTGGGCGTGCGGTCCAGCCGCAGTTCCGTCACCAACTGGTCCAGCGGCACACCCTGGTCGGCGAACGCCGCCAGCGCCGTACGCCGGGTGCGGGTCAGCAGCTCGGCGAAGCTCGGCTCGCCGGTCAGATCCAGGCGCAGCGGCAGCGTGTTGACGAACATGCCGATCAGCGGTTCCACGGCGCTGCTGGTGCGGCCGGCCGCCGGGCTGCCGATCACCAGATCTTGGGCGCCGGAGAGCCGGGAGAGCTGCACGGCGAACGCGGTGAGCAGGGTCATGAACGGCGTTGCCCGGTGCTGCCGTGCGGTGTTCAGCACGCGCTGCCACAACTCGGCGTCCAGCGGAAGGTCGTGGGTGGCACCTGCGAACCCCTGGACGGCGGGGCGCGGGTGGCTGGTCGGCAGCTCCAGCACGGTGGGTGCACCCGCCAGGCGGTCGCGCACCCGGGCGAGCGCCCGCTGCCCGTCCGGACCGAGCAGTGCGGCCCGCTCGCGTTCCGCGTACTCGCCGAACTGCATGGGCAGTTGGTCGAGTTCGGGTGCGGCGCCGCTGCGGTGGGCGTCGTAGAGCGCGCTGAGCTCCAGATAGAACCTGCCCATCGACCAGCCGTCGGACACGGTGTGGTGGCAGATCACGGCCAGCACATGGTCCTGCTCACCCAGTTGGAGCAGGCTGGTGCGGATCAGCGGTCCCTGGGCGAGATCGAACTCGTCCAGGACGTCCGCCTCGACGAGGGCGGTGGCCCGGGCGGCGCGCTCCTCGGCGGGCAGCCCACGCAGGTCGGTGAGCGGAAGGGCGAGCTTGAGGTCGGTGGCGATCTGCTGGCGGGGTTCGCCGTCCACCAGCTCGAAGGTGGTGCGCAGGCTTTCGTGCCGGTCCACCAGCTGCTGTAGTGAGCTGTGCAGGGCGTCGCGGTCCAGGGAGCCGGTCAACCGCAGGGCGGAGACCAGGTTGTAGGCACTGTTGCCGCCGGTGAAGTGGTCGAGGAACCAGAGCCGGCGCTGCGCGAACGAGGCGGGTGCGGTCCGCCGATCGGCGGGCGGGGGAGCGGTGTCCGTCACAGGGCTTCCCCAGTCGCGTGCAGGGTATCGAGCAATTCGGCGATCACCGAGGCGAGTTCGGGAACCGTGGGGTAATCGAAGACCGCTTCCAGCTCCGGCGCCACGCCGAACTCGTCCTCGACCAGCGAGATCAGCTGTACGGCGGTCAGCGAGTCGCCGCCGAGCTCGAAGAAGTCGCGGTCGGCGAAGGCGCCGCCGTCGCTGCCGGCGTCGTCGCCCAGGACCTTGGTGAAGAGCACCGAGAGGCGCTCGGTGATGGTGCCGCTCACGGGAGCGGCGGGAGCCTGAGTCTGCCCCGGAGCGGCCTGGTGGCCGGTGAACGGCTCGGGGCGGACCAGCAGTTCGCGGCGCTCGAACGGATAGGTGGGCAGCGGCACCCGGAACCGGGGAGCGGTGCCGTGCAGTCGAGCCCAGTCGACCGCGGCGCCCTGTTGCCAGTGCCGGCCCACCGTCTCGAGCAGCGCGGGGCGTTCGGCCTCCGGGGCCTGCTCAAGCCGGTCGAGGACCTCGTCGAGTTGGGCGGTCGGCTCAGCGTTGGTCACCTCGCCGTCGAGCATGGCAACCGCCTCGGCGACGGAGGCACACACCAGGTATCGCCGGTGCGCGAAGGCGTGGCGGCCGGTCTGCAGCGTCCAGGCCACATCGGCCAGTGGCAACTGCGGCTGCTGGCACAGGTGTTCGGCGAGCCGGCGGGACGCGGCGGCGAGCGCGGCAGGCGTGCGGGCGGAGAGCACCAGCAACTGGGCGCGCTGGTCCGTGACGTGGGGCACGGTCGGCGCCTCTTCGAGCACCACATGCGCATTGGTGCCGCCGATGCCGAAGGAGCTGACTCCGGCCCGGCGCGGCTCACCGGCGGTCACCCAGTCCCTTGCGTCGGTGTTCACCATGAACGGGGTGGCGGTGAAGTCGATCGCCGGGTTGGGCGCGGTGAAGTGCAGGGTGGGCGGCACGATCCGGTGTTGCAGGGCCAGCGCGGTCTTGATCAGGCCCGCCACACCGGCGGCGGTGTCGGTGTGGCCGATGTTGGTCTTGACCGAGCCCAGCAAGACCGAGCCGGCCGGCAGCCGGTCGCCGCTGCCGTCCCGGAACGCCTGGGCCAGCGCGGTGACTTCGATGGGGTCGCCGACCGGTGTCCCGGTGCCGTGTGCCTCGACGTAGGAGATGGCGCCAGGTTCCACCTCGGCTGCCAGGTGCGCCAGTTGGATCACCTCGGACTGGCCGGCGACGCTGGGCGCGGTGAACCCCGCCCGCTCATGGCCGTCGTTGTTCACGGCGGAACCGCGGATCACGGCGTGGATGTGGTCGCCGTCCTCCAGCGCGTCCTGCAGCCGGCGCAGCACCACGACACCCGCACCGTCGCCGCCCACGATCCCCTTGGCATCCGCCGAGAAGGTGCGGCAACGGCCGTCGGGCGACATCGTGCCGCCCTCCAGGTGGCGGTAGCCGGAGCGCGGCAGCCGCAGCGTCACCCCGCCGGCCAGGGCCAGGTCGCAGTCGCCGGCGAGCAGCGCCCGCCCGGCCTCGTGGACAGCGACCAGCGAGGACGAACAAGCAGTCAGCACCGCCATGCTGGGGCCGGTCAGGCCGAGCTTGTAGGAGACCCGGGTGGCCAGGTGCTCGGGTTCGTTGGAGATGGCGAGCGCGAGGTCGTCCACTCCGGGGAACCGCTCGGCCTGGGCCTGGACCAGCATCGGGTAGCCGTTGCGCCCGGCGCCCGCGTAGACGCCGACCGTGCCGGGCACGGCCCGCGGGTCGTAGCCCGCCCGCTCCAGGGCCTCCCAGGCGCACTCCAGGAAGAGGCGGTGCTGCGGGTTGAGCAACGTCGCGTCGCGGGTGGAGAACTGGAAGAAGTCGGCGTCGAACTCCCCGATGCCGTCCACGATTCCGTGCATCGGCACCTGGCGCGGGTCGTCCAGCACGGCCGGGTCGTGGCCCCACTCGGCCAACTCCTCGGCGGTGAACGGGCGCACGCAGTCCCGGCCGGCTACCAGGTTGTCCCAGTACTCCTCGGGTGTCGCGGCGCCGGGGAAGCGGCAGGCCAGGCCGACGATGGCGAGGTGGGTGTCCGTGTTGTCGTATTCGGTGGTGCTCACGTGTCAGTCCTTCCGGGTGTGCTGGGCGCGCAGCGCCTTGAGTCGGGCGGTGCCGCGGCGCAGCCGGGCGGCGGCGGGGGCGGCCGCCGCCTCGCGGATGGCGGGCGCCTGTTGGCGGGTGGCGGGCGCCGGGGAGTCGGCTGCTGCCAGATGGCGGGCCAGGGCGGCGATGGTGGGGTGCTCGAAGAGGGTGAGGACACCCAACTCGCGCGCCAACTCCCGGGCCAGCCGCTCCCGGACGCCGGCCAGCAGCAGCGAGTGGCCGCCGAGGTCGAAGAAGTTGTCCTGAGTGCCGAAGTCGCGGTGGCCCAGCGCCTCCGCCCAGACCTCGGCGATCTGCTGTTCCAGCGGAGTGAGTTGGCCGCCACCGGAGGTCGGCTGGACCACCAGCGGGGTGCCCTGGCCGGGCAGCGCGGCGCGGTCCACCTTGCCGTTGACGGTCAACGGGAGTGCGGGCAGCAGGCGGTAGTCCTGCGGGCGCATGTAGCCGGGGAGGCGGCCGGTCAACTCCTCGTGCAGCTCGGCGCGGTCGGGCGGGGTCGTCGGGTCGGCGGGCACCAGGTAGGCGGTGAGCGCCTCGCCGTCCAGACCCACCACGGCGTCGCGGACCCCGGGGTGGGTGCGTAGGGCGTTTTCGATTTCGCCGGGTTCGATTCGGAAGCCGCGGACTTTGAGTTGGTGGTCGTTGCGGCCGAGGTAGTCGATGGTGCCGTTGGCTCGCCAGCGCACGAGGTCGCCGGTGCGGTAGAGGCGGGCGCCGGGGGAGTTGGTGGCGAAGGGGTGTGGGACGAAGCGGTCGGCGGTCAGGTCGGGGCGGTTCAGGTAGCCGCGGGCCAGGGCGACGCCGCCCAGGTACAGTTCGCCGGCCACGCCGACCGGCACCGGGCGCAGCTCCGCGTCCAGCACGTAGGCGTCGACACCCGGGATCGGGCGGCCGATGTCCGGCAGGGCGCCGCGGTCGTCCGGGGTGACCGTTCCCGAGGTGGCCACCACCGTGCACTCGGTCGGGCCGTAGTTGTTCACCAGGCGGAACGGCAGCTCGCCTGCCCCGAGGCCGTGCAGGCGGTCGCCTCCGGTGAGGACGGTGCGCGGGGCGCCGGCCGGCCAGGGGGCGGTGGCCAGGCGTTCGACCAGCGGGGTGGGCGCGAAGCAGCTGGTGACCGCCCGCTCGGCCAGCCAGCCGGCCAGCTCGCGCGGGGCCAGCACGGTGGCTGCGTCCGGCACTTCGAGGGTGGCCCCGGCGGCCAGGGCCGGCCAGATCTCCCAGGCCGAGGCGTCGAAGCCGGGGGCCGCGATCAGGGTGGTCCGGTCGCCAGGGGTCAGGCCGAACTCCTGGTGGTGCCAGGCGACCAGGTTGGCCAGCGCCCGGTGGTCGATCATCACGCCCTTGGGGGTGCCGGTCGAGCCGGAGGTGTAGATGACGTAGGCGAGATCGGTGGGGGTGGGTCCGGCGGGGGCGAGGTTGTTTGGGGGTGTGGGGGGATGCGCGAGTGGGGGCGTAATACTGGGCATTATTAGTGCGTCGGCGTCGGCTGGCGCGGGGTCCGGTGCTGCGTTGGGCGCGCCCGTCCTAATGGGCATTATTAGTGCACCGTCGGCGGTTGATGCGGCGTTCGGTGCTGCTGCTGGCGGCGTAAGAATGGCCATTATTAGGACACCGTCACCGCCACCTCCGTCGCGGCCGCGACCACCGGCGACCGGCGTGACGTCCGGCGCTGTCCCCGGCGAGCCCGGCCTAATGCCCACTATTAGCGCGTCGCCGCCCGCCGGAGCAGTCAGCGCGCCCGAGCCCGCCCCCGCCCCCGACTCCCCCGTCCTAATGGGCATTATTAGATCCGGGCGGTCCGTCACCACCGCCATCGGCGCAGCCTCCGCAAGCACAGCGGCCAGCCGCCCGCGCGGGTTTGCCGGGTCCAGTGGCAGATAGGCGGCGCCACTCTTGAGGACTCCCAGCTCCGCGATCACCAGCTCTGGCCCGCGCGGCAGGCAGACGGCCACCAGGCTGCCGGGCCCGGCTCCCTCGGCGACCAGTCGGGCCGCCACCAGGCCGGCCTGCCGGTCGAGTTCGGCGTAACTGAGTTCGCTGGTCGCGGTGCGCACCGCGATGGCCGACGGCTGCGCCGCGGCCCGGCGCTCGATCAGCCGGTGCACGCAGTCGTCGACGGGCACCGGCGGGACCCCCGCAGCGGTCAGCAGTCGCCGCTCCTCCCGCGCACCCAGCACGGGCAGTTGGGCGAGCGGAGTGTCCGGCGCGGCCAACGCCGCAGTCAGCATCCGCAGATACCGCTCGCCGAGCAGATCGGCGGTCTCGGGTGCGAAGAGGTCACCGCGGTAACCCATCCAGCCTTCGGCCGCGTCGGAGCCGAACGCCACATGCAGGGTCAGCTCGAACTTGGCGGTGTCGATCCGGACCGGTACCGCGCTGGCGGCCAGCCCGCGCAGCCCGAGCTCGGGGCCGGCCTGGTCCTCGTAGGTGAAGACGCTCTGGAAGACCGGGTGGCGCGAGGTCAGCCGCTCCTCGACCAGCTCCTCCACCAGCTGCTGGAACGGCAGATCCTGGTACTCGTGGCCGGCCAGGAAGGTGTCGCGGACCTGGTGCAGCAGCTCGGCGAAGGTCGACTCGGGCCGCAGCCGGACCCGCAGCGGCAGCATGTTGACGAAGAGCCCGACCAGCCCCTCGTCCGCCAACCTCGTGCGGCCGCTCACCGGTACCCCGACCACCACCTCGTCCGTGCCGGCCAACCGGCCCAGCAACGCGGCGTAGGCGGCTAGCAGTACCACGAACCGGGTGACCCGCCTCTTGATGGCCAGCTGGCCTGCCTGTTCGGCGAGTTGGGGCGGCAGACCGAACCGACGGGCGCCGCCGGCACTGCTCGCCACCTTGGGGTGCGGCCAGTCAGTGGGCAGCTCAAGGGAGTTGGGGGCGCCATCCAACTCGCGCCGCCAGTAGGCCATTGCCACGGTGCGGCGCTCGGCGGCCGACGGCGCACGCTCGGCAGCCGCGTAGTCCCGGTAGTCATGCGCGGGTTCGGGTAGCGGGGAGGGAGACAGCGTGCCGTCGAGCGCGGCGGCGTAGTCCTCGGCCAGATCGCGTTCGACGATGCCAAGCGACCAGCCGTCCACCACGATGTGGTGGAACGACAGCACCAACACATGCTCCTGCGGCGCCAGTCGGACCAGCCCGGCGCGGAACAGCGGCCCCTCGCGGAGGTCGAACGGCGCCAGGGCGAGCCGGTCGACGGCCTCGGCCAGCGCCTGCTCCCGGGCCGGCTCCGGCAGGTCGGTCAGATCGGTGACCGGCAGCGGCACGGGTGCGGTGGCAGCCGGGATCCGCAGCACGGGTGCACCGTCGCGGAGCGGGAAGGTGGCCCGCAGCAGGCTGTGCCGCTCGGCCAGCCGCGTCACCGCCCGTTCCAGTGCCGGGAGTTCGAGCGGACCGCGCAGCCGAGTGGCCTTGGGCACGTGGTAGTCGCTGCTGTCCGGCCGCAGTTGCCAGAAGAACCACAGCCGCTGCTGGGCCGCCGAAAGCGCTGAGAACCCGGGCCGGGACTCCTGAGTGCTACCGGGCATCACTGGTCTCCAAGCCCGCAGTGTAGAGCGCGAGTTCGGCGATGGTCGGGTGCTCGAAGAAGGCCGCCAGCGGGACCTCCACGCGCAGCGCCTGCCGCATCCGGGAGATCACCTGCGAGGCGGTCAGTGAATGGCCGCCCAGCTCGAAGAAGTTGTCCTCGGCGGTGAGGCCGTCCAGGCGCAGCACGTCCTGCCAGATGCCGGTGATGGTGGCCCGCAGTTCCTCGGGCGATTTCCGGCCGGACGCGGTTTCCGTTGCCTGCTGCGGCGCATTCTCCGCCGATTGTCCTCGGCCAGTCATGGCGCGGCCTTTCTCTCGCTTCAAGGGAGTTGGTGGAAGGGCGTCAATTGGGCCCCGCCGCAATGGCCGCAGAGCGCTTTGCGGTTCTTCGCAGCGGTCCCAAGATGAACGGATCCGGAGAGCGGACGCAAGCCGTCCCACCCCTTTGTGCAGGGAGGGTTGCACCTTTGGGCAGCGGCTTGGCGGGGCGCTGGGTTGCAGGGAGGCCAGCGTTCGGCAGCCGTTCATGCCCTGCTCAGCGGCGGGATGGGCCCTCGTCGCCCCTTGGGGAAGGGCCCACTGCCCATGGGATTCCGGGGCCCCGGCCTGCCCGTTGATTGACTGTGAACGCTCGTGAACTCCCGGCTGACCGTCGGCCGTAGAACCGGATGGCGAGGCGGCGGACGACAGTGCGACGGGGAGCGGACTGGCGAGAAACTGACGGTCAGTCAGCAGGACGGGAATTGCGGCGCATAATGGGTGGTGCGGGCGGACGGCGGATCCGCCGTTCCGCCGCATCGATCGCAGGCGAATTCCTGACCGGGAAATCGCCGCCGAACCTGGCGGGGGGAACGCCGATGACCGACAAGTCCGTGAAAACCGTCACCGTGGCCGTGTTGGCGAACGATCCGGTGACCGGCGAGGGAGCCGTCTGGTGGCTCTCCGCATGCAAGGAGATCACCGCGAGTTACTGGCGGTGGGGCCAACCGGCCGACGTGCTACTGGTCTTAGCGGCCGAGGTAACCGCCGACACGCTGGCCCGGGCGGAACGGGTGCAGCATGAGACGCCCGACGGCGTGCTGCCGATGGTGCTGGTCGCGGCCGACTTCCCCGAGCAACACATCCTGCGCGCCATCGATCTGGGCCTGGTGAGCTACCTCAACCGCCAGGAGGCCGGGTTCGACGACATCAGGCGCGCCGTCCACGAGGCTGCCGCCGGGCCTCGCGACGAGTCGGCGGGCGTGCAGCAGTCCCTGATCGCCCACATCCGCGCCATCCGGGACACCGCACTGGCCCCGGCCGGCCTGAATCTGGCCGGCCTCTCGGACCGCGAGGTCGAGGTGCTGCGCTTCCTCGCCGACGGGCTGAGCACCAAGCAGATCTCCGCCAAACTGAGTTACTCGGAGCGGACGGTGAAGAGCGTGGTCCATGGCGTGGTCACGCGCTTGAACCTGCGCAACCGCACCCACGCAGTGGTCCACGCCCTGCGGACCGGGGTGATCTGACACCCACGCCGACACCAACGCCGACGTCCACATCCACGTCCGCTTTCGAGCCGACGCCCGCGTCGCTGTCAGCGGTCGTGGAGCACCTGCGGCTGGGGCACCGGCACCATGGTGAGTACGTCTTCCAAGGATGACGATGTTGAGCAGTTCCTACTTGTGGTGCTTGAGCTCACCGGTCATCTGGATCATCCAGGTACTGGTCGGCAGTGGCATCCTGGTCGGCGCGGAAGGCTTCGAGCGAGACGGTCGGCGTGCTGCGGGACATCGCTGTGAATTCCTGCGGAGAGACGAAGCGCCTGGACGGTCGCCGCGGCACGAGCTCGCCGATCTGGTGCCCGTCACGAGTGACCGTGAACGATTGGCCCGCCTGGACCGCGTCCAGGATCTCCTTGGACCTGTTCCGCAGATCGGACTGCGTGATCTCTGGCTGTGCCGTCATGTCGTACACGGTAGAACGGCGCCCCACGCAGTGCTACCAGATGGCACTGCGTGTCATCAATGCCCGGTCGGGGGCTTGGTCTCGCGCCGCAGGCCAATGGCGGGCAGGTCGCCGAACCGCCGTCAGGCGGGCGGGAGGAGGTGGCGCTGGTACCAGGTGCCTGGCTTGCCGCCGGGGGCGGCCGGGCCGATCGGGAGGAATCCGGCCTTTGCCAACACCCGCTGGGAGGCGGTGTTCTCATGGGAGGCGCCCGCCTTGATGGTCTGCAGGCCGTGCTGTGTCGCGGCCAGTTGGCAGAGCTCCAGGACGGTCGCGGTCGCCACACCGCGGCCGGCGACGTGCTGTGCGACCCGGTAGCCGAGTTCGGCGGTGCAGTGCTCGATGTCCACCAGATTGAACCGGCCGAGCACCGAGCCATCGTCGGCGACCAGCACGTAGAAGGCGCACAGGCCGCTCTCCTGCTCGGCCAGCAGGGCACTGAACCGGTCGGCGAAGTGGCTGAAGTAGTCGTCGCCGCGGTCGGATATCGAGGCGGCGAAGTAGGCCCGGTTCGCCAGCTCGAAGGCCAGGACTGCCGGGGCGTGGTCGGCGTGCAGGCGTTGCAGGTTGGGCATGGCCCGATGCTATCGAGACACTGTGCTGAGGCGCCCAGGCAATTTGGCTGGCACGGTGAGGCGCCTCGCCTTCGACTGGCCGCAAACGCCTTGGGCTGCCGCGGTGCCCAGGAGGGCTTGCTCCCTCCAGGGCTGGTCAGTTCTGGAAGAGCACGCCCACCGTGGGCTGCAGGGTGCCGACCGTGATGCCCGTGGCGGAGACGGTCAGCTGCTCGACCGGCTTGTTGTCGAGGCCCGTGACGTCGGCGGTCAGCTGGGTGGTCTGGTCCGGCGGGGTGACGACCAGACCGGCCAGCACGTGGCAGGTGGTGTCAGCCTTGTCGCAGGGGCTCCACTTGAGGCCGGCGAAGGCGTTGTCGCCGGACTTGATGATGGTGGAGTTGTCGGCGGTCGGCGGGAACGGGAGCGGGACACGGGTGGTGTTGAGCGACAGCCGGCTGTTGTCGGCGAGCAGCCCGCCCAGGCCCGCGTAGCCGGTGACTTCGCAACTGCGCTTGCCGACGTTGGACAGCTTCAGCAGACCGGAGCTGAGCTTGCCGATCGGCGGTTCCAGCTGGATGTAGGCCTTCAACTCGTCGGTGCGGCAGCGGCTTGCGGCGGGGACGGGCTTGGCGCTGCTGCCGTTGCCTCCGCTGCTGGAGCCGCCCGTGCTGCTGCCACCGCCGCTGCCGGAGCCCCCGGTGCCGCCGCCGGAGCCCGTCCCGCCACCGGTGGTGGCGCTGCCGCCGGTGCCGCCGGAGGTGCTCGGCGCGTCCGAGTGCGCGGCGGTCGGCGTGGCGGTCGGAGCGGCGGACGCCGGCGGCTTGGCTGCGCTGGAGGAGCCGTCGTCGTTGCAGGCCACCGCCCCCATCGCCAGCGCAACCGTGCTCGCCGCGATCGCCGCCGCCTTGGTGATCCTCATGACTGCTTCCCCCTCCGAACGGGCGCTTGTGCTTACTCCCTTCATCACGTGGTGTGCCCGGCTGAGGGTTCGTGATCTTGCGTCGCAGGCGCGTAACAGGAAGGTCGCCGAACTGTCAGGCGGGCCTTGGCCGGTTAGAGCTCGGGCACGATCATCGCCGTGAACGGCACAGTGGCGGCCAGCCGTTCGTCCAGCAGCTCCTGCTAGCGGGCCGACTCGTAGACGGCGCGCGCCTGTTCGGCGTCGCGGAAGCGCAGCACGGCGGTGTGGGTGCCGCCCGGCGGCCGGCCGCCCTCGCGCAGGTGGACCGTCTGGTCCGTGCCGGCCGGCAACTGGCCGCCGTCGGGGCCGAGAAGGACGGGGGTGGCCGCCTGCCGGTAGGCATCGAGGCGCTGCGGGTCGGTCACGTCGTAGTTGAGGATCAGGAGAGCGGTCATGGGGAACTCCGGTCAACTCGGGTGATGGGAATGCTCGACTACCCATGCTGGCAGCTGAACTGAGACGTAGTCGGATCGTGGAGAGGCGCAGGCGATGGACTCGACAACGCTGGGTGCTTACGACCGCGACGCCGCCGTCTTCGCCGAGCAGTGGCACGAGCAGCCGCCGCCGGACGATCTGCGGGCCGCACTGCTCCCATCGAGCTGCGAGCGGTCCACGAGGCCCTGGCAGGAACGGAGTTGCTGCTGAACGAGGAGTCGACGAGCGCGTCCTCTGGCCGGACAGTGCACCGGATTGTCGCCCGCTCATGACCGGCTACGCCGAGCGGCCGCAGCTGATTGCTCGGCCGACCACCGAACGATCAGGGCCTACCGAGTGGATCTCGACCACCTAGCGGTCACACCCCGATGAAGCTCACTGTTTCCGCCATCTCCGCCCGCCCGGTGCGCAGCCGTGGCACACCTTCCTTCTCGAACCCCACCGCGACACCGCAGAACAGGACCAGCCCGTCACTGGCTCCGACCATCTGGCTGACGGTTTTGCGATACATCGTCCACATCACCTGGGGGCAGCTGTGCAACCCTTCCGCCCTTAGCAGCAGCATGACCGTCTGCAGGTACATCCCCGCGTCCCCCCATTGTCCGGGGCCCATCGTCCGGTCGAGGTAGCAGAAGAGTACGGCGGGCGCCCCGAACGCCTCCGAGTTCAAGGCGGCGATCTTCGTGGGCCGGTCAGGGTCGTCACGTTGGATTCCCAGCGCTTCGTACCGTTGGGCGGCTGCGGCGGAAAAGCGGTCCTGATAGGGCGAGGCGAGGTCGGCCGGGTACATCGGATACTCCCGCTCATCACCCGGATCTCCCGCCAGTGCCCGGGCTGTCGCGCGCCTCTTCAGCTCGGCCAAGGGCTCGCCGGCCACGACGTACAGGTGCCACGGCTGGAGGTTCCCACTCGACGGAGCCCTCGTTGCTGCGGCCAGCACTCGTTCGAGTATGTCCTTGGGCACCGGGTCACCGCTGAACGCCCGTACGGCCCGGCGGCTGTCCACGGCCTGATACACATCCACGTCTTCTCGTCCTCTCACTGGGCGTCAACCACCTCCACCGTATTCAGCGGTCAGCGCCGAGCATCGGCAGGGCGGCTCGGACAGCGTCCTGACGATCAGGTGAGGCAATGAGAGGACAGTGGGAGAAAGGGGCGATCCCCGCGACCGGTACGGCGTCACCGTCGCGGGCGCCGACCAGCGGGTGTGGCTCGACACACCGAGCGGCCCCGGCCGGCTGGTTGGCTGATCACCTGACGGTACGAGCGCCCGACCTGAGCCCCACCGCCTCCGCTCGGGCTCCGAGGTGGCAGGCTGAGGGAGCGGTAAGCAGGCAGAACAGAGAAGCCAGGGGGACGTACGCGGTGGTGGTTGAGGAGGCCGTCTGGACCTGGGGGCGTGCGCTGCCGCTCAAGTACGTGCTGGTCAGCGAGGAATGGGACGGTGAGCTGATCGTGTGGGCGCGCTGCGCCGAGGTCGACGGCCTGTTCGTTGAACCGGCCCTGCGCCGGGAACGGCTGACGCTCGTGGGCTGCGCCCCGACCGGTCGACTGCTCAAGGCGGCCGAGCGCGCCCGGCACCGGTCCGGCGAGCCCATCGACCTCGGGGCGCTCGGCCTCATCGTGGGTTTCCCCGTGCCTGGGGCCGACCCCGAGGGCGGCCCGTACGACGCTTACGACGACGACCACTGGGAGCTATTCGCCCCCGTCCTGATCGGCTGCAGGCCCTCAACGCTCGGCACGTCCCTGTTCGACCTGGTCGTCGAGGCCGAAGTCGAGGGCCCCGTGTGGCGCGGCGAGCCTGCGGACGCCGAATGGCGGCTGTTCAACGGAGGGGGCGGAGGGAGCCTCGGTGAGTGCCTCCGGGTCGAAAGCCTTTACGGCGACCGGCCCTTCCCCGCATCGCCGCCCATGCGGCTGATGGGCTGCGAGCCCGGTGAGAGGCTGCTGCGCCGGCTGGTGCGCCCGCGGGGCGACGGCGACCGGGTGACGCTGCTCGCCGTGGACCGAACCGGCCAAGTCATGCGCCAACAGGAGCACATGCCGCTGCAGGTCGTCGCCTCCCGCCCGTCCGTGCTCGGTGGGACGCTGCTGGACCTATGGCTGAGCGAGGGCCCCGCTGTCCGGCCCGTGCCGGCATCCCGACCGGTGTGGGACGCCTGGTTCGAGGGGCCGCCGACCGAGCCCGGTGCGTGGGCCGCGTTCCCGTCTGAGGGCCGGGCCGAGTGGGCCGCCTTCGCCGCCGCCCGTCAGGGCGCCGGCCGGCCCCTGCCCGACCCCGTACGGCACCTTGACGGCCGGCATGTCATCGATGTGCCGGGCCTGGTGTGCGCGATCGGCGAAGCGGTCGCGGGCCCCGGCGGCCACTACTCCCAGTGCTGGCACACGTTGCGAGGCTGCCCGTGCGGCGGGGATCTGCCGCCCTCGCCGTTCACCCTGGTCTGGCACGACGCCGAGGTGGCCCGGCGCGCGCTCGCTGCGGTAACCGTGGACACGGCGGGTGAGACGCCATACGTTGACGACATCCTTCGGCTGCTCGCACGCGTCGGCATCACCGTCGAACTCCGCTGATCCTCCAGCGACGAGGTAGCGGCGAACGCGGTCGCGGCTGCGGCCGAGTCCCAACGGCGGTTGTCAGCGTCCTTGACGCGGTCGGCGGTCGGCAGTTCAGCGGTCGGCGGCGGACAGTCGCTGAAGCGCAGGCAGCCGAACGAAATCGGTACGGAGGAAATCCAGGGGAGCGGAAGCCCGCGCGGTGCTACGGTCGGGCGCCATGAGCTGGCTTCCCGATGACTTCGTCCACCCCGTCCTGGTGCCGCTGCCGGGCGGCGGCCATCACTTGAGGCCGATCCGGGAAGCGGACACCCCGCTCGACTATCCGGCCGTGATGGGCTCGCGCGAGCGGCTGTGGACCATCTTCGGCCCGGCCTGGGGCTGGCCCGCGGCCACCATGACCTACGAGGCCGACCAGGCCGATCTGTTGCGACACGAGAAGGAGATCGCCGCACACCAGTCCTTCAACTACGCACTGTTCGATGCGGCCGAGACGGCCCTGCTCGGTTGCGTCTACATCGACCCACCGGAGAAGGCCGGCGCGGACGGCGAGATCTCCTGGTGGGTGGTGGACGAGCTGGTCGGCAGCACGGTCGAGCAGGCCCTGGACGCGCTGGTGCCGCAGTGGATCGCCGCCGACTGGCCGTTCGAGCAGCCGCGCTTCGTCGGCCGCGATATCTCCTGGTCGCGCTGGCTCGCCCTGCCGGCGCACCCCGACGAGTAAGTAGCCGTTGTCGTGCCGGGCGCTTGTTGATCGAACGGGAGTCTCGTCCGGGTGATCACGGGCCGGTGAACGCATAGAGGCAGGGCCTCCGGCACATTGAATGCCGTCAAGGATGCCGGCCGCCTGGGTTGTTGATGTCGGTCCACCACCGATGGCCCACCACCGATGGCCCACCACCGATGGCCCACCACCGATGGTCCATCACCGATGGGAGGGGAGCCATGGCACGACCCGCGGTCGGAGCACCCCTGCGCCGCTGTGGTGAGTGTGGGGGGTATGAGTACGGCGGGGCGCCGGGCTGTACCGCCTGCCGGGAGTTGGTGGACGGCATTGTGGAGGGGGAGTGGTCCGCCTTTCTGGCTGGGTGGGGCGTCAGCAGCAGCCAGGAGGCCAAGGTCCTCGCCGAGATGGTAGTGGCGGAACCCGAACGGCATGACTGGCGGGTGGTGGATGCCGCGTTGGACAGGCTGGTCTGTTCCGAGTGCGGTGGGCGGCTCAGTCGGGGGCCGGTTGGGTGCTCGGCGTGCGCTCTGGCGCATGGCTTCCGCTATGCCGCGATCGAGACGGACCGGGCCGGGGTCCCGTGGGGCAACGAGCATGCCATCCGGGTCAATGTGTCGGTCGTGCGCCGGCCGCAGGTGACCTCGGCGAACGAACTGCTGGCTCGGCGCCTGCTGTTGCCGCTGCTCCTGGTGGGGATCCTGCCGGGCACGGAGGCGGCCCAGCGGATGAGTGCCCTGGTCAAGAGGAGCCCTCCGGCTCAGCGGGCCCGGCTCATCGAGCAGGCGATCGAGGAAGCGCTCCGGCGCGAGGGGGAGCGAAGCCAGACCGGCCGGTGAGGTCGCAGATCAGGCCTGGTCCTGGTCCGCCTTGGACAGGGCCTCGGCGATCAGGCGGGTGGCGAAGTCGCGGTCGTCGCCAGCGATCCGGTTGACGTGCTCCGCGAGCAGGACGGTGGTGGCTTCCAGGGGGTTCATCTCGGCGCTGGTCCAGTCTCCGTACTGCGCGCGCCACAGCTTGGGGCTCAGACCGGTGCCTGCGGCGATGAGCATCCCGGCCATGGTGGGGATGATCTCGGGGCGGAAGGTCCTGGGCATCATGCGCATCGTGCCCACGAGGGCGGGCACCACGTGCTCGATGACGTCCTCGTCGTGGTCCTCGCAGGCCATCCGCAGCCAGTGCATGAACGTGTAGATGAGCGTGCACGCGCCGTCCAGCAGCTCATCGAAGCCGGCCGGGCCCAAGGACGCGGTGAACTGGTCGACCATCTTCTGCTGTTCGCTGTCGGTCTCGGTGCTGCCGTCGTAGATGGCTTTGAGCCGGGAGTCGATCACCATCAGCGCCGCGCTCACATCGCCGGCGGAAGCGTATTCGGGGTCACAGGGCGATTGCGGCGATGACGGCGATGACATGGGAATCCTCCTCAAGCGGCCACAGTGGCCACAGTGGGCAGCGCGGCATGTACGTAGCGTAGACCGCTGATCGGACGGAGGATGGCGGATTCTGCGGGAGGGCCGCGTGGTGTGACCGCACCCTCGGGTGCAAGGCGGTGACCGCGGGCGCGTCGTGAGGTTCGAGGGCGCGCGGTGACTCATTCGCACCTGACGGCGACGGCGGACGGCCTGGAGGTCAACGAGGAGTCCGAGCAGCAGCAGACGTTCGGTCTGAACTAGCTCTCGCCAAAAGGAAGAACGCCGTGGCCCGGAGCGTGGGGGAGCTGCTCCGGGCCACGGCAACACGCCCGTGGTGCGTCGTCAGGCGATCCGCCCACCCCCGTCCACGAACAGCGTGGTCCCCGTCGCGAATCCGTTGCCCGCAAGGAACAGCACCGCCTGCGCGATGTCCTCCGCCGTGCCGATCCGCCCGACCGGCAGGCGCTCGGCCACCGACTGGTAGAGGCGCTCGCGGTCCGCCTCGGCCAGGCCGTCCCACAGCGGGGTGGCCAGCGTGCCGGGGGAGACGGCGTTGACGCGCAGTGGCGCGTACTCCAGGGCGAGGCCGCGGACCAGGGCCTCCAGGGCGGCGTTGATGGCGCTCTGCAGGGCTGCCGCCTTGCCGGGGCGCTGGGAGAGGTAGCCGGACACCAGGGTGAGCGAACCGGAGGCGTTGATGCCGATGCTGCGGGCGATCCGGTACGCACCCCAGAACTTGCTGTCCATCGCGCCATAAGCCTCGCCGAGCGGCAGCGTGTCGACCCGGCCGGTCGGGGTCTGCGCGGCGCTGACCACCACGTGGTCGAACTTGCCACTGGACGCCGCGAACAGCTCGACGTCGCCGTCCGACCGGATGTCCAGGGTGTGGCCGGTCACCGTGCCCGGGAGGCCGGCGAGTTGGGCGAGGGCCGCGTCGACCTTCGGCCGGCTGCGGGAGGCGATGACGGTCCGGGCGCCCTGGGCCGCGAACTCGCGGGCGGTGGCCAGCCCGACGCCGGAGGTGCCGCCGACGATCAGGACCCGCTGGCCGGCATATGCGTCGACGGCGGTGGTGGCGTTCATGGGGTGATCTCAACTCCTTTGCAGAGAACGGATGTCAGGCAGCGCGGGGGATCTGGTGGTCTGCGGAGCGGGAGCGGGCGTAGCTGGTCCGGTCCAGGTCGGTGATCTGCACCGAGATGTCGCAGGCGGTCTCGCGCAGGGTGGTGGCGAACGCCTCGATGAGCACCGCCAAGGCGGCCTCGCTCACCGCCGCCCGGACCTCGGCGGACTTGCCGGCGAAGGTCCGGATGTCGAGGTTGACGAAGGACTGCTCGTAGCTGCCGTCACCGATGAAGTAGCGGTCCATCCGGACGGCGCGGCTCTTGAAGTCCTGGTGCCGGAAGCCGCCCGCGTCGGTGAGCGCGGCGTGCAGCTTTCCGAGGACGTCGGCCGGGTCTACGGCCTCCCGGATGTTCCCGGAGTACTCGAGGACGAGGTGGGGCATGGCGGCAGCTCCTCAAAGGGCGGCGGATCAGCGGGGGTTGGCGTCGTCAGCGGGCGCTGGTGTCATCGGGGTCGGCATCAGCGGGCGTTGGCGGCGGTGGGGACGGCCTGCGGCGTGGCGGCCGGCGCCTGCGCGACCTTCGCCTTGCGCACGCCGTAGGCGCTCAGCACGCCGCAGAGGGCCAGCGCGATGCCGGCGGCGATCAGGGCCGCGCGCAGCCCGCTCAGGAAGTGGCTGGAGGCGGCCGAGCCGACCAGCAGGCCCATCACCGCGACGCCGATCAGACCGCCCAGCTGGCGCGAGGCGTTGAGGACACCGGAGCCGATGCCGGCGTTGGTCGGGTCGACCGAGCCGAGCATGGCGTTGGTCATGGACGGCACGACCAGGCCGATGCCGAAGCCGGCGATCAGGAACTGGACGATCAGCTCGACGTACGACCGGGAGCCGACGACCGGCACGATGCCCAGGTAGCCGATGGTGGCCAGGGTGCTGCCGGTGATCAGCACGGCGCGGGCGCCGTACCGCTTGACCAGCCGGGCGCAGGACAGGTTGGCGGCCATCACGGCGGCGGTCATCGGCAGGAACGCCAGGCCGGCCATGATCGGGGAGTACTTCCAGGTCTCCTGGAAGAACAGGCTGAAGATGAAGATCAGGCCGTAGAAGGCGAAGTTGAGCAGCACGCCGATCAGCGAGGTGGCGGTGAAGGTCTTGCGGCTGAAGAGCTGCAGCGGCAGCATCGGGTCGCTGCTGCGGCGCTCGATGGTGATGAAGCCGGCGACGGCTAGGACGGTGACGATCAGGCAGGTCAGCACGGTGGCCGAGGTCCAGCCCTGGGTGTTCGCCTCGACGATGGCGCCGGTGAAGGCACCCAGGCCGATCACGGCGAGCAGCTGGCCGGGCAGGTCGAGCGAGCGGCGGCGGGAGCGGTCACGGGGCGCGGTGCGGGCGTAGGCGCGGATCAGTACGATGCCGACGATAGCGATCGGAATGTTGACGTAGAAGATCGAGCGCCAGCCGAGCGCGTCCACCAGCACACCGCCGACGACCGGGCCGAGGGCGAGGGCGAGACCGCCGGCCGCGGCCCACAGGCTCACCGCGCGGGTGCGGGCGGCGGGCTCGGGGAAGTTGCTGTTCACGATGGACAGCGAGGACGGGACGATCATCGCGGCGCCGATGCCCTGGAGCACGCGGGCGGCGATCAGGGCGACCATCGAGGGGGCGGCGCCGCAGGCCAGCGAGGTGGCGGCGAAGAGCGCGAAGCCCGCCATGAAGATCTGCTTGGGGGCGAAGCGGTCGCCCATGGCTCCGGCGGTCAGCAGGAAGGCGGCGAAGGTGAGGGTGTAGCCGTTGATCACCCACTCCAGGCCGGACAGGCTGCCACCGAAGTCGGTGCCGAGCGCCTTGGTCGCGACGTTCACGACGCTGACGTCCAGGATGACGACGACGAAGCCGAGGCAGGCTGCGAACAGGGTCAGTCCCGGCCGGTTCTTGTGAGCTTGGGTCTGTGGCACGGGTCTTCCTTCCATACGTGCCGGATGGGTGCCGGACATGTCTGCCGGAGGCAGGCGGGGGAGGTGCTTGACGTGCGGGAGGTGCGGGAGGTGCGGGAAACGCAGGACGTGCGGGAGGTGCGAGGTGCGGGAGCCGGGCAAGGTGCCGCCGTCTCCGGTAGAGTGTTCGCTAAGCAACGAACACTCCAAGAGTGTACGCAGATCGTCGAACACTCTGCAATCCGTTAGTGGCAGATCCGCTACGGACCGCGCGAACAGGGATGGAGCAACCAGCCATGACGGCACAGACCAGAGAAGACCCGGCGGCCGCGAGCCACCGCACCCCGCCGGTCCACACCGACCCGGCCGACGTGCCCCTGGAGGCCGCGCTGATCGCCCTCGCCGACCCGGTGCGCCAGAGCCTGGTGCGGGAGCTGGCGGGCGCCGCCGACTGGGAGCGCAACTGCGGCAGCTTCGACGTGCCGGTCACCAAGGCGACGCTCAGCCGCCACTTCGCGGTGCTGCGCGACGCCGGACTCCTCGAGCAGCGCGATGCCGGCGCCAAGCGCCTCAACCGGCTGCGCAGGGCCGAGTTCGACGCGCAGTTCCCGGGCCTCATCGACCTGGTGCTCCGTCACGAGGAAGCCTCCCAGTAGTAGGTCAGCCGGCCCGGTGCGCCGCGTCGGGGCGCACCGCCCGGTCGTGCAGGCCCTTGGCCACTGCCCGCGCCAGCGCCGGGTCGACGGCCGGGGTGCCGAAGGCGAGGACCGGGCCGAACGTGCCGGCCAGCGTGCCGAGATGGAGCACCACGCCGTAGTTGGCGCCGGTCCGGTTGACCACCGTGCGGTAGCCGGTGACCCGGCCGAGGTGCGGGCCGAGCGCGGGGTCGGCGATCCCGACGTTGGTGAGGCAGATCGCGGCGGCCGACCGCGCGGCCGCGGTCTCCTCGACCGCGCGGCGGATCGCCGCGTGCTCCCGGGCCGGTGGCCGCCAGGCGGCATCGGCGCGGCTCAGCGCGGCCCCGTACTCCCGCGCGTGGCCGGCCAAGTCGCCCTGGTCGAGCCGCAGCGGCACGGTGTGCACGCCGATGAAGCATCCGACGTCCGGCAGCGGGGTGTCGGACGTGTAGCGCCGTCGCAGCGAGATGGCCGTCGACAGGCCGACCGCGGAGCGGCCGGTCGCCTCGGCGTACGCTTCGGCGAGTGCTGCTCCGAAGAACTGATTGACCGTCACCTGGTATTCCCGGCACCAGGACTTGAGCGCCTGGCTGTCCTCGAGGGTGAGGGCGACCGGCACCAGGTCCGCACCGCGCTCGGCCCAGGGCCGGTGCTCCGCGAACGGCAGCCGCTCGGGCGACGGGTGCGAAGGGGGCGAAGGGTGCCAAGGAGGCGACGGGTGCCAAGGAGGCGACGGGTGCCAAGGGGGCGAAGGGAGCGCCTGACCTGCGGCCCCGGTGGCACTGGAGGGGTGGCGGTAGGTCAGGTCGCGGGCGGCGGGCGGCACCTCCCGCACCCGGAACGGGCTGGTCTCGCCGCTCGGCCCGAACAACTCGTCCAGCAGCGCCCGGATCACCGCGCCGGTGGAGTGGCCGTCCGAGATGGCGTGGTTGCGGGTGAAGTACAGGTGGGTCCGCTCGGCCGCCCGGTCGCGGACGGTGTGCAGCCGCCACAGCGGACCGCCGGTCTCCAGCACGTTGTTGAGCTCCCGGCGCAGCACCTCGTCAGCTGATTCCGATGGTTCCGTCGATTCCGAAGAGGCGAGCTCGCTGTGCCGCAGCTGCCCGTCCTGGAGCCGCGGACCGCCGGCGAACCACAGCCCGTCCGGCCGCTCCTCGATCCGCAGCGACAGCATCGGCAGCGCGTCGGCCCAGCGCCGGGCCGCCGCCTCCAGCCGCTCGGGAGCGAGGGCGCCGCTCACCGTGACCTGGGTGGTGACCTGGGTGGTGCCGCGCATCAGGGCGTGGGTGTAGGCGAACGTCGCCTCGATGTCGCTGAGTCGGCGCAGCAGGGTCATGACGGCGACTCCTCGGTCCAGGCCAGCGGGTGGGACAGCGTCACGCCGTGGCTGGCGATGTCGAGGGCGACCCGGTCGCCGTCCGCGATCCGGAAGCCGGCGTGGAAGCTGCCGCGGTCGGCGCCGAGGTAGACGTAGTGCACCCGGCCAGGGCGGTGCAGGGCCCGGTAGGCGAAGAGGCGGGCCATCATGGTCGGCAGGTCGTAGTGCAGGGCGTCGGTGCCGGTGCGGAAGTGGCCCTTCCAGGCTGGTGATCCGTTCCGCTCGATGACGGTCTCGCCGGTCACCTCGCGCGGCGGCTCGTCCAGGTGCAGCCAGGGGGAGACGCCGGCGTCGCAGAGCTTGGCGTACGACAGGTGTCCGGCGTGCTGCTTGAAGCGGCCGATGTCGGTGACGTCGTTGCCGAAGGTGTAGCCGGCGTAGCGCGGCACACCGGTCCGGTCGCCGACGTAGACCAGGACGACCTCGGCCTCCTCACAGACCGCGACGGCGTCGGCGGGTACGGACAGCGGTTCGCCCGGCACCTTCAGGGCGTCGCCGAGGCCCTTGACGAACCAGTTGGGCTGGTCCGGGACTTCGGCGTCGACCTTCACGTTGTGCGTCATCATGAAGCCGCTGACCAGCGCGTCGCCGAGGTGTGCGGGCAGCAGCGGCGGCAGCATCCGCACCCGGTTGCGCTCCGCCGCCGGTACGGTCACCGAGGCGCGGTCCATGGTGAGTTGGGCGACCGCGACCGCCATGTCCCCGCCGGCGGCGGGCAGTTGGGCGGCCAGGGTGTCACCGGCCAGGGGGTACAGGTGGAGCGGTGCGTCGTCGGCGGGCAGGCCGAGGCCGAGGAGGCGCTCGCCGTCGTACTCGCATTCGAAGATCACCGTCATGGTGGGGGCTCCTAGGACGTCGAAGGAGGATGTCGAAGGGTGTGTCGAAGGGGGATGTCGACGAGGGCGCGGTCAGTCCATGAGGATTTCGACGAGGACCGGCTTGCCGTGCTCCTTGATGTGGGCCACGGCCGCCCGCACCGTCGACTCGACGTCCTCGATCCGCTCCACCCGGGGCAGCGCGTGCACCCCGTAGGACTCGGCCAGCCCGGTGAAGTCGACCGGCTGGTCGTAGAAGCTGGTGGCGACGGTGGCGCGGGCGGTGTTTCGGTCGCGGTTGCCGGCGATCCGCTCGGCGTGCTGGGTGGAGTTCAGGTACAGGCGGTTGTTCATCACGATCGTCAGCAGCGGCACGTCGTACGCGGCGAGCGTCCACAGTGCGCTCGGCGTGTAGAGCAGGTCGCCGTCGGCTTGCAGGTCCACGCAGAGGGTGCCGTCGCCCTGGTGGGCGAGGGCCGCGCCGACCGACGCGCCCAGTCCGTAGCCGAGCCCGCCGCCGCCGTTGAGGCCGAGGTAGCTGCCGGGGCGCTCCAGCGGCCAGAGCTTCTTCACCCAGCCGTCGATGGTGAGGCTGCCGGTGTTGGTGAGGATCCACTCCTCGTCGCGGACCGCGCGGTGGATCTCGGCGACGGCCGCGGAGACGTGGATGCGTTCGTTCCCCTTAGCCTCCTGGGCCTGCCGCGCCCACGCGGCGCGGGCTTCGGTGTGCACGGTGGCCAGGGCCTTCACCCGCTGCTCCCGGCGCTCGGTGAACTCCGGTGCGGCAAAAGGGCCCTGAGGGTCGGCCGCAGCCGCGTTCAGCGCGGCCAGCGAGGCGGCGGTGTCGGCGGCGATGGCTCGGTTCACTGGCACGAACTGCTGGTAGTCGGCGGCCCACTTGCTGGTCAGCAGCTCGTTGAAGCCCAGGGTGACCAGCTCGGCGCCGTTGGCGGGCAGTCCCTGGTCGGTGAGGGTGAGGAAGGAGCCGAGCGCGCCGACCAGGTCCTGCACCTCCAGTGCGATCACCAGGTCGGCGCCGGTCAGCAGTTCGGAGCTGGTGTGGCTGACGTTGAGCTGGTGGGTGTTGGGGAAGTTCATCCGGTTGCCGCGGTCGATCACGGCCAGGCCGAGGGCGTCGGCGAGGGCGGTCAGCGGGGCCACCGTCTCCGGGTCGCGACCGGAGAAGTCGACCAGCAGGACCGGCAGTTGGGCCGCCTTGATCAGCTCGGTGAGGTGCTCGAGGTCGGCGCCGCCGAGTGCGGGCAGCCGGGTCGGATCGGTGCTGCTCGCGGGCAGCAGCCGCACACCGTCCTCCAGGGGCTGCTCCTGGACGTCGAAGTCGAGCGCCACGAACACCGGGGCCTGCTGCGGGCTGTTCATCAACTTGAAAGCGCGGTAGAGGGATTCAACGGTGGCCCGCTGGCCGATCGGCTGGTCGCACCACTTCACGTAGTCCTTGACCACCGACTCGATGTTCTGCGAGGTGTGGATCCAGTCGATCCAGGGCCGGCGCTTGCCCGCGTCGACCGGGCCGTTGCCGCCCAGGACGAACAGCGGCACCCGATCGCACCAGGCGTTGAAGATCGCCATCGAGGCGTGCAGCAGGCCGACGTTGGCGTGCACGAAGACGCCCATGTGCCGACCGCTGGCCTTGTGGTAGCCGTGTGCCATGGCCACCGCGATCTCCTCGTGGCAGGCCATCACGATGTCCGGTGCGATCTCGGCGTTGTCCTGGTGCACCAGGGAGTCGTGCACCCCGCGGAAGGAGGCACCGGGGTTGAAGGCCACCTTGTCGATGCCCTGCTGGTTCAGGAACTCCACCAACAGGTCGGAGAAGTAGGACGTGTTCATGCGCGAACCTCCGTTCGGGTCGGGGGAGTTGCGGGACGCCAGCTGGGGTCGCCCTCGATGCGGCGGGCCACCGCCCAGGCCGCGGCGCGTTCGTTGAGTTCCAGGCCGAAGCCGGGCCCGGGGGCCGGGGCGACGGTGTTGGTGGTCCGGTCCACGACGGGGCGCGGTGAGACCACCATCTCGGGGAAGAACCGGTCCCACTGGCCGGCCTCCACGGTCAGCGCCTCCGGGTGGGCGAAGGCGAGAGCCCGGCCCGCGTTGATCAGCGGGCCCACCTCGGCGACCTGCACGCCGATCTGGAAGGCCAGCCCGGCGGCGCGGGCCAGGGCGATCAGCCGGGCCGCGGTGATCGGGCCACCGTTCTTGGCGACCCGGATGTTGAAGGCGTCGCAGGCCCGGAACGTCACCGCCCGCCAGGCCTCCTCGGGGGTGCAGACCGACTCGTCGAGCATGATCCGCAGGCCCGACCGGGCCCGCAGCTCGGCGAGTTCGATCCAGGAGCCCTTGGCGAGCGGCTCCTCCACCCAGTCGGCCCCGGCGTCGCACAGCGCGGCCAGGTGTCCGGCGGCCTCCTCGGCGGACCAGCTCATGTTGGCGTCCACCATGACCGGCACCTTGTCGCCGAGCCGGCCGCGGATCGCCCGGACGGTGGCCGCGTCCCGGCGGATGTCCGCACCGGCCTTGACCTTGACGAAGTGGAACGGGCCCCGGGTGTCGAGGAACTCCTCGACGTCCAGGCTCAGATCGAGCACCTGGGAGACCGGCAGCGCGCCCGTCAGCACCTTCCGGCACTCCACCAACTCGGTTCCGCCGAGCCCCAGTCGGCGCCCCAGCAGATCGAGCAGCGCGGTCTCCAGCAGGCACAGCAGATTGCCGGCGCCCCGCACCCCGAAGGTGCCGGCGACGCCCGACTCGCGCAGCCGGGCCAGCAGTTCGGCCGGCTCGGCTGCGCGGAGCCGCGCGAAGACCGCGTCCAGCGGCACCTCGCGCAGCGCGGAGGCCACGGAGTCGCTGGTCTCGCCGGTGACATAGGCCCGGGGAGCGCACTCCCCGAGACCGGTCACCCCGTCGACCTCCAACCGCAGCAGCAGGCTGTCGGAGGTCGAACGGCGCTTGGCGGGGTGGTCGAAGCTGGTCGCCATCGGCTGCTCGACCCGGTACAACGTGGCCTTCGCTGGTTCAGGCATTGCGGTCCAGCCCCTGCAGCAGCGTGAAGGTGGACGCCCAGTCGACGAGGCGGGCCCGCACATCGGTGTAGAAGAGGTAGTGCTTGTCCGTCGGGAACTGGATCATCGCGCCCTGCCCGCCGGTCAGTTGGAGGAAGGTGCCCTGGGCGTCGTCGAGGTCGACGATCGGGTCGCTGAGCCCGGAGACGAAGACCGTCGGCACCGCGGGCAGCGCGCGCTCGGGCCGCAGGTAGAGGGTTTCCAGGCCGAGCAGCACGCCCCGGGAGCGGCGGGTGAGTTCGCGCACCGCCAGGTCGTCGTTGTCGATGAAGTGCCGGTGCCGGGGCTCGTCGGTGAAGTCCGAGGCCAGCAGGCCGGCGTCCCACGACTCCCCGCTGGTCTCGGCCGCGAGGGCCTGCCGCTGCTCGTCGTCGAGGGTGGCGTGCAGCTTGCCCAGCCAGGCCGAGCAGAAGATCGCCGCGTCATAGCGGGTGGTGAACTCCGGGTGGTGCATCAGGGCCGCCATGAAGGAGCCGCCCAGGCAGTGCCCGAACAGCGACAGTGGCACCTCGTCGCCGATCGTCTGCCGCACGTGGTCGACGGCGGCGATGTAGTCCCGGACCACGGTGTCGACATCGGGCAGCTCGTGCCGGCTGCCCGCGCTGATGCCGCTGCCGCGGCGGTCCAGCACGTAGAAGGCGATGTCGTTGTCGGCGAACTGCGGGCCGACCTCCCAGAGCCAGCCGGCGTGCGACTGCAGGCCGTGGAAGTAGAAGACGGCGCCCTTGACCTGCCCGCGCGGCCGCCACAGGTGCAGGGCCAACTCGGCGTCGGCGACCGGTAGTCCGACGATCTCGCGGCGGATGTTCTGCGGCGGCCTCTTGGTCTCGATCATGTCCGAACTCTCCTTTCAGCAGCGACCGGTGAGGGCGGCCACGAAGTCGACGTCCTTCTGGAACGGCTTGTACTTGTACTGGGTGGCGTTGCCGGCCTGGCGGCGGCTCTCGACGTAGCCGCTGATGGCGTCCCGGGGCACGGTCACGACCTCCAGCGCGCCGAGCCGGCCGCTGTCCCGCTTGGACGCGTACTCGATGTTGATCTCGTGTAGCGCCCGGTCGACGGCCTGCGACAGCGCCCGGTCCAACTGCCCCGACGGATCGGGCGCTTCGGCGACCACGATGTAGTTCGGCGGCTCCGCCCAGCGCGGGCCGCACATGTAGAGGCTGGTCCCGATGCCGTGGGCCGCGAGGCCCCGCTGGATGGACTGGGTCACCTGGTTCTCGGTGATCTTCTCGCCGGTGAAGGAGTGGAAGATGCCGTCGCGGTGCACGAAGTGGACCCATGGGGTGCCGTCGACGATCCGGTCGACGTGGTAGACGTCGCCGGTCCACAGCCGGTAGAGGCCGTTGCCCTGCGTCATGATCAGGTGGTAGTCGCGGCCCGCCTCGACCTCGTCGATCAGCAGCGTCCGGACCGGCTCGCCGTTCTCCACCAGTTCGCCCAGCGCCACGTCGGCGGGCACGAACTCGAAGAACGCCTGCCCCACGGCGAGTGGTTGGCTGTGCAGCGAGTCGTCCACCGGGATGGTGGTGACGCCCTCGGTTCCGCAGCTCATGAACGGCAGCTTGGCCACGCCCGGGAAGACCGCGTCCAGCTTCTCGGTGTAGAGCCCGGCGGAGGCGGACAGCCAGCAGGTGTAGAGCGACAGCGACGGCCAGACGTCCTTGAGGCTGAAGTCCGGTCGGCGCAGCACCTCTTGGAGGTGCCGGGCGGTCGCCTCGTCGGGCTCGCCGTACGGCTGCCCCTCGATCGTGCCGTTCCGCAGGTCGCGCACCAACTCCTCACCGTGCTGGGCGAGGAGGTCGCGCAGCGAGATCAGGGTGCTCGGGTTGATCGACGAGATGTAGTGCAGGTCCTGCCCGAGCAGGTGCCGGATCCGGTGGTACATCCGGCCCTCGTGGCTGCTGGGAACGTTGGGGCCGAACCAAGGCGACTCGTACCACGGCGGGTTCCAGTCTCGGCTGTTGATCTGCGGATGCCGGTTGCTGACGGCCTGGTGGCCGATGCCGTGCACGAAGTCGTACACGTCCTCACGCACGGTCTGGGTGTCCAGCGTCGCGTACGGGTGGGACAGCAGCTCCGGGTGGTACTCCAGGTAGGTGCCCCACATCGCCTTCATCGCGGGGATGCGGTAGGTCAGCAGCCAGTGCAGGGTGTACGGCACCAGCTTGGGCGTCCCGGTGGTGCCGCTGGTCTTCAGCCAGCGCAGCACGGGGCTGCAGGTGAGGGTGCCGCCCTTGGTGCGGGTCTCCCGCTCGATCTGCGGGACGAAGTCGTCGTAGCGCATGATCGGCAGCAGCTCGCGGAACAGGGCGGGGTCGATGGCGGCGGCGTCGTAGCTGTTCTCCCGCCAGTGCACCGAGCCGGCGCTCATGTCGATGACGTCCGCGAGCACGCGCTGCTGGGCGCGGCCGGGCTGCTGGAGGTCGGCGAGCAGTTCCTCGCGGGCCTGCCGGCACTCCTCGGCGAAGGTGTCGCGGCGGTCGTGCCAGTGTTTCTGCCAGTTCGGTATGTCCACGGTTGCTCCTGAGAAGTGTGTGGGGGGCACCAGGGGTCTGCGCGGGCCGGGCAGGATCAGCCGGGCGTGATCAGCGTCAGCCAGGCTTGATCAGCGGTCGATGAAGGCCATCATCCGCTCGTTGTAGCGGGGGCCGGCGACGGCGTCGGCGCGCACCGCGGCCTCGATCTCGGCCAGCAGCTCGGAGTCGAGGACCACCTCGCCCGAGCGGGTGTTCTCCTCCAGGTAGGTCCGCCGCTTGGTGCCGGGGATCGGCACGATGTCGTCGCCCTGGTGTAGCGCCCAGGCGATGGCGAGTTGGGCCGGGGTGAGGTCGTGGCTGGTCGCAACTTCCTTGATCTTGGCGGCGATTGCCATGTTCTGGTCGTAGTTGGCGCCCTGCAGCCGCGGGTCGAAGTGGCGGAAGTCGTCCTCCGGGTACTCCTCGGCGCGCTTGACGCCACCGGTGAGGAAGCCCCGGCCGAGCGGGCAGAAGCCGACCAGGCCGATCCCGAGCTCGCGCAGCACCGGGATCACCTCGTCCTCCAAGTTCCGCTCCCAGACTGAGAATTCGGCCTGGACCACGGAGAGCGGGTGGACCGCGTGGGCGCGCCGGATGGTGTTCGCGCCGACCTCGCACAGGCCCAGGTGGCGGACCTTGCCCTGCCGGACCAGCTCGCCCATGGCGCCCACGACCTCCTCGATCGGCACCTTGGGGTCGAGCCGGTGCTGGTAGAGGACGTCGAGGTAGTCGGTGCCGAGGCGCTTCAGGGAGGCCTCGACGACCTCGGTGATGTGCTCCGGGCGGCTGTCGGCCTCGGCCGTCGAGCCGTCCTTCAGCTTCATCGGGAAGCCGAACTTCGTTGCGATGACCGCCTGTTCGCGACGTCCTGCCAGCGCCCGGCCGAGCAACTCCTCGTTGTCGTAAGGGCCGTAGGCCTCGGCAGTGTCGAACAGTGTGTAGCCCAGTTCGAGGGCCCGGTGGATGGTGGCGGTCGACTCCGCATCGTCGGTGGCCCCGTACCACTGGCTCATCCCCATGCACCCGAGGCCCAGTTCGGAGACCGCGAGCCCCTGCCGGCCCAGTGTCCGTGTCTTCAGCATGCTGCCCATTCCTTCGCTCTCGGCGGCTGGCTTCGCAACTGAAGCACATTCATGTACCGGAGTTCAATCAGTGGACCCTAGTTCAACTATCGCCGAAGGGGCCTAGGAGGGTTGCAGTCGAACGGCTAACTGAATAGCTGTCAGGTCCCCTATTGGACCTTGGTTTCAGGTACCTTTCACGGGCCGTCGGGAGGAAAACGAAGTCGGCGCATCAGTGCCCCTAAAGGACAGGTTTGGTCTTCGGTACAGAGTTGGACCACGGGTGGAGAGGAAGCCGAACAGTGAACACGACTGACGAACCGATCGCGATCATCGGTATGGGATGCCGCTTCCCGGGCGCAGCAGGCGTCGCGGAGTTCTGGAACCTTCTGGAGAGCAACACCGACGCCGTGCTGCCGGTGCCGGCCGACCGCTTCGATGTGAACGCCTGGTACGACCCCGAGCCGGGCACCCCGGCGAAGCTGATCTCCCGCCACGGCGGCTTCCTGGACGAGGTCCACGGCTTCGACGCCGCGTTCTTCGGCATCTCGCCGCGCGAGGCGCGCACCATGGATCCCCAGCAGCGGCTGCTGCTGCACACCGTGTGGGAAGCCTTCGAGGACGCGGGCATCCCGCCCGCGTCGGTCCGCGGCAGCCAGACCGGGGTGTTCGTCGGCCAGGCCACCGCCGAGTACGCCGACGCGGCCGGTGATGCCGCCAGCGCCGATATCCGCACCATGGTCGGCAGCCGGCTGCGGGCCGTCACCTCCGGCCGGGTCTCGCACGCCTTCGACCTGCGCGGCCCCAGCGTGGTGCTGGACACCGCCTGCTCATCCGCCCTGGTCGCCGTGCACGCCGCCCGCCAGAGCCTGTTGACCGGCGACAGCGACCTCGCCATCGCCGGCGGCGTCAATGTGATCCTCTCGCCGAGCGACGCGGTCGCCTACTCGCAGGGCCGGATGCTCTCCCCGGACGGCCGCTGCAAGTTCGGCGACAGCAGCGCCGACGGGTTCGTCCGCAGCGAGGGCGTGGGCGTGATCATCCTCAAGCGGCTCTCCGACGCCCTCGCGGACGGCGACCGCATCCGCGCCCTGCTGCTCGGCAGCGCGGTCACCAACGACGGCAACGGCAGCGGCCTGCTGATGCAGCCCGCCGTCTCCGGGCAGGCAGCGATGCTGCGCAACGCCTGGCGCAGCGCCGGCGTCAAGCCCGCCGAGGTGGACTACGTCGAGGCGCACGGCACCGGCACCACCGTCGGCGACGGCGTGGAACTGAGCGCCCTGGCCGAGGCGCTGCGCGAGGAGGGCGCACCGCATCAGCCGCTGCTGGTCGGCTCGGTGAAGACCAACATCGGCCATGCCGAGTCCGCCGCCGGCATCGCGGGCCTGATCAAGACCGTGCTGATGGCCGAACACCGCATGATCCCCTCCTCGTTGCACCTGGACTCGCCGCACCCGCAACTCACCGAGCCCGACTTCCCGGTGGCCGTGGTCACCCGCAACACGCCGTTGCGGCCGCGTGGTGAGCGGGCCGTGCTCGGCGTGAGCTCCTTCGGCCTGTCCGGCACCAACGCCCACAGCGTGATCGGCGAATACGTCCCCGACCGGGAGCCGGTTGCCAACGCCCCGGAGGAGCCGGCCGACCACCAGGGCCCGCAGCTGCTGGTGCTCAGCGCCCGCACGCCCGCCGCCCTGCGCCGCCTGGCCCTGCGCCACGCGGACCACCTGGGCGCCGACGGCGCAGGCCGCGGCCACGCGCTGCGCGACATCTGCCGCTCCGCCATCCTGGGCCGCGACCACCACCCGCTGCGCCTGTGGGCCGTGGGCTCCACCCACGACGCCATGGCCGCCACCCTGCGCGCCGTGGCCGAGGGCTCGCCGACCCCCGACGGCGGCATCCACGACGCCGGCTTCGACGGTCCCCGCCAGGTGGCCTTCGTCTTCCCCGGCCAGGGCTCGCAGTGGCGCGGCATGGGCGTGGAGCTGCTGCGCACCTCCGCCGCCTTCCGTACCGCGATGGCCGGGTGCGACGCCGCCGTCCGCGACGAACTCGGCTGGTCGGTCCTGGAGTTGCTGCAGGACGAGAACACGGACGTGGACAGCGCCGTCGACGTGGTGCAGCCGCTGCTGTGGGCCATGGAGGTCGCCCTGGCCGCGCACTGGCGGTCGCTGGGCGTCGACCCGGACGTCAGCATCGGCCACAGCATGGGCGAGGTGGCGGCGGCCTGCGTCGCCGGGGCGCTGTCGGTGCGGGACGCGGCCCGGGTGATCTGCCGCCGCAGCACCCTGATGCAACGCCTCGCCGGACGTGGCGCGATGCTCGCCACCGAGCTCTCCCCGCAGCAGGCCCACGAGTTGCTCGCCGGCTACGGCGACGAGGTGTGCGTGGCGGTGGAGAACTCCCCGTCCGCCACCGTGCTGGCGGGCGACCCGGCGGTCATCGAGGAGATCGCCGCCGAGCTGGAGCGGCGGCAGATCCTCAACCGCAGGGTCAAGGTCAACGTGGCCTCGCACTCCCCGGTGATGGATGAGATCCGCGACGAACTGGCGGCCGGGCTCGCCGACTTGACGCCTACTGCGGCGCACGGCGAGCTGTTCTCCAGCGTCCGCTGCGCGCCGGTCGAGGGCACCGCGCTGGACGCCGGGTACTGGGTCGACAACCTGCGCCGGCCGGTCCGGTTCGCCGAGTCGGTGCGGCAGCTGGCCGAGGCCCGGGGCGCCGTCTTCATCGAGGTCAGCCCGCACCCGGTGCTCAGCCAGGCGGTCGAGGAGGTGCAGGGCGCCGCGGGGCTGGACGCCGCGGTGGTGACCACGCTGATCCGCCGCCAGAGCGAGTCGACGGCGGCCGTCCGCGCCCTGGGCCGCGCCTTCGCGCTCGGCGTCGCGGTGGACTGGCGGCGCTGGTACGGCGCCTCCACCGCGCGGGTGCCGCTGCCGCTGTACAGCTGGGACGCTGAGGACTTCGCCCCGGAGGCCACGCCGACGGCCGCGGGGGCCGCCGAGCCGACCCGGGGCGCCGAACGCCGGGTCCGCCTCTCCCGGTTGGGCCTGGCGGCGCTGGGCAGCGGTGTGATCGCGCGCGGCACCGCACTGGTCCCGCCGGTGGTGTACTTCGAGGCGCTCGCGGAGACGGTGCGCGACCTCGTCGGGGAGGGTTCCGTCGAGCTGCTCGACGTCCGCCTCGGCGACGGCCTGCCGCTGCTGGCGGACGCTGCCGAGACCACGCTCGTCATTCAACTGGATGAGCTGGAGGGCGAGTACGGCTTCCGCGTCGAGGCGGTCTCGGACCGCTCGGGCACCAGAGTGCGCTGCCTGGAGGGCCGGGCGCGGGCCGCCGAGCAGGCGCCCGCGCCGTCGACCGCCGACCTGGACCTCGCGCTCACCCGGTGCGTCGAGTACGTCCCCGGCGCCGAGTTCTACCGCCGGGCCGAGGGCCGTGGCTACTCCGTCGCCCCGACGTTGCGGGCCGTCCAGCAGCTGTGGCGGCGGGACGGCGAGGCGGTGGCCCGGTTGGACCTGCCGGGGGCCGGAACCACCGGGGCCGCGGGAGCGTGGGAGGCCGGCCTGCTGGCGATGCTGGCGGCCTGGCCGAGCGACCCCACGACCGCCTACGTGCCCGTCGCCTTCGACCGCGTCCTGCTGGCCGACGCGCCCGCCGGGGAGCTCTGGAGCATGACCCGGTTCGAGCCGGACGGCGACCAGGACACGGCGCGCGGCGATGTCGTCCTCACGGCGTCCGACGGGCGGGTGCTGGCCGACTTCCAGGGCATGGTGCTGTTCCGCACGGCGGGCCGCCAGACCGCTCCCGCCGAGGCGCCCCGGGTGCGGGCCGCCGTCATCGAGCTGGCGCTGCGTCAGCCGAAGACGGCCCGGCCCAAGGCAGCCCGGCCGGAGCCCGTCCGCAGTGCCACGGAGCGGTTGACCGTCCACGTCGCCACGGTGCTCGGCACCACCGTCGACCGCGTCGACCTGCGGCGATCGCTGCGCGAACTTGGCCTGGACTCGCTGATGGCGGTCCAGCTGCGGCGGACTCTCCAGCAGGAGTTCGGAGTCGAGATCCCGACCGGCCGCCTGCTGGGCGACGACCGCCTGTCCGCCCTCGCCACCGAACTGGAAACCGCCGCCGCCGAGTTCAATGAGATGCGCGCAGCATGATGACGCCGTGTCAATCGTGAACTAGAATCTAACAATGAACCACGGTATAGGTTCGTGGCCCGGGCTAGGACGGGCCTGGCGATGTCGGTCGCAGCCATGCGGTCAGCTCACTTCGGTCTGACTTCGGGGGGCCGGACGCGCATCGACGGGACGAGAGGACAGAGCCGATGACGACCGAGACACCCCAAGCCGAGCGCCCACTCAGCCGGCGGGAGCGGAGCAAGAACCGCATGCACGACCGCCTGTACACCGCGGCGCTGGAGCTCTTCGCCGAGCAGGGGTACGAGCGGACCACGATCGACCAGATCGCCGAACGTGCCGATGTGGCCCGGGGAACGTTCTTCAACCACTTCCAGCGAAAGGAGGACTTGGTCACCACGTGGGCCCAGCAGCGCCAGGAGAAGCTCCGCGAGCTCATGGACCGCTCGCTGGCCCACGACGACTACGACACCACGGTCCAGCTGGAGCGGTGCATGTCGGCCCTCGCCGAGTTCAACGAGGGGGAGCGCAAGCTCACCCAGGTGATGCTGACGGCCTGGCTGAAGTCGGGCCAACCCCTGCTGGAGGCGCCGGAATACGCCGGAGCCGTCTTCGTCCAGGCGATCTCCGCGGGCCAGGTCCGCGGCGACATCGCCTCCGACATCGACCCGGTGCTGGCCGGCAACATGCTGCGGGACGCCTACCTGGGCCTCCTCTACCGCTGGTCGCAGTCCGCCGAGGAGACCATCCCGCTCCACGTCGAGCTGCGCGCCCTCCTGCGGATCACCCTCACCGGCGTCAACTCCTACGCCAAGCGCGGCTGGACCGCCCAGCGCGCCCCGGAGTCCGCCCGGGCGGCGAGCTGAGCGGGCCGATGCCTCGGGGCCCCAGTGGCAACTGAGTGGCCCCGGTAGCACTTGAACGCCTCACTCCGCGGGCAGGAACCCCGGCAGGGTGTAGCGGCGGGTGTTGGTGGCGTGCCACCAGTGGTTGCCGTCGACCCAGTCGGCAACGCCCTTGAGGTAGCGGGCCGTCAGCAGGCTGGGGAGTTCGGCGGCGCAGGCGGCGGCCTCCGCCTCGAAGCGGTGCATCACGTCGTTGTGGATGGTGATGGCCTTGGCGTACGCCTCGTCCGGCGGCAGGTTCTCATGGGTCTGCACCACGGTGGGCAGGTTGACGTGCGGGCGCGGCGAGCGCAGCTCCTTGGTGTACGAGTACAGGTCGTTGACCAAGGTGGTCGCCAATGAGGCGAGGGCGATGACCTGTTGGACCTTGGGGTGGTCGTGGAGGTCGGCCGGGAAGACATAGCCGTCGATGGCGTCCACGATGGTCAGGCAAGGGCGGAAGCTGTTGTACTGACGTACCATCAGGTACTCGGGGATCTCCGGCACCACGCCGTCGATCGACCAGGCGGCCTCGGCGAGATAGCCCAGGTGGAGGCGGGCCAGGTCGTGGATCTCGCGGTCCCGGATCTGGTCGCTGGTGTGGCGGTTGAAGAACTCCATCGCGGCCCGGTAGGCGCGGCACGGCGGTTCGCTGTCCAGCTTCTCCTGCCACTGCTGCTCATAGGGGGCGACGGCATAGGGGCGCTCCAGAGAGGAGTGCGCCATCAGAAGCCGGGCGCCGAGGCCGTGCGGCGAGCCGCCGTGGTCCTCGCAGTAGCAGTCGTCGACGGCGTTCTCCGCCACCAGGAGTCGGGCCGCTGCCTCCAAGTGGTCCAGGCCGGCCGCCTCGGGGTAGGTGAGGCAGACCGAGCGGCCGGTGCCGAAGGCCTCGAACTCGTCCGCCCACTCCGGCGGGACGAGGCTGGCCTCCTCCACTGCCCAGTGCGCGATCCGGCGGTCGATCTCGGCGACCACCGCGGGCTCCGGCTCCTTGACGGGGTGCCAGTACAGTCCCGGGATCGGGCGGACGGGTTGTTCGCCCGATTGCCGGCGGGCTTGCAGCGAGCTGGTGCCCAGTCCGGTGGGGCCGGTCGAGAAGGCCACGGTCATGCGCTCGTCCACCTCGATCTCAGTTGGTTCGTCAGTCGGCCGTGCGTGTGCGTTCGTCGGCCCAGCAAGGACATCACGGCGCGGTGAGCATTGGGCGCGGGCTTGGTGGGCCGGGTGCGGCTGTTGATGTGCAATACGGCGCGCGGCGCTGCAGTGCGCCCCTGTGACCGGCCAAAGCGCCCCCATGAACAGGGCGTCCGATGGTATGGCTCGCCGATGCCATCTGATATGTCACGTGCTATTGAAGGGGCATCGGCAGCGTGAGACGGTGCGTCTCACGCCTCCACAGTTCGTACCGAGGCGCGCATCCACCAGGTCCCCCACCAAGGAGTGACGATGCGTCCCCACTTCCGGCTGCCCCGAGGGCTGGCCGTGCTCGCCGCGGCGAGCACGGCCCTCGTCGGCGCACTGGCCGCGCCGAGCTTCGCTGCCCCCGCGCAGCAGGCTCCGCAGGCCACCCCGCAGGCCAGTCACGCTGGGCTGCTCCCGCCCGCCGGCGCCCCCACGCTCGGCACCCCCGACCAGGCAACGGCCCAGCACCAGCGGCTCACCCCGGCCCAACTCCCCCCGAGCAGCCCGCAGTCCGGTCCCAAGACCGTCTTGAAGCCGACGGTGCGCAGCGGGACGGCAACCGCCTCCTGTACCCCGGCCGACTTCAGCAGCCGCACCGGCTCCGACCTGGCCGCCTACGTCCAGGCGTCCACTCCCGACTGCATCAACTCGCTGTTCCAGGTGACGGGTTCGAACGCCTCCGGGGTGTTCCGCGAGAGTCAGATGCTGTCCGTCGCCAGCGCCTTCCAGAGCCAGGCCGCCGCCTACACCGGTGACGACTCCACCGGCATCTGGCAGTTGGTGCTCTTCCTGCGCGCCGGCTACTACGTGCAGTTCTACGACTCCGCCGACGTCGGCAGCTACGACGCCACCCTCACCAGCGCGGTGCAGAGCGGCCTTGACTCATTCGTCGCCAACTCGCACCTCGGCGACGTCAGCGACGCCAATGGCCAGATATCCGGCGAGGTCATGGTCCTCACCGACAGCGCCAACCTGCAGGGCCGCTACCTCAACACCTACAAGCAGGTGCTGAACGCCTACAACCCCGCGACCTACAACGCCTCCTGGTACATGGTGAACTTCGTCAACGACGTCTTCACCCCGCTCTACCGCGGCCACCAGAACCCGGACTTCGTCACCGCGGTCACCAGCGACCCGAGCATCATCACCACGCTCGACACCTTCGCGCTCAACCACAAGGACCTGCTGGGCACCACCAACTCGTTCCTGGACTCCAACGCCGGCCTGGAGACCGCCCGCTTCATCGAGCACTCGGCTCTGCAGGCCACCGTGAAGCCGCTGATCAAGGGACTGCTCGACGCCTCCTCGATCACCGGCCCGACCGCCCGGCTCTGGGTCGGCGTGGCCGGCATGGCCAGCTTCTACGACGCGTCCAACTGCTCCTACTACGGCGTCTGCAACCTGCCGCAGCAGCTCAAGGCCGCAGCCCTGCCGGTCAGTTACACCTGCGACGCCACCCACAGCATCCTGGCGCAGAGCCTCACCGCCGCCGACCTGACCGCCGTCTGCTCCAGTCTGGAGAACCAGGACGCGTTCGTCCACAACCTGGTCAAGGACAACGGCGCGATCCCCGGCCAGTACGAGAACTCGCTGCAGATGGTGGTCTTCGCCAGCCCGCAGGACTACCAGACCTACGCCGGCGGCATCTACGGGGTGAGCACCAACAACGGCGGTATCACGCTGGTCGGTGACCCGACCAACCCCAGCAACCAGCCGATCTCCCTCACCTACCAGAACGGCAACGACGGGTTCACCGCGGGCATCTGGAACCTCAACCACGAGTACACCCACGCCCTGGACGCCCGCTACGACATGAAGGGCAACTTCACCCAGCAGACCGTCGTGCCGGACGTCTGGTGGATCGAGGGCGTGGCCGAGTACGTGTCGTACACCTACCGGAACGTGACCGACACGGGCGCGATGGCCGAGGCCCCCAAGCACACCTACGCGCTCAGCACGCTGTTCCAGAACACCTACGCCAACAGCGACCAGACCCGCACCTACCCGTGGGGCTACCTGGCCGTCCGGTACATGGTCGAGAAGCACCCGGACGTCATCGCCAACATGCTGAGCCACTTCCGCACCGGCGACTACACCGGTGGCTACGCGGTCTACAACTCCATCGGCACCGCATACGACGCCGACTTCAACACCTGGCTGGACGCCTGCGCCGCCGGCGCCTGCACGGCGGGCAGCGGCGGTGGCGGTGGGGGTGGCGGCGGTACCACGGCCTGCACCGCGGCCAACACCCAGGTGCTGGACCGCAACTGCTTCCGCGCCGGCCAGTCGGCCACGGCAGGCAACCTGGACTACTACTACATCTACCTGCCGGCCGGAACCACCACGCTCAACGTCACGTCCAGCGGCGGCACCGGCACCGCGTACCTGCTCTACAACCCCAACGCCTGGGCCACGCCCACCGCTTACACCAACGGCTCACTCAACAACGGCACCAGCCAGAGCCTGACCGTCACCAACACCACGGCCGGCTACCGCTACATCAGCCTCTACGCCCAGACCGACTTCAGCGGCGTCACGGTCACCACGCAGTACTGATACGTACGTTCGTCGCGTCAGCACCGTGCGGCCCGGGGTAGCCAGCCCCCGGCCGCACGCTGCTGCTCACACAATGGTGCGCGCCCACCAAACGCCAGTTCGGGTGGCCACTGCCACCGTACCCTGCCCCGATGGCGAC
>NZ_JARZAH010000038.1:0-77518 GCF_029892145.1 Kitasatospora sp. GP30
CGGAGTTCGGCCCCGGCGCGGGCGGCGCCGGGGGGCCGCGCCGTTGGGGGGGGACCCACGGCCCGCCGGGGGGGCCCCCCCCCGCGCGCGGGGGGGGGGGGGGGGCGGGCCCCCCCCCCCCCGACAACTCCCGCTCCCGCTACTGCTGTTCGTCAGCCTTCTTGCGGTCCTGGGCCGCGCCCTCCTCGATCACGGCCTCGGCCACCGCGGCCATCGTCATCCGCCGGTCCATCGAGGTCTTCTGGATCCACCGGAACGCGTCCGGCTCGCTCAGCCCGAACTTGGTCTGCAGCACGCTCTTCGCCCGGTCCACCAGCTTGCGCGTCTCCAACCGCTTGGTCAGATCCGCGACCTCCCCCTCCAGCGCCCGCATCTCGGTGTAGCGCGAGACCGCCATCTCGATCGCCGGCACCAGGTCGCTCTTGGAGAACGGCTTGACGATGTACGCCATCGCCCCCGCGTCCCGCGCCCGCTCCACCAGCTCCCGCTGCGAGAAAGCGGTCAGCATCAGCACCGGAGCCAGGTGCGCCTCATGGATCCGCTCGGCCGCCGAGAGCCCGTCCAGAACCGGCATCTTCACATCGAAGATCGCCAGATCCGGCTTCAGCTCCTCCACCAGCCGCACCGCCGTCTCCCCGTCGCCGGCCTCGCCGACCACGGTGTAGCCCTCCTCCTCCAGCATCTCCTTGAGGTCGAGCCGGATCAGCGCCTCGTCCTCCGCGATCACAATCCGGGTGATCTGGGACGAATCGGTCTCCAGCGCCTGGGGCTGCTCGTCGGCGGTGCTCACGTGACTCCTCGTTCCGGGCCGGGGGTGCATGCACGAGGGTACCGAGACGCGGTATGTTGGTGGCTCACAGGGTCGGGCGAAGCCTTTGATTCTGAGGATGCCCCGGTAGTCCAGCGGGAGAGACACGGTGCTCAAACCACCGACAGCGTGGGTTCGAATCCCACCCGGGGCACTTTCCTTCAATTGAGAATTTCTTCCCTGTTCGGGTGAATTTCACCGTCACGGGTTATTTCCGATCATTCTCGGAACTCATGAGTCGGCGATACTCCAGGCTCGCCCCATGACCAACCGCTCAACCCGCGACGAGGCCGTTCTCCTTCTCCGCGGTGGTGTCAGCAACGCCGAGGTGGCTCGTCGGCTCGCCGTGCCATACGGCACCGTCGGCTCGTGGAAGCACGGCGACCGCGCGAAACGCGGCGAGCTCCCGGGACGGAAGCCCTCCACCTGCCCGACCTGCCACGGAGACCCACTCGACGAGCGCGCCTACTCGTACCTGCTCGGCCTCTATCTCGGCGACGGCCACATCGTCCGCCCCAAGCAGCACCGCGCGTACACGCTCGCGATCACGTGCGACGACAAGTGGCCCGGCGTCATGGACTCGGTCGAGCAGGCCGTGCGCGATGTGCTCCCCAACAACAAGCCCTGCCGAGTCCGTCGAACCGGCTGCCATGACGTCAAGGTCTACTCCCAGCACCTCCCCTGCCTCTTCCCTCAGCACGGCCCCGGCCTCAAGCACGAGCGCGACGTGTCCCTCGTGCCCTGGCAGCAAACCATCGTCGATGCCCACCCTTGGGGCCTGCTCCGCGGCCTGATCCACGCCGACGGCTGCCGGATCGTCAACTGGGCCACTCGCACCACCAACGGCATCACCCGGCGCCACGAGTACCCGCGGTACTTCCTCACCAACAAGTCCCCCGACATCCTGCGGCTCTTCACCGCCACCCTCGATGCCGTCGGCGTCCGCTGGAAGGCCCGCAACCGCCTCTCGGGCAGCACCGACATCTCGATCGCCCGCCGCGACTCCGTGACCCTGCTGGACTGCCACATCGGCCCCAAGCATTGACGGTACGAGATGGCCGCTTCGGGCTCTGAGTGCCGCACACTCCGTCCCAGAACAGCCGAAGCCCGCCCGCCCCCAGCAATCCCCCAGCCTGTGCCGACCCCCCGACCGCCACGTGAGGATGTCGTGTGCAGGGCAGACGGTTCGTCACCATGCGTCCGTTTTAGGCGCCCGCGCGGCTTGCCAGGGCCAAAGGGGCGACCTACCTTCTGGCCTCATGCCGCAGCCGCTCCTCTCCGTCGTCGTTCCCGCCTATGACCAGCAGGGACAGCTGGCCGAGTGCCTGGATTCGATCCTCGACCAGTCCTTCGGGGGGTTCGAGGTGATCGTGGTGGCGGACCGGTCGGCGCAGTCGCCGGCGGCGGTCGCGCAGACGGCGGACGACCGGGTGTCGGTGCTGCGGTTGAACGCGGCGGTCGGGGTGGGGCGGGCGCGGAACGCGGGGGCGGCACGGGCGCAGGGACGGTACCTGCTCTTCCTGGACGCCGACCACCTGGTGACGCCGGGGGCGTTCCTGACGCTGGCCGACCGGTTGCGCGCGGAGCCGGAGGCGGAGGTGGTGCTGTTCGGGCACACCCGGCTGCACCGGGAGCGGGTCTGGCCGGGTGCGGCGCAGGCGGTGCTCGGCGGGCTGGGGGCGGCGGCGTTCACGCCGGTGGAGCGCCCGGAGGTGTTCGGGGTGCCCGCGCAGGCCTGGGACCGGTTGATCAGCCGTGAGCTGTGGATGGACGCCCAGCTGGCGTTCCCGGACGGGCGGTACGAGGAGATATCGGCGGTGCACCAGGCGCTGCTGCGGGCCCGCCGCGCGGTGGCGCTGGCTGATGAACTGGTGCAGTTGCGGCGCCGCCAGACGGTGCATCCGACCGCCTCTCCGGGGGCCAGTGAGTTCGATCTCTTCGACCAGTACGAGCGCAGTTTCGAGTTGCTGAACGGGCTGTCGCTGACCGCGGCGGACCTGGTGCGCCCGTTCCTGTTCCGGCGGATGGTCCAGCACTACCTGTTCGTGCTGGACCTGGCCGGTTGTGTCAGCCGGGCCGAGCGGCCGCAGTTCTTCCACCGGGCGGCCGAGCACTACCGCCGGCTGCTGCCCGAGGGGTTCCGTCGCCCGGGCGGCCGGGAGGGCGTGAAGTTCTCGCTGCTGGCCGGTGGTTCGTACAGCGCCTTCGAGGTGGCGAAGCTGACCCAGATAGCCCGCACCGCGGTGGTCGGCCGCACCTCCTCGTAGCCGCAGGCCGTTTCCCCGGCCCCGCGCCCGTCGTTGCTCTGATCGCGCGGCCGAGTGGTCGGTGGTCGAAGGACGGAACGGTGGCGGGCCGATGGCGGCTGAACGGCGGGTTGGCACCCTGGTCTCCTCGGCGGCCTTCGCGGTCCGGCTGGCCTGGCTGGCCGACCGGCGGGCCCTGGTCCAGGTGGTGCTGGTGCAAGTGCTGCTGGCGGGCGCGATGGCCGGTGGGCTGGTGCTGGTGCAGGGGGCGCTGGGGTCGGTGCTGGCGCACGGCCCCGCGGCGGCGGGGAGGTCGCCGGCGCTGGTGCCCGCCGTGGTGGTGCTCTTGGTGGCGGGGGGCGCGTTCGGTGCCCTGCGGTTGTCGGGGGCGGCGCGGATGGCGGTGCTGACGGTCAAGGTGGACCGCCTGGTGGCGGGGATGGTGCTGGAGGCCGCGGTGGCGGCCGAGTTGCCGCGCTTCGAGGAGCCGGAGTTCCACGATCGGCTGCAGCGGGCCGTCTTCGCCTCGCGCCGCCAGCCGGCCATGGCCGTCGTCCTGCTGGTTACCGCGTTCCAGGCGGTCCTGACGGTGCTGGCGGTGGGCGGCGCGTTCGTGGTCATGGCATGGTGGCTGCTGCCGCTGGTGCTGGTCAGCGCGGTGCCGGCGGTCAGGGCGGCGGGCCGGGAGCGCAGCGCCCACCACGAGCTGCACCACGGGCTGTCGGAGAGCCGGCGGCTTCGGGAGTACCTGGAGCGGCTGCTCACCGGTCGCGGCGAGGCCAGGGAGATCCGGGCGCTGGATCTGGGCGAGGTCCTGACCGGGCGCTGGCAGGAGGAGTACGCGCGGGAGGTCCGCGACACCGAGGCGCTGCTGACGGCGCACGCCCGGCGCCGGATGGCGGCCCAGGCGGTCGGGGCGGTCCTGACCTGTCTGGCGGTCGGGGGCCTGTGGTGGGCGGCCGGCCGTCATCTGCTGCCGCTGTCGGTGGCCGGGGCGGCGGTGGCGGGCGTGTGGCTGCTGTCGGCGCGGCTCAACACCTTCGCGGGCATGCTCTCCGGTATCGGCGAGAACCTGCTGCGCCTCACCGACCTGCGGAGCTTCACCGCTCCGGCGGTCGCGCGGGTGGTCACGCCTCGCCAACCGCGAGGCCCGGCAGCCGAGTTCGGCACGTTGAGCGCCGAGCGGCTGTGCTTCGGCTATCCCGGTGCGGACGGCCCGGCGGTGCGGGAGGTGAGCCTGGAGCTGCGGCCTGGGCAGGTGGTGGCCCTGGTCGGGGTGAACGGTTCGGGCAAGTCGACGCTCGCCAATCTGCTGGCGGGGCTGTATCCGCCGGACAGCGGGCGGCTGCTGCTGGGCGGTACGGCGGTCACGGACCTCGCGGCGCATCGCGAGCGGACGGCGGTGGTCTTCCAGGACTTCACCCGCTACCGGCTCGCGGCGCTGGACAACATCGCCTTCGGCCGTCCGCATGCCGCCGCCGACCTGGATCGCGCGCACGAGGCCGCGCGGCAGGCCGGGGCGCTGGACTTCCTCAAGGGGCTCCCGGGCGGCCTGCACACGCCGCTGGGCAAGGAGTTCACCGGGGGCGCGGACCTGTCCGGCGGGCAGTGGCAGCGGCTGGCGCTGGCCCGCGCCTTCTACCGCAATGCCCCGCTCGTCATCCTGGACGAGCCCACGGCGGCTCTCGACGCCCAGGCCGAGGACCAACTCTTCTCGCAGCTGCGGCAGTTGTTCGCGGGCCGCACGGTGGTGCTGATCTCCCACCGGCTGCGCAGCGTTCGGCAGGCGGACCGGATCTACGTGCTGGCGGCCGGCCGGGTGGTCGAGGAGGGCAGCCATGGGGAGTTGCTGCGGGCGGGCGGGCACTACGCGACCCTGTTCCGCGCCCAGGCCGGCGCGTACCAGGACGTCGACTTCTCATGAGCAACCATCATCACGCTTTCCTCACAAGCGAATTGACTTCTCGGTAACCCGCTTCACCCGGGTGGGCGATCGACCTGGACAGCGGCCGTCCAGCAGACTGTACGTATGCTCACTTACATGGAAGAGGCGCGCACCGACGCGCCCGGCGCTGACCTGATCGCGGCGATCGAGGAGGTCTTCACCGACTCCTTCATCGCCCCCACCGCCTGCCGGATCCAAGGAGAAGGCTGCACGGGGAGCGTGGGCTGCTGCCCCGGCCTCGTGTGCGTGTCGACGAACGGCTTCAGCGGCTTCTGTCAGCAGCCGTAGATGAAGTTGCTACCCGGGGTGGTCGTGGCCGAGTTGGGCAGCGGCGGCGTCCTGCTGGACACCGGCCGGCCCGCCGCGGCCTTCCTCAGCCCGACCGCCCTGGGCTGGCTCCGCGGCCGGCCCCCCGCTGCCGAACACCGCGCCCAGCACGAGAGCTGCTTCTCCCAGTGGCGCGCCGCCGGCTTCGTCACGCGAGGCGATGAGCCCGGCGCCCCCGCCGCCCAGGACGACCTGGAGGCGGCCGCCGCCGATTGCGCCGCCCTGGTGCCGCATCAGGTGCTCGTGGTGGCGATGGCGGCCGGCTGCGCCTTCTGCACCCAGCTGGGCGCCGACCTGGCGGCAAACGCCCACAGCCTGAAGAAGCTTGACGCCTCGGTGCTCCTGGTCGACACCGACGACCTCGCCGACGCCCCCGCCGACACCAGGCTCCTCGGCCGCCCGGTCGCCGCCCCCGCGCGCGAGCACCTCACCCGCCTCGGCCGGCGCGCCGCGAGCCGGGGCACCCCCACCGCCGTGCACCTCTCGCCCGGCCGACCGCCGCGGATCCGCACCGGGTTCGACGAGGTCAGCCGCTCCCTGGTCGCGCTCAGCGGCGCCGATCCTGGCGCCACGACCGTTGAGGCGCCCACCAGTTGCTCGGTCAACGTGGCCGCCGAGCCGGTCGACGCGGTCCTCACCGCCCGGGTCGCCGGCACCCGCCTGGGGATCGCGGTGCGTGGCGCCGAGGCCCGCCGGATCGCCGAAGCCGCCACCGGCGGCGTCCTCGACGACGGCTACTCGCCGGTCACCCTCACCGTGGACCGCCCTGGCACCCTCCATCTGCTGTTCCGCGGCGGCGAGCTGCTGGCCCGCGCCCGCACCCCCCAGGCCCTGCACCAGGCCCTGGAGGCCGTGCTGGCCGGCTACGCCCGCCAGGTGGCCGCGCACCCGGGCGACATCGCGCTGCTGTGCGGTGCGGCCGTGCGCGAGGGCGGGCAGGCGGTGCTCTTCCCTCGCAGCTGGATGTCCGACCTGGTCAAACGCGCCCGGCAACTGGAGCAGGCCGGCTGGCGGTTGCGGCCCGAGCCGTACACCACGCTGCGGGCCGCCCCCGAGGCCCTGCACCTGCCCGGGCAACCAGGTGCCGCGGTCACCGCGGTGCTGACCCAGCCGCCCGACACGGGCACCGCGCCGACCAGGGCCTGGCTGCTGGCGTCGATCGTCAACTGGATCGCCCGCCCGGCCGCCGGCGACGCCGTCCATGCGCTGGCCGCCGCCCTGCGGCCGCTGCCCGTGCACATCGGCAGCTGGGAGGAGGCCGTGGCGCATCTGACGGGCCGCTAGCGGGTGTTGGGGCAGTGCGCGGCGCACTGCCCCAACACCTTTTGCCGTTCGGTCAGTTGTCCAACTCGCCCACGTGGTGCACCCGCACCAGGTTGGTGGAGCCGGCCACACCGGGCGGGGAGCCGGCGGTGATGATCACGATGTCGCCGCGTTGGCAGCGCCCCAGGCTGAGCAGTTGGGCGTCGACCTGGGCGACCATCTCGTCGGTGGTGGGCACGAACGGGCCGAGGAAGGTCTCCACGCCCCAGGTGAGTGCCAACTGGCTGCGCACCGCCTGCTCGTAGGTGAAGGCGAGCACCGGGATCGGGCTGCGGTAGCGGGCCAGCCGGCAGGCGGTGTCGCCGGACTGGGTGAAGGCGATCAGGTACTTGGCGTGCAGGAAGTCCCCGATCTCGGCGGCCGCCCGGGCCACCGCACCGCCCTGGGTGCGCGGCTTGGTGCCGGCGGTGAGCGGCGGCAGGCCGGCGGCCAGCACGTCGTCCTCGACCGCCTCGATGATCCGGCCCATGGTCTTGACGGTCTCGATGGGGTACTTGCCGACCGAGGTCTCCCCGGAGAGCATCACGGCGTCGGTGCCGTCGAGCACGGCGTTGGCCACGTCGGACGCCTCGGCGCGGGTGGGCCGGGAGGCGTTGATCATCGAGTCGAGCATCTGGGTGGCGACGATGACCGGCTTGGCGTTTCGCCTGGCGAGCTTGATGGCCTGCTTCTGGACCAGCGGGACCTGTTCCAGCGGCATCTCCACGCCCAGGTCGCCGCGGGCCACCATGATGCCGTCGAAGGCGGCCACGATGCCGTCCAGGGCGTCCACGGCCTGCGGCTTCTCCACCTTGGCAATGACCGGGAGGAAGCGCCCCTCCTCGGCCATCACGCTGTGCACGTCCTCGATGTCCTTGCCGCTGCGGACGAACGAGAGGGCGATCAGGTCGGCGCCGGTCCGCAGGGCCCAGCGCAGGTCGGCGACGTCCTTGTCGCTGAGCGCGGGCACCGAGACGGCGACTCCGGGCAGGTTGAGGCCCTTGTGGTCGGAGACCAGGCCCCCTTCGATGACGAGGCAGCGGACCCGCGGCCCGTCCACCTGGGTGACCTCCAGGCTGACCCGGCCGTCGTCGACCAGGATCCGCTCGCCGCGGCCGACGTCCGCGGCGAGGCCCTTGTAGGTGGTGCCGCAGCTGAAGCGGTCGCCGGGGACGTCCTCCACGGTGATGGTGAACTCATCGCCGCGTTCGAGGAGTACCGGCCCCTCGGCGAAGGTGTCGAGTCGGATCTTCGGGCCTTGAAGATCGACCAGGATGCCGACACTTCGGCCGGCCTCGTCGGCGGCCTTGCGGACCCGGCGGTACCGCTCCTCGTGTTCGGCGTGGGAGCCGTGGCTCAGATTGAGTCGGGCGATGTCCATCCCGGCGTCGACCAGGGCCTTGATCTGGTCGTACGAATCCGTGGCGGGCCCGAGTGTGCAGACGATTTTTGCTCGGCGCATGGTTCCGAGAGTATGCACTACCCGCGCGTAACAACCACGTTCCGACGGTCGGTCACATGACCGAACCTGAAAGCTTCGTTGAACTTTCTGACGAGTGGTGAGTTCCGTTTCCGCCAGCCGGAATTGGCCGTGCGAACGGGGTCGTCCGATGCGGATCCGTGAAGGGCTGTTCACCTCCGGTTCACCGCCGGTACGGGCGCCGCTCGGCGCCCGGCGGGACGCTCTGGGTCCGAGAACCGGCCCTGGGCCGACCGACCGTGGGGGGAGCCGATGCGTCGGCAGCAGTTGGTGGGGATCCTGGTGGCGCTCGCCCTGGTGGCCGCCGTGGCCGCCATCGTGATCACCAAGACCTGCTGCGGATCGTCGCCGACGCCTGCGGCGCAGACCACCGTCACCGGGTTGATCGGCTCCGAGAAGGCGGACTTCTTCGCCAGCCCGGAGGTGCAGCGGGCCTTCGACAAGCTCGGCCTGACGGTCAGTGTGCAGCACGCCGGATCCTGGCAGATGAAGGACGAACTCAAGGGCGGCGGCTACGACTTCGCCATCCCGGCCAGCTCGGTGGCCGCCGACTCGATCCCCACCCCGATCACCACCACCAAGGTCCGGCCGTTCTACTCCCCGCTGGTGGTGCTGACCACCCCGGATGTGGCCGCCTTCATGCAGCAGAACGGGCTGGCCTCCCAGAAGGACAACGTGTGGGTGATGGACATGCAGGCCTACTGGGCCGCCGCGTCCGCCGGCACGGCCTGGACCGGCCTGCCGCACCAGCAGAAACGGCCGGCCGGCCTGTCCGGCCAGATCTACATCGCCACCACCGATCCGCGCACCTCCTCCTCGGCCTCGCTCTACCTGGCACTGATGTCCTACCTGGGCAACGGTCAGAAGGTGGTGGCCAGTCAGAGTGACATCGACCGGGTCGGACCGGCTTTGCAGAAGCTGATGGGCTATCAGGGCGCCATGCTGTCCAGTAGTGACCAGTTGTTCCGCGACTTCGTGGCCGGCACCGAACGCCCGCTCAGCTGGACGTACGAGTCCGAGGTCGCCGAGCAGGCACTCGCCGGCACCCTGCCGGCCGGCACCACCGTCATCTATCCGGACTACGACATCCAGAGTGACCACACCGTCGTGGAGTTGACGGCCAAGGCGGCCCGGGTCTCCGCCGCGCTGGCGAACGACCCCGACCTGGTCAAGCTGGAGGCGCGGTTCGGCTTCCGTCCGGAGAACGACCCGGGCCTGCTCGCCAAGGACCTGCAGCAGAAGGACAACCAGCAGTTCCCGGCCGATCTGAAGTCGCTGGGCACCTCCCAGCCACCGCCCCCAACCAGCGATCTGCTGCAGCAACTGGTCAACCGCGCCGTCCCCAGCGGCCAGTGATGAGGAGCCGACCGATGGTCCGCCACCTGCCGCGCCGCGCCGCCCTCGGCGCCCTGGCCGTGCTGCTGACCGCCGTCACCGCCTGCAGCAGCGGCTCCGCGCCCAAGCCGGCCCCGACCGCCAGCGGTAGCGCCGCCCCCGCGCCGAGCGGCGCGCCGTACACCCTGCGGGTGCTGGGCGGCAGCGAACTGCAGGACATGCAGCCGGTCCTGGACGACGCGCAGAAGGCCACCGGGGTCACCGTCAAGCTCAGCTACACCGGCACCCTGGACGGCGCGAACACGGTCAGCGCCGGCCGGGCCGACGGAACGTACGACGCGCTCTGGTTCCCGTCCAACCGCTATCTGCGGCTCGACCAGGCGGCGGCCGGCAAGCTGCTCTCGGAGACGCCGGTGATGGACTCGCCGGTGGCGTTCGGGGTGCGCTCCTCGGTGCTCTCCGGACTCGGCTGGGATCCGACCAAGGTCAGCTGGTCGCAGATCGGCGACGCGGTCGGACAGGGCAAGCTGACCTTCGGGATGACCGACCCCGCCCAGTCCAACTCCGGGCTGTCCGCGCTGATCGGGCTGGCCTCGGCCTTCTCCGGCGCCCAGGCCGCCCTGACCGATGCCGACGTGGCCAAGGCCTCCCCCGCGCTGCGCACCTTCTTCGCCGGGCAGAAGCTCACCTCGGGCTCCTCCGGCTGGCTGGCCCAGGCCTACCAGCGCACCGCGACGGGCGGCACCGGCGCCCAGGTCGGCGCGCTGGTCAACTACGAGTCGGTGCTGCTGGAGCTCAACCGGACGCTGCCGAGCGACGCCCAGCTGACCGTGATCCGCCCGACCGACGGCGTGGTCTCCGCGGACTACCCGCTGACCCTGCTGAGTTCGGCCTCGCCGCAGGCCAAGGACGCGTTCAGCCGGCTGACGTCCTACCTGCTGCGCCAGGACACCCAGCACAAGATCACCGACACCACCGAGCGCCGCCCGGTGGTCGCCGGGGTGCAGCCGGGCGCCGGCCTGAGCACCGACCGGCGGCCCGAACTCCCGTTCCCCGGCAGCCGTCCGGTGGCGGACGGGCTGCTGGCGGCCTACCAGAACCAGCTGCGCCGGCCGTCCCGCACGCTCTACGTGCTGGACACCTCGGGCTCGATGGCGGGCGATCGGCTGGCGAACCTGCAGAAGGCGCTCGGCCTGCTCACCGGCACGGACGGCAGCCACAGCGTGGACGGGTTCCGCGACCGCGAGGAGGTCACCCTGATCTCCTTCGCCGACGCGGTGAAGTGGGAGAAGGTCCACCAAGTCCCGGCCGACAACCCGCAGAACGAGCTGGCCGCGATCGACTCGGACGTACGGAGCCTGTCGGCCGGCGGCGGCACCGCCATCTACGACACCCTGGAGACCGCCTACCGCGATCTCGCCGGCCAGCAGGCGCAGGCCGGCGACGACCGCTTCACCTCGATCGTGCTGATGACCGACGGGGAGAGCAACGAGGGCGCCACGGCGAGCGACTTCTCCGCGTTCTACAAGGCGCTGCCACCGGGCCAGCAGGCGATCCCGGTCTTTCCGATCCTGTTCGGCGAGGGTGCCAAGGACCAGTTGCAGGGCATCGCGGACCTCACCGGCGGGCGGCTGTTCGACGCCCTGACGAGTTCGCTGGACGGCGTGTTCGAGGAGATCCGTGGCTACCAGTGAGCCGGGCGGCGGGCGGCTCGCCTCCTGGTTCGGCAGCCGCGCGCACTACCTGGGCAGCGGGGGCGCCGCGATCGGCGTGGTGAGCGGGCTGGCCGCCGGAGTGGGGGTCTGGACGGCGGCGATGGCGGTGGGGCTGTACGGCGCGGGGGCGGTGCTCGGGTGGAGCTTCGCGGGCGGCCCGCAGCCACCGCCCCCGAAGCCTCCGGTCGGGCAGAACGGCGGCACCCGGCAACCGGGCGTCGAGAAGCGGCACTTGGGCCCCACTCCGGTCGAGGTGCTGCGTGCCGAGGTCGTGGAGCGCTCGGCCGAGCCGGTGCCCGCCGGCTGGCCGACCGAGGCCGCCCAGGCCGCCCAGCAGTTGCTGGCCGTATGCGGCGCTCGGCTGGCCGTACCGGCGACCGACGAGGTCGCGGACGCCGTCGCACGGCAGCTGACCAGCACCCTGGACTGGTATGAACGGGCGCTCCTGTGGCAGCGGGTGGCGCCGCAGGCGACCGATCCGACGGACGAGTTCCTGTCCCGGGTGGACCATGCGCTGACCCGTCTGACGCACTGTTAGCCACAGCTCGATCTGAGCCACCGTCAAACTCCCGGCACCCCGATGTCGGGAACTCGTCACCTCCAGTCCATTTTTGGGGTCTGTTCGCGGCGGGTGGTTTCGGGGCACACTTCTACGCGCGTATCTCTACGCGCGTCACGAGTCACCACCCGTTCGACCCCACTGGAGTGACCCCATGCCCTTGAACCGCCGCGACTTCGTCACCCGGACCGCCGCCACGGCGGCCGGCGCCGCCCTGGTGTCGGGGGTGTCGGTGGCCGCCGCCGATCCCGCGGCGGCCGAGGCCGAGCCGCAGCACCGCCGACCCGGGCCGCACAAGGCGAAGTTCACCGTGATGGGCACCACCGATGTGCACGGCCACGCCGTCAACTGGGACTACTTCACCGACGCCGTCTACACCGACGCGCAGCACAACGCGGTCGGCCTGGCCAAGATCTCCACCCTGGTCAACCAGGTGCGTGACGAGGTGGGTTGGGACCGCACCCTGCTGATCGACGCCGGCGACATCATCCAGGGCACCCAGCTCAGCTACTACTTCGCCCGGGTCGAGCCGATCACCGGCGACGACGCCCCCGAGCACCCGATGGCCACCGCGATGAACGTCATCGGCTACGACGCGGCGGCGCTGGGCAACCACGAGTTCAACTACGGCATCCCCACCGTCAAGGCCTTCGAGGAGCAGCTGGACTTCCCGCTGCTGGGCGCCAACGCGCTGCACGCCAAGGACGAGAAGCCCGCCTTCCAGCCCTATGTGATCCAGACGCTGCACCTGGGCGGCGGCCGGCCGCTGAAGGTGGGCATCCTGGGCCTGACCAACCCGGGCATCGCGATCTGGGACAAAGCCAATGTGCAGGGCCAGATGACCTTCAACGGCATCGTCGAGGCGGCCAAGATCTACGTGCCGAAGCTGAAGGCCGCGGGCGCCGACATCGTGATCGTGTCCGCGCACTCCGGGATCGACGAGCCCTCCTCCTACGGCACCCAGATCCCGTTCCCCGAGGACACCTCCGGCGAGATGGCCGCCGAGGTTCCGGGGATCGACGCGGTGCTGGTCGGCCACACCCACAAGGAGGTGCCGCAGCGCCTGGTCGTCAACAAGCAGACCGGCAAGACCGTGGTGCTCTCCGAGCCGCTCTGCTGGGGCCAGCGGCTGAGCCGGTTCGACTTCGAGGTGCAGTTCGAGAAGGGCGTCTGGTCGGTCAGCTCGCTCAGCTCCCAGGTGCTCAACTCCAACACCGTGGACGAGGACCAGGAGATCGTGATGCTGCTGAAGGAGCAGCACGACAAGGTGGTCGCCTACGTCAACCAGGTGATCGGCACCAGCAAGGTGGACCTGTCGATCGCCCAGGCGCGGTTCAAGGACACCCCGATCATCGACCTGATCGGCAGGGTGCAGCAGGACACCGTCAAGGCGGCGCTGGCGGGCACGAGCTACGCCAACCTGCCGGTGGTGGCGCAGGCCGCGCCGTTCAACCGGACCGCCGACATCCCGGCCGGCACCCTGAAGCTGCGCGATGTCGCGGGCCTCTACATCTACGAGAACACCCTGGAGGCCCGGCTGATGACGGGCAGCCAGCTCAAGGACTACCTCGAGTTCTCGATGACGTACTTCGCCCAGCTGGCCCCGGGCGCGCCGGTCAACCCGGACACCCTGACCAACCAGAACGGCATCCCGGACTACAACTTCGACTCGATCTACGGGCTGGGCTACGACATCGACATCTCGCAGCCGGTCGGTTCGCGGATCGTCAACCTGTCGTACGCGGGCAAGCCGATCGACCCGGCCGGGCAGTTCGTGCTGGCGGTCAACAACTACCGGGCCAACGGCGGCGGCAACTTCCCGCACGTCGCCGGCGCCAAGCAGGTGTGGACCAACTCGGACGAGATCCGCAACACGATGATCGCCTGGGTGAAGGCCAAGGGCGTGATCGACCCGGCCGACTTCGCGGCGGTCTCCTGGCGGCTGGTGCGGGCCGGCGCGCCGGTCTTCCCGTAGTCACACGTGCATCGGCCCCCGCCGCCCCGAAGGGCTGCGGGGGCCGAGCCGTGCGCGGGTTCAGTGCGCGGAGTGCCGCTCGGCGCCGCGGTGCCGGTGGCCCTTGAGCTCGACGTGCGCGGGCTGGACGCCGGTGTGGGCGCGCTCCTCGGGCACCCGGCGGCCGGCCTGGCCGGCCAGTGCGGCATAGCTGCCGTAGCCGGCGGTCTTCCCCTGGGCGGCGGACAGCTGGGTGTGCAGCTCCGGGCCGATCGGGCGAGGCTTGCCGCCGGGGGCGGCGGCCATCATGCCGCGCCGCTCCAGCAGGGCCTGGGTGCCTTGGCGGAGCCTGCTGCTGGGCTTCGGTCGCTTGGTCATGCTGGGCCTCCCATCATGCTCCTCCTGTGATGGTAGGCCCAGCCGCGGCAAGCCTCAGAACGGGTAGCGGGACCGCCCGTGCTGGATGGAGATCCACTTCTGGGTGGTGAAGGCCTCCACGGTGGACTCGCCGTTGAGGCGGCCCACGCCCGAGTTCTTCTCGCCGCCGAACGGCACGATCGCCTCGTCGGCGATGGTCCCGTCATTGACGTGGATCATGCCGCTGTCGATCCGCTGCGCCACCCGGACGCCGCGCTCCACCGAGCCGCTGTGCACCGCGCCGCTCAGCCCGAACGGGGTGTCGTTGGCGATCTCGATCGCCTCGTCCTCGCCGTCGAACGGGATCAGCATCACCACCGGACCGAACAACTCGCGCTGCAGCAAAGGCGATTCGGCCGGGATGTCGGTGAGCACCACCGGCGACACCAGGGTGCCGACGGAGCTGCCGCGCAGCAGCACGGTGGCACCGGCGGCCACCACGCGGTCCACCTCGGCGTTGATCGCGTCGGCCTGGGTGGAGTTGATCAGCGGGCCGATCTGGGTGTTCGGGTCCTTGGGGTCGCCGACCGTGAGCGAGCCGACCTTGGCCACGAACTTCTCGGTGAACTCGGCCAGGACCGTGCGGTCCACCAGCACCCGGTTGGCGGCCATGCAGACCTGCCCCTGGTGTGCGAACCGGCTGAACACGGCCGCGTCCACCGCGTAGTCGACGTCGGCGTCGTCCAGCACGATCAGCGCGCTGTTGCCGCCCAGCTCCAGCACCGAGCGCTTGAAGTGCGAGGCGGCGACGGTGGCGACGTGCCGGCCGACCCGGTCCGAACCGGTGAAGGCGATGGCCTTGGGCACCGGGTGCTCCAGCAGCGCGTCGCCGATCTCGGCGATGTCGGTGACGACCACGTTGAACAGGCCGGCGGGCAGCCCGGCGTCCTCGAAGAGCTTGGCGAGCAGGGTGCCGCCGGTGATCGGCGCGTCCTGGTGCGGCTTGAGCACCACGCCGTTGCCCAGCGCCAGCGCCGGGGCGACCGCCTTCATGGAGAGGAAGAAGGGGAAGTTGAACGGGCTGATCACGCCGACCACGCCGACCGGCAGCCGGTAGACCCGGTTCTCCTTGCCGTCCACCGGCGACGGCAGGATCCGGCCCTCCGGGCGCAGCGACAGCTGCATGCACTCGCGCAGCATGTCCTTGGTGAGCGAGAGCTCGAAGCCGGCCTTGAGGTAGGTGCCGCCGAGCTCGGCGATGATGGTCTCGGTGATCTCCTGCTCGCGCTCCTCGACCAGCCGCAGCGCCCGCTCGAAGACCAGCCGGCGGGCGTAGGGGTTCTGCTTCGCCCACTCCTTCTGCGCCCGCTCGGCCGCGCGGTAGGCCTCGTCGACCTCGCCGACGGTGGCCACCGTGATGCTGGCGAGCTTCTCGCCGTCGAACGGGTTGATGTCGACGATCTCCCAGGAGCCGCTGCCCTGGCGCCACTGTCCGTCGATGTACTGCAGGGCGAGTTCCGTAAAGTGCGACACCTGAAGCCCCTTGCGAGTTGGCGCGAACTGACAGCCGATCATCCTACTGATACGTCAGGCTTCTTGGAGCATCCTCGACAGAAGCTCCCGGCTCGACTCCGGGCTCAGGCTGTCCTCCCGCAATCGGCCCAACGTGTCGCGGTACTCGGCGACTTCGCGCGGCCGGTCCACATAGAGGGCGGTGGTGAACTGCTCCAGGTAGACCACGTCGGCGAGGTCCGGCTCGCGGAAGCCGAGCAGCGAGAAGGTGCCGCTCTCGGCCCGAAGTCCGGCGCTGCCCAGCGGCATCACCTGCAGCTCGATGCCGGGGCGCTCAGCCAGCTCCAGCAGGTGGAGCAGCTGACCGCGCATCACCTCGGGCCCGCCGCACGGCCGGCGCAGCGCCGCCTCGTCGATCACCATGGCCAGCTGCGGGGCCTGTTCGCCGGCGAGCAGCCGCTGGCGGCGCATCCGCACCTCGACTCGCCGCTCGATCTCGCTCTCCGGGGCGCTCTGGCTGCCGAGCCGGATCACGGCGCGGGCGTACTCCTCCGTCTGCAGCAGGCCGGGGACGAACTGCACCTCGTAGGAGGCGACGCAGCCGGCCGCCTCCTCGAAGGCGAGGTAGCTCTGGAACCAGGCGGGCACCACGTCGGTGTAGTCGTGCCACCAGGGCACGGCGTTGGCGATCCGGACCATGCCGAGCAGTTCACCGCGCTGCCCGGGGTCGCTCACGCCGTACAGGGTGAGCAGGTCGGCCACGTCGCGCTCCTTGAAGCTGACCCGGCCCAACTCCATCCGCCCGATCTTCGACTCCGAGGCGCGGATCTCGTAGCCGGCGTCCTCCCGGCTCACCCCCTGCGCCTCGCGCAGCCGGCGCAGCTGGGATCCCAGCAGCAGCCGACGAACCGTCACCCCGCTGCCGCTGCCCATGGTGCTGTTCATCCGCCCCGTCCTCCTCGAACCGCCCGCTACGCGCGGCAGTCTGCCACGAAGGTGCGTCACAAGCATTAAGTGAATGCTGTGAGTTCTCGGGCAACTCGACGGGCGTTCACGGGCAACTCGTCGGGCGTTCGCGGGCATGCCGACGGCGCCTGCTCCCGGTTCTTGGTCGGGGTCGGGCGCAGGCGCCGTCTTTCGAGCTCCGCTGGTGGACCGGCAGCGCTGGCGGGTCAGCAGGGCGCGGCCCGCCAACGGCGGCGGGCGTGTGCGGGAGGGTCAGACCGCCAGGGGGCGGTCGGTGGGGTGGATCGGGGCGGGCAGCGGGGTCTTGCCACCCAGGTAGGCGTCGACCGCGGCGGCAGCGGAGCGGCCCTCGGCGATCGCCCAGACGATCAGCGACTGGCCGCGGCCGGCATCGCCGCAGACATAGACGCCATCGACATTGGTGGCGAACTTGCCGTCGCGGGCCATGTTACCCCGGGCGTCGAGCTCGACGCCCAGCTGCTCCACCAGGCCGTTCCTGACATCGGTGCCGGTGAAGCCCATGGCCAGGGTGACCAGCTGGGCCGGGATCGAGCGCTCGGTGCCGGGCACCTGCTCGAAGCGGCCGTCCCTGAACTCGACGTCGACCAGGTGGAGCTCCTGGACGTTGCCGTCCTCGTCGCCGGTGAAGTGGGTGGTGCTGACCGAGTAGACGCGGTCGCCGCCCTCCTCGTGCGCGGAGGTGACCTTGTAGACCATCGGCATGGTCGGCCACGGCTGGTGGGCCGGGCGGTCCTCGCCGGGGCGGGGCATGATCTCCAGCTGGGTGACCGAGGCGGCGCCCTGGCGCAGCGCGGTGCCAAGGCAGTCGGCACCAGTGTCACCGCCGCCGATCACGATGACGTGCTTGCCCTCGGCGCTGATCGGGGACGCGACGTAGTCGCCCTCCTGGACCTTGTTGGCCAGCGGCAGGTACTCCATCGCCTGGTGGATGCCCGCCAGCTCGCGCCCCGGCACCGGCAGGTCGCGGGCCGTGGTGGCGCCGGCGGCGACCACCACGGCGTCGAAGCGCTCGCGCAGCTGCTGCCCGGTGATGTCCTCGCCCACGTGCACGCCGGTGCGGAACCGGGTGCCCTCCGCGCGCATCTGCTCGATGCGGCGGTTGATGTGGCGCTTCTCCATCTTGAACTCGGGGATGCCGTAGCGCAGCAGGCCGCCGATCCGGTCGGCGCGCTCGTACACCACCACGGTGTGGCCGGCCCGGGTGAGCTGCTGGGCGGCGGCCAGGCCGGCCGGGCCGGAGCCGACCACGGCGACGGTCTTGCCGGACAGCCGCTCCGGCACCTGGGGGCGGACCCCGCCGTTGTCCCAGGCCCGGTCGATGATGGTGACCTCGACGTTCTTGATGGTCACCGGGTCCTGGTTGATGCCGAGCACGCAGGCCGACTCGCAGGGGGCCGGGCAGAGCCGGCCGGTGAACTCCGGGAAGTTGTTGGTGGCGTGCAGGCGCTCTATGGCGCCGGCCCAGTCGTCCCGGTAGGCCAGGTCGTTCCACTCGGGGATGAGGTTCCCGAGCGGGCAGCCGTTGTGGCAGAACGGGATGCCGCAGTCCATGCAGCGCCCGGCCTGCTTGCTGATGATCGGCAGCAGGGCGCGCTCGACGTAGACCTCGTTCCAGTCGCGCAGCCGCACGTCCACCGGCCGCCGCTCGGCCAGTTGCTTGGGCGTGGTCAGGAAGCCCTTGGGGTCAGCCATGTGCCGCCTCCATCATCTTGCGAGTGGTCTCGGCCTCGGAGAGGCCATCGCGCTCAGCGGCGTCCTTGGCGGCGAGCACTGCCTTGTAGTCGGTGGGCATGATCTTGGAGAACCGGGAGACCCCGCTGCCCCAGTCGGCGAGCAGTTCGGCGGCGACCGTGGAGCCGGTCTCCTCGTAGTGCTGCTGGACGGTCTCGCGCAGCCACTCGCGGTCCTTGGCGTCGGGGGCCTCGATGCCCACCATGCCGCCGTTGACGCTGGCCGGGCGCAGGTCGAGGACGTAGCCGATGCCGCCGGACATGCCCGCGGCCAGGTTGCGGCCGGTCTCGCCGAGGATCACCACCCGGCCGCCGGTCATGTATTCCAGGCCGTGGTCGCCGACGCCCTCGACGACCAGGACGGCGCCGGAGTTGCGCACCGCGAACCGCTCACCGGCCTTGCCACGCAGGTGGATCCGGCCCGCGGTGGCACCGTAGCCGATGGTGTTGCCGGCGATCACGTGCTGCTGGGCGTCGGCGCCGATCGCCGCGGCGTCGCGGGCCGGGCGGACCACCAGTACGCCGCCGGAGAGGCCCTTGCCGACGTAGTCGTTGGCGTCGCCCTCCAGGCGCAGGGTGACGCCCTTGGGCAGGAAGGCGCCGAAGGACTGGCCGGCCGAGCCGGTGAAGGTCACGTCGATGGTGCCCTCGGGCAGGCCCGCGCCCCGGTAGCGCTTGGTCACCTGGTGGCCGAGCATGGTGCCGACGGTGCGGTTGACGTTGCGGATCGGCAGCTGGATGCGGACCGCCTCGCCGTGCTCCAGGGCCTCGGCGGCCAGCTCGATCAGCTGGTTGTCGAGCGCCTTGTCCAGCCCGTGGTCCTGCTCGATGGTGCGGTGCCGGGCCGCGCCGACCGGCAGCTCGGGCACGTGGAGGAGCGGGGCCAGGTCGAGCCCGGCGGCCTTCCAGTGGTCGATCGCGGCGGCGGCGTCGATGTGCTCGGCGTGGCCGACGGCCTCCTCGATCGAGCGGAAGCCCAGTTCGGCGAGGAGCTCGCGGACCTCCTCGGCGATGAACTCGAAGAAGTTGACCACGAATTCGGGCTTGCCGGAGAACCGCTCGCGCAGCACCGGGTTCTGGGTGGCGACGCCGACCGGGCAGGTGTCCAGGTGGCAGACCCGCATCATGACGCAGCCGGAGACCACCAGCGGGGCGGTGGCGAAGCCGAACTCCTCGGCGCCGAGCAGGGCGGCGATCACCACGTCGCGGCCGGTCTTCAGCTGGCCGTCGGTCTGCACCACGATCCGGTCGCGCAGCCCGTTGAGCAGCAGGGTCTGCTGGGTCTCGGCGAGGCCGAGCTCCCAGGGGCCGCCCGCGTGCTTCAGCGAGGTCAGCGGGGAGGCGCCGGTGCCGCCGTCGTGGCCGGAGACCAGCACCACGTCGGCGTGCGCCTTGGAGACGCCGGCGGCGACGGTGCCGACGCCGACCTCGGAGACCAGCTTGACGTGGATCCGGGCCTGCGGGTTGGCGTTCTTCAGGTCGTGGATCAGCTGGGCCAGATCCTCGATCGAGTAGATGTCGTGGTGCGGCGGCGGGGAGATCAGGCCGACGCCCGGGGTGGAGTGCCGGGTGCGGGCGACCCACGGGTAGACCTTGTGGCCCGGCAGCTGGCCGCCCTCGCCGGGCTTGGCGCCCTGGGCCATCTTGATCTGGATGTCGTCGGCGTTGACCAGGTACTCGGAGGTGACGCCGAACCGGCCGGAGGCGACCTGCTTGATCGCCGAGCGGCGGGCCGGGTCGTGCAGGCGCTCCGGGTCCTCGCCGCCCTCACCGGTGTTGGACTTGCCGCCCAGCCGGTTCATGGCGATCGCCAGCGTCTCGTGCGCCTCCATCGAGATGGAGCCGTAGGACATGGCACCGGTGGAGAACCGCTTGACGATCTCGCTGACCGGCTCGACCTCGTCGATCGGCACCGGGGTGCGAGCGCCCGCGTCCAGCCTGAACAGGCCGCGCAGCGTCATCAGCCGCTCGGACTGCTCGTTCACCCGCTCCGTGTACTGCTTGAAGATGTCGTAGCGGCGGGTGCGGGTGGCGTGCTGGAGGCGGAAGACGGTGTCGGGGTCGAACAGGTGCGGTTCGCCCTCGCGGCGCCACTGGTACTCGCCGCCGATCTCCAGCGCGCGGTGCGCGGCCGGGATGCCGGAGGCCGGGTAGGCCTTGGCGTGCCGGGCGGCGACCTCGCGGGCGATCTCGTCGATCCCGATGCCGCCCAACTTGCTGGTGGTGCCGGCGAAGTAGGCGTCCACGGTGTCCTGGGAGAGGCCGATCACCTCGAAGACCTGGGCACCGCGGTAGGAGGCGACGGTGGAGATGCCCATCTTGGACATCACCTTGAGCACGCCCTTGCCGAGCGCCTTGATCAGGTTGCGGATCGCCTTCTCCGGGTCGGTCCCGGTCAGGCTGTGCTCATTCAAATACGTGCCCTGCGCCACCAGGTCCTCGACCGACTCCATCGCCAGGTAGGGGTTGATCGCGCTGGCGCCGTAGCCGATCAGCAGCGCCACGTGGTGCACCTCGCGGACGTCGCCGGCCTCGACCAGCAGCGAGACCTTGGTGCGCTGCTTGGTGCGGATCAGGTGGTGGTGCACCGCGGAGGTGAGCAGCAGCGACGGGATCGGCGCGTGCTCGGCGTCCGAGTGGCGGTCGGAGAGCAGCAGGATCCGGGCGCCGTCGGCGATCGCCGCGTCGGCCTCGGCGGCGATCTCCCGCAGCCGCTCGGCCAGCGCCTCGCCGCCGCCGGCCACCCGGTAGAGGCCGGAGAGGGTGACCGCCTTGAGGCCGGGCTGGTCGCCGTCCACATTGATGTGGATCAGCTTGGCCAGCTCGTCGTTGTCGATCACCGGGAAGGTGATGCCGACCGCACGGCAGTGCGCGGGCCCGGCGGTGAGCAGGTTGACCTCGGGGCCGAGGCTGCTGTGCAGCGAGGTGACCAGTTCCTCGCGGATGGCGTCCAGCGGCGGGTTGGTGACCTGGGCGAACAGCTGGATGAAGTAGTCGAAGAGCAGCCGGGGCTTCTCGGAGAGCGCGGCGATCGGCGAGTCGGTGCCCATCGAGCCGAGCGCCTCGGCGCCGGTGCGGGCCATCGGCGCCAGGATGACGCGCAGCTCCTCCTCGGTGTAGCCGAAGGTCTGCTGACGGCGGGTCACCGAGGCGTGGGTGTGCGCGATGTGCTCGCGCTCGGGCAGCTCGGCCAGCTGGATCCGGCCACCGGCCACCCACTCCTCGTAGGGGTGCTCGGCGGCCAGCGCGCCCTTGATCTCCTCGTCCTCGACGATCCGGTGCTCGGCGACGTCGACCAGGAACATCTTGCCGGGCTGCAGCCGGCCCTTGCGGATCACGCTCTCCTGCGGCAGGTCGAGCACGCCGACCTCGGAGGAGAGCACCACCAGGCCGTCCTCGGTGATCCAGTACCGGGCCGGGCGCAGTCCGTTGCGGTCCAGCACGGCGCCGATCTGGTTGCCGTCGGTGAAGGTGACGCAGGCCGGGCCGTCCCAGGGCTCCATCAGGTTGGAGTGGTACTCGTAGAAGGCGCGCCGCGCCGGGCTCATGGTGGCGTGGTTCTCCCAGGCCTCCGGGATCATCATCAGCACCGAGTGCGGCAGCGAGCGGCCGCTGAGGTGGAGCAGCTCCAGCACCTCGTCGAAGGAGGCGGAGTCGGAGTGGTCCGGGGTGCAGACCGGGAAGATCCGGCTGATACCGTCCCCATTCCTGTTGGCCGGGATCAGGTCGGTGGCCAGCTGCGACTCGCGCGCGGTCATCCAGTTCCGGTTGCCCTTGACGGTGTTGATCTCGCCGTTGTGCGCGACGAACCGGTACGGGTGGGCGAGCGGCCAGCTCGGGAAGGTGTTGGTGGAGAACCGGGAGTGCACCAGGCCGATCGCGGAGGCGAACAGCCGGTCCGACAAGTCCGGGAAGAACGGCTCCAGTTGACCGGTGGTCAGCATGCCCTTGTAGACGATGGTCCGGGCGGACAGCGACGGGAAGTAGACACCGGCCTCGCGCTCGGCGCGCTTGCGGACCACGAAGGCGGTCCGGTCCAGCTCCAGGCCGGCCAATCCCCGTCCGCTGACGAAGAGTTGACTGAACCGCGGCATTACCGAGCGGGCGGTGGCGCCCAGCAGCTCGGGGGCGGTGGGCACCTCGCGCCAGCCGAGGACGGTCAGGCCCTCCTCGGCGGCGATCGTCTCGATGGCCGAGACGGCGGTGGCCGCGGCTTGGTCGTCGACGGGCAGGAAGGCGATGCCGACCGCGTACTCCCCGACCGGGGGCAGCTCGAAGCCGGCGTTGGCGCGCAGGAAGGCGTCCGGGACCTGGGTCAGGATGCCCGCGCCGTCACCGGAGTCCGGCTCGGCGCCGGTGGCGCCGCGGTGCTCCAGGTTGCGCAGCACGGTGAGCGCCTGCTCGACGATGGCGTGGTCGGCGGTGCCGGTCAGGGTCGCCACGAAGCCGACGCCGCAGGCGTCGTGCTCGTTGCGGGGGTCGTACAGGCCCTGAGCTGCAGGTCGTGCATCCGGAACGAGCCGGTACGGCGAACGGCCGTCGCCCTGGGGCCCGTTGGCGGAGTGCATGGATGCAGAAAGCATCGGCTCTCCCGTCGTCGTCATTGGCAAGTGGTGGTGCCGCCCAGCCTCGAGCTGGGGGAGCTTTGCAACAGGGACGACGTTGGCCCTCTGCGATTTCGTGCAGGTTACATGATGCCGAAAATCCCGGGAAGTGGAATCTGTAGTCCAAATGGTGGACATGCCGCAGGTCAGCGGCTATTACCAGCGGGTAGCCCCGGGGTCGAACTCCTGACAGTGTGCCCTGCCGGTCAAGACCCGAAACAGCCTGGAAATCACCTTGACCCCGACTGCGTGGCATCCATCCTGCGATTTCACCGAAATGACGCGACCCGAGGCGCTGGTCTGATGGTCCAGGGCGCCTCGGGCCGTAAAAATTGTATTGCTATGCGGGGGGATGCGTGATGTTCCACACATCGGGGGTCAGCCCACGGTCAACCGACATGGCCGCCGATCAGCCAGCCCAGCAGGTAGGTCACCCCGGCCGCGGCGCTGCCCAGCAGCAGCTGGCGCAGCCCGCTGTACCACCAGCTGCGCGCCGTCACCCGGGCCACCACCGCGCCGCACAGGAACAGGCCGACCACCGCCAGCAGCAGCGCCGGCAGCAGCGAGGTGGCCCCCAGCAGATAGGGCAGCAGCGGCAGCAGCGCGCCGATCGCGAAGCAGCCGAACGAGGAGACCGCGGCCACCAGCGGGCTGGGCAGGTCGTGCGGGTCCACGCCGAGCTCCTCCCGGACGTGCACCTCCAGCGCCTGCTCCGGGTCCCGGGTCAGCTGCCGGGCCACCTCGGCGGCGAGCTCCGGCTCCACCCCGCGCTCGACGTACAGCTGGGCCAGCTCGGCCAGCTCGCCGCGCGGGTTGCGGTTCAGCTCGATCCGCTCGGCGGCGATCTCGGCCTCGACCAGCTCCCGCTGGGAGGCCACCGAGGTGTACTCCCCCGCCGCCATCGAGCAGGCCCCGGCCGCGAGACCCGCAAGACCCGTGAGGACCACCGTGCTGTGGCTGGCCGCGCCGCCCACCACACCGGTCATCAGGGCGAAGTTGGAGACCAGGCCGTCCATCGCGCCGAACACCGCCGGCCGCAGCCAGCCGCCGTTGACATCGCGGTGGTGCCCGGCGTTGGGCACCCGGGGGACCGGGGCTTCGTCGATGGCCGGGCGGGTGATGACAGCACTCATGGCGGAACCTCCTGCAACTGCGTGACCCCTCGACGTTAACCGCAGGGTCTGACAGTTTCCAGCAAGCCAGCCCTGGCTTACCTCGCTGACCTGCGGCGTTGTCGGCGGCTACCACGAAAGTAGGACCCGGAGTGGCAACTCCGGGTCCTACTGATGACGATGTGACGGATGTTGCGCCTGCGCCGAGCGTCAGACGTCCTCGGTGGCCGGCTTCGCGGTGACCGGCTGGTCGGTGGGCTTCTCGGTGACCGGCTGGTCGGCGGGCTTCGCGGAAGTCGGCTTCTCGGTGGACGTTGCGACCTCCGGCTCGGTCGGCGCCCCGGACTCCGCCGCGCCGGCGGCGGCCTCGGCCTCCTCCCGCACGCCGACCGGGTCGATCGAGTCCGGCGCCTCGCGGCCCGGGCGCAGCCGCCCGACGAGCACGAAGTAGGCCAGCGCACCGGCGAACACCACGATCGACGTCCAGTCGTTGAGCCGCAGCCCCAGGATGTGGTGCGCCTCGTCGATCCGCAGGTACTCGATCCAGGCCCGGCCCACCGTGTAGGCCATCACGTAGAGCGCGAAGGCCCGCCCGTGGCCCAGCTTGAAGCGGCGGTCGGCCCAGAGCACCAGCAGCGCCACCCCGACGCACCAGAGCGACTCGTAGAGGAAGGTCGGCTGGAAGACCCCGTCGACCACGGTGCCGTCCGCATCCACCTTGTGGATCTTCAGGCCCCAGGGCAGCGAGGTCGGCCGGCCGTAGAGCTCCTGGTTGAACCAGTTGCCCCAGCGCCCGCAGGCCTGGGCCAGCGCGATGCCGGGGGCGATCGCGTCGGCGTAGGCCGGCAGCGGCACGCCCCGGCGGCGGGCGCCGATCCAGGCGCCGACCGCGCCGAGCGCGATCGCACCCCAGATGCCGAGGCCGCCCTCCCAGATCTTGAAGGCGTTCCACGGGTTGCGGCCCGGGTCGAAGTACAGCTGGTGATCGGTGATCACGTGGTAGAGCCGGCCGCCGACCAGGCCGAACGGCACCGCCCAGACGGCGATGTCGCCCACCGTGTGCTTGGCCCCACCGCGGGCGACCCAGCGCTTGCTGCCGAGCCAGACGGCGACAACAACACCGATGATGATGCAGAAGGCGTACGCGCGCAGCGGGATCGGTCCCAGGTGGAGGACGCCCCGCGACGGGCTCGGAATGTAAGCGAGTTCCATGACATCACCGACGCTACCGTGTCCTGACTTTGAAGCCCGAACCGCCCGCCGTACCGGTTCGAAACCGGTTCGGGCACGGAACCGGACCGTGACCCCGGATGGCCCGGGTCAGTTCGGCGGCACGGCCCCCGCCGCGGTGCTGGTCGGCGCCGGGCTGGCCGAGGCGCTGCCGGTGGTGCCCAGCGGCTTGCCCTGGTTGGCCTCGTCGACCCACTTCACCAGGTTGTCCGGGGAGATCTCGTCGTTGCCGTTCTTCGGATAGATCGACTTGCCGTTCAGCAGAACGGTCGGGGTGGAGGTGTAGCCGGTCTTGTCGAAGTCCTGCTCCACCGCCGAGACCCAGCTCTTGAAGTGCTGGCTGTTGACGCAGTTCTCGAAGGTCGGCGTGTCCAGACCGGGGACCTGCTTGGCCAGGGCGATCAGCTGGGACTTGTCCTTCCAGGTGTCCACGGTCTCGTCGGGCTGGTTCTTGTAGAGCACGTCGTGGTATGCCCGGAAGTACCCGGCGTCCTGGGCGCAGGCCAGCGCGTTGGCACCGTTCTTGGAGCCGTGGCCGCTGTCGTGCCGGTCGATGAACGAGACGATGTGGTAGTTGCCGTAGAGCTTGCCCTGGTCCTGCAACTGGTCGATGGTGGCCGAGAACTGGTGCTCGAAGCCGCCGCAGGCGGGGCAGCGCGGGTCCTCGTAGACGGTGAGGGTGGACGGGGCGTTGGCCGGGCCGTCCGGGATGATCAGCTTCTTGTCGCCGATCGCCCCGGCCGGCGCCGCGGTCGGGGTGGACGGCGCCGAGCGGCTGTTCTGAACCGCGATGCCGATGCCGACGCCGGCGGCGATCACCACCAGCACGGTGCCGATGACCAGCAGCTTCTTGCGCCGGGCGTCCTTGGCTTGCTGGGCCGCGCGCTCGTCCTGCATCCGCTCGCGGGCGGAGCGCTTGCCGTCGCGGTTCTTCTCACTCAATGACATTCAGGCTTCCGGGAAAGTTGGCGGTGCGGCTGGTTCCAGCGCACCGAGTGGGTCAGAGCGCGAGCCAGGCGTCGACCGAGGCCTTGGAGCGCGGCCGGTAGACCAGCCAGAGCGCCAGCAGCAGGAATCCGCAGTCGCGCAGGATCTCCTGGCCGTACTGGGTCTGCGACTTGGCCACCGCGCCGCCGCCGCCGAAGCAGCCGCAGTCGATCGAGATGCCGCGCGCCCAGGCCGAGCTGATCCCGGCGATGAAGGTGAGCAGCAGCACCACCGAGATCACCGCGACGATCCGCACCCCGAGGCCGACCAGCAGCAGCAGCGCCAGCGCCAGTTCCAGGAACGGGAGCCCGTAGCCGACCGGTTTGACCAGCCCCTCGGGCAGGATCCGATAGGCCCGGACCGCCTGCGCGGCCACGGCCGGATCGGAGATCTTGGCCAGGCCCGCCCAGGCCCAGACCACTGCCAGGGCCAGCCGCACGGCGGTGCTGAGCCACTCCGCCGCCGGTCCGTCAACCACCCGACGCATGCTGCCCACCGCCACCGCCTCGACCATGCTGCCTACCCCCTCGACGACGTCCGTTGCCGGGCCAGCGGGCCCGCCGGAGCTACCTGACGAACCGTAGGGGATAGATGCCGAATGGTCCAAAGTGTCTGATTCACCCGAATGGGTGATGGCGCGTCAAGGGTGCAGCAGGTTGACCTGCCGTGCGGGCGCGTGGTGCTGCCGGTCCTGGTGCTGATGGGACGCCAGTTCGGCACCCCTGCGGGCGAACGCGTGGCCCACCACGTGCTCGCTGCCGAATGCCACGGCCAGCACCACGGCGGCGGCAACCGCTCGCAGCAGGACCGCACGGTGGATCCCGGCCACGGCCTCGCCTCCCGGTGGTTGTGAGTTACGCGAACGGCGGAGACCGGGAGCATTCCCCGCAGCCGCACCGGATACAACGTCCGGTCCCCGTCGGTAACACGTCAGGTCCGCTAATTTCACCCGAATGGATCGGCGCATGGCAACGGCCCGCGCCCCCCGGTGTCCGGGAAGCGACGGGCCGTCGGTGATTGCCGAGGGCGGCTCAGCGCGAGCGCACGCCCTGCGCCAGCTCGCCCGCCAGCGCGCGCACCGCGTCGAGCGCGGCCGCCTCGTCCGCGCCGGCGTCCAGGATCCGCTGCACGAAGGCCGAGCCGACGATCACCCCATCGGCGAAGCCGGCCACCTGGGCGGCCTGCGCACTGGTGGAGACGCCCAGGCCCACGCAGACCGGCAGTTCGGTGGCGGCCCGGGTGCGGGCCACCAAATCCTCGGCCAGCTCGCCGACCTGGGCCCGGGATCCCGTGACACCCATCACGGCGGCGGCGTAGACGAAGCCGCTGCCGGCCGCGGTGACCTCGGCCAGCCGCGCGTCCCGGCTGGACGGCGCGACCACGAAGACGGTGTCCAAACCGTGCTCGGCGGCCGCCTTGCGCCACTCGCCGGACTCCTCCACCGGCAGGTCCGGCAGGATCACGCCCACTCCCCCGGCGGCGGCCAGGTCGGCGGCGAACCGGGCGATGCCGTACCGGTCCACCGGGTTCCAGTACGTCATCACCAGCACGGCGGCCGCCGGGTGCGCCTCGGCCACCTCCTTGACGGTGCGCAGCACGTCGGTGATCCGCACGCCGCCGCGCAGTGCGATGTCGTCGGCGGTCTGGATGGTGGCGCCGTCCAGCACCGGGTCGGAGTGCGGCAGGCCGATCTCGACGACGTCGCAGCCGCCCTCGATCAGGGCGTTGACCGCCCGGATGCCGCCGTCGACGGTCGGGAAGCCGGCCGGCAGGTAGCCGATCAGGGCCGCCCGGTTCTCGGACCGGGCCTGCGCCAGGACCGTGGTGAGCTTGGAGGTCATCGGTTCTCCCCCTTGGCCGGCTCGTCGTAGAGGCCGAAGTACTGGGCGGCGGTGTGCATGTCCTTGTCGCCGCGCCCCGACAGGTTGACCAGGATGGTGGCCTCCGGTCCCAGCTCGCGGCCCAACTCCAGTGCCCCGGCGAGCGCGTGGGCGCTCTCGATGGCCGGGATGATGCCCTCGGTGCGGGACAGCAGGCGCAGTGCCTGCATCGCGGCGTCGTCGGTGACCGTGCGGTACTCGGCGCGGCCGGTGTCCTTGAGCCAGGCGTGCTCGGGGCCGACGCCCGGGTAGTCCAGGCCGGCCGAGATGGAGTGGCTCTCGACGGTCTGGCCGTCCTCGTCCTGCAGCACGTAGGTGCGCATGCCGTGCAGCACGCCCGGGGTGCCCTTGGTGAGGGTGGCGCCGTGGCGCTGGGTCTCCAGGCCCTCGCCGGCCGGCTCGCAGCCGACCAGGCGCACGCCCGCGTCCGGGATGAACTCGTGGAAGATGCCCATGGCGTTGGAGCCGCCGCCGACGCAGGCGACCACCGCGTCGGGCAGTCGGCCGGTGCGCTCCAGCACCTGCCGGCGGGCCTCGATGCCGATCACCCGGTGGAAGTCGCGGACCATGGCCGGGAACGGGTGCGGGCCGGCCACCGTGCCGAACAGGTAGTGGGTGGAGTCGACGTTGGCCACCCAGTCGCGGAAGGCCTCGTTGATCGCGTCCTTGAGGGTGCGGCTGCCGGACTTGACGGCCACCACCTCGGCGCCGAGCATCCGCATCCGGGCGACGTTGAGCGCCTGGCGCTCGGTGTCGACCTCACCCATGTAGATGGTGCAGTCGAAGCCGAAGAGCGCGCAGGCGGTGGCGGTGGCCACGCCGTGCTGCCCGGCGCCGGTCTCGGCGATGATCCGGGTCTTGCCCATCCGGCGGGTGAGCAGGGCCTGGCCCAGCACGTTGTTGATCTTGTGCGAGCCGGTGTGGTTGAGGTCCTCGCGCTTGAGCAGCACGCGGGCGCCGCCGGCCTCGGCGGAGAACCGGTGCACGTCGGTCAGCGCACTCGGGCGGCCGGTGTAGTCCTTGAGCAGCAGGTCGAGTTCGGCGGCGAAGGCCGGGTCCTGCTTGGCCTTCTCGTACTCCTCGGCGACCTGCTCCACGGCGGCGACCAGCGCCTCGGGGATGAAGCGGCCGCCGTAGGCACCGAAGTAGCCGCGGACGTCGGGCACCTGCGGGCCCGTCAGATGATCTGACATGTCAGTTGTGATCCTTGGATGACGATGAAGCGGAAGTCAGCTGGAGTGACGATCCGTCCGACGCCATCGGCGACCGGGCACCTGCCCAGGCTCGCACCCGATCACATAGCGCACCCGCCGCCCCAGCACCCGGCGCGCGGGCGCCCGACAGCCGCGCGGGCGGCAGCCGGGGGCCAGGCGGGCGCTGAGCGACATGGTGATCAGCCCTTGTTCCGCAGCGCGGGGTGGGCGCCGGCCGCGACCAGGTCGGCGACCGCGGTGCGCGGGTCCTTGCCGGTCACCAGGGACTCGCCGACCAGCACCGCGTCGGCGCCGTCGTTCGCATAGGCGATCAGGTCGTGCGGGCCGCGCACACCGGACTCGGCCACCTTGACGATGCGGTCCGGGATCGCGTGCACCACATTGGCGAAGGTGTCGCGGTGCACCTCGAGGGTCTTGAGGTTGCGCGCGTTCACCCCGATCACCCGGGCGCCGGCGTCGACCGCGCGGGCGATCTCCTCCTCGTCGTGCACCTCCACCAGCGGGGTCAGCCCGATCGACTCGGCCCGCTCGATCAGCGACACCAGGGCCGGCTGGTCCAGCGCGGCGACGATCAGCAGCACCAGGTCGGCGCCGTGCGCGCGGGCCTCCCAGAGCTGGTAGGCGGTGACGATGAAGTCCTTGCGGAGCAGCGGGGTGTCGACCGCGGCGCGGACCGCGTCCAGGTCGGCGAGCGAACCGCCGAACCGGCGCTGCTCGGTGAGCACGCTGATCGCCGCGGCACCGCCGGCCGCGTAGTCGGCCGCCAGCGCGGCCGGGTCGGCGATCGCGGCGAGCGCGCCCTTGGACGGGCTGGAGCGCTTGACCTCGCAGATCACCCGCACGCCCTCGCCGCGGAGCGCGGCCACGCCGTCCTTGGCCTGCGGGGCCTTGGCGGCCAGCTCCTTGAGCTGGTCCAGGCTGACCCGGGCCTGCCGCTCGGCGAGGTCCTCGCGGACTCCGGCGACGATGTCGTCCAGCACGCTCATCAGGCTGCCTCTCCCCTGGCCATCACGGCCGGAATGTCACGTGCCTCGCGCACCGTGCACCTCTCTACACCCGAAAACTTCCAGGGGCCCGATCGGATCATGCGGCGGCAGCGGCCGGCACACGTCCATCGGCAACTCGATGGTAGCCGCACCGGGGGGCGCGCAGAGCATCCGCCCGGCGCACGTCTCGCCCTGCGGACCGGTAGCGGCGCAGGTCACCGGGGGCGGCCCAGGGGGCGGGCAGCCGGGAGCGCCAGGAGTCAGACGGCCGACGGCGCCAGGTGCACGCCGGCCGGCAGGTTGCGCAGCACGGTGAAGGCCACCAGCACCAGCCCCAGCGCGACCAGCCGGGCCGGGCCCATCGCCACCCGCGGCCCGGGGCCGCCGGTCAGCGCCGCGAAGGCCCAGCGCACCCAGAGCACCCCGAGGACCACGAAGAGCACCACGGCCAGCAGGTTGTCGTGCAGGCCGGCGGTGAACTCGCCGTGGGCCAGCGCGTGCACGCAGCGCAGTCCGCCGCAGCCGGGGCACCACCAGCCGGTGGCCTGGCGGAACGGGCAGAGCGGATAGTGCCCGGGGGTGTTCGGGTCGACGGCGGCGATGTAGGCGGTCGGCAGCGCGGCGGCGGCCAGGGCAGCGAACGGGCGGCTCAGCCGGCGCAGGACCGGCCCGCCGGCGGTGGTGCTCGGTGCGGTCACGGTGCTGATTCTGCCCGGGTGCCGTCCGGGCACGCGCACCGCCGCGCGGCGGCAGGGGTGCGGGCGGGCGACGCGCACCGCCGGTCGCGCAAACACGCGGACCGGGGCGCCGGGCCCGCAAGGCCCTGGCGCCCCGGTCCGGGACGTTCGCTACGGCGGCGTCAGGCGTTGGCCGTGACGGCCTCGGGGGCGCCGGCCTGCGCGGTGCGCAGCGCGCGGTACTCGGCCTTGATCTGCTCGACCTTCGGGTCGGGCTGCCTGCCCATGCCCGCCGCCTTCATCGCCAGGCCGGCCGCACCACCGGCGAGCACGACGACCAGGCCGGCGATCACGATGATCGGCGAGGCCATGATCATGCCGACGCCGGAGACGCAGAAACCTACGAAGGCGATGACCACGCCGGTCCAGGCAGCAGTGGTGTGTCCATGGGCTTGCCGTGACATGTGTGGGTACTCCTTGGTTCCGCGGGTCTGTCACCCACCATTGTTGCCGACGCCTTTCGGCGCTCCCAAGCCGGGTCCGAGTGAGGACCGTCACGCTTCGCAGAGCGTTCACTCGGGAACGTCAGGCAGTCGGGTCCTCGCCGCGGTCCAGCGCCTTCCACAGATCGGCCGGGGTGCCGGTGCTCTTGGCGGCGGTGGCGGCGCGCCGGGCGGTCGGCGCGTCATAGCGGGCGCCCATGCTCGGCCAGGCCTTGCCCTGACGGATCGTCAACAGCCCCGCCACCGCCAGCAGCAGCCCGCCGAGCAGCGCCACCCAGGGCCAGGCGGTGTGGCCGACGTGCTCGGCCGTCACCCCGGTCAGCCCCAGCTTGCGGGCCGCGTCGGAGTCCAGCGCGGCGGTGTCCCCGGCCCCGAGGCCGGCCGCCGCGGCGGTGCCCAGGCCGGCGAGCACGACCAGCCCACCGACCACCGCGCGGGCCGCACCGCGCACCGCGAAGACCGCCACCCCCGACGCCAGCGAGACCAGCGCGAGGGCACTCGGCAGCCCCGAGATGTCGCTCCCGCTCGCCGTCACGTCCAGCCCGGCCACCTTGCCCGAGGCCCAGCTACGCCCGACCGCCCACAGCACCAGCGTGGCGCCGACCACGATCAGCAGCAGCATCACACCCAAACTGCGCCGCGCAGCGGCGGGGCGAGCGGGCGCGGTCTCGGCGGCGGGCGCGGCGGACTCGGGGGCAGGTGCGGGTGCGGCAGTCACCCGTCCACTATCCCCCGGGACGGCTATCCGTCGAGCACCGGGTCACCCCCGGGGAAACCCCGTGGTTTCGATCACCATCTCGCGGCCCTCCAGGTGAAGCACCAGGTCTGCACCGAACGGGACCTCCTCGCGGTCAGCGAAGGCTCCGCTGCTCCTCGGAGAACTGTGCACGGTGCACACGGCTGAGGCCGGATCAATCACCACGTAGATCGGAATACCGCACTGCGCGTAGTGAACAGTCGCCCTCACGACACCGGCGACGCCAGGCCGTTCGCCGCCGCCACCGCGCGCAGCACGGCCGCCGCCTTGTTGCGGCACTCGGTGTCCTCGCTGACCGGGTCGGAGTCGGCCACCACGCCGGCACCCGCCTGGACGTAGGCGGTGCCGTCGCGCAGGACGGCGGTGCGGATGGCGATCGCGGTGTCGGCGTCCCCGGCGAAGTCCAGGTAGCCGACGCAGCCGCCGTAGAGGCCGCGCCGGGTCGGCTCCAGTTCCTCGATGATCTGCATCGCGCGCGGCTTGGGCGCCCCGGAGAGGGTGCCGGCCGGGAAGCAGGCGGTGAGCACGTCGAAGGCGGTGCGGCCGTCGGCGACCTCGCCGGTGACGGTGGAGACGATGTGCATCACATGGCTGTACCGCTCCACCGACATGAAGTCGACCACCTCGACGCTGCCCGGCGCGCAGACCCGGCCCAGGTCGTTGCGGCCCAGGTCGACCAGCATCAGGTGCTCGGCCCGCTCCTTGGGGTCGGCCAGCAGCTCGGCGGCCAGCTCGGCGTCCTGCTGCGGGGTGTCGCCGCGGTGCCGGGTGCCGGCGATCGGGTGCAGCATCGCCTGCCGGTTGGTCACCTTGACCAGCGCCTCGGGGCTGGAGCCGACCACGTCGAAGCCGCCCGCGGCGCCGCCGTCCGGGCCGGGGAACCGGAACAGGTACATGTACGGGCTGGGGTTGGTGGTGCGCAGCACCCGGTAGACGTCCAGCGCGGAGGCCGGGCAGGGCGCCTCGAACCGCTGCGAGGGGACGACCTGGAAGGCCTCGCCCGCCCGGATCCGCTCCTTCACCTGCTCGACGGCCGCCTGGTACGGCGCGCCGCCGAACGGCGAGTGCACGTCGACCGCGGGCACCGGGCGGATGACGGCCAGCCCCGGGTCGACCGGGCGGGCCAGCTCGGCCTCCATGGCGTCCAGCCGGGCCACCGCGTCGGCGTAGGCCTCGTCCACACCGCTGGCCCGGTCGTTGTGGTTGACCGCGTTGGCGATCAGCAGCACCGTGCCGTCCACGTGGTCGAGCACCGCGAGGTCGGTGGCGAGCAGCATGGTCAGCTCGGGCAGCCGCAGGTCGTCCGGGTTGAGGTCGGGCAGCTTCTCCAGGCGGCGGACGATGTCGTAGCCGAGGTAGCCGACCAGGCCGCCGGTGAGCGGCGGCAGCCCGTCGTCGTCCAGGCGCGGGGTGTGCAGCGCGGCCAGGGCGGCGCGCAGCACCTCCAGCGGGTCGCCGTCGCGCGGGATGCCGACCGGCGGGGTGCCGAGCCAGCGGGCCCCGCCCTGCTCGTCCACGGTCAGGGTGGCGGCGCTGCGCACCCCGACGAAGGAGTAGCGGGACCAACTGCGGCCCTGCTCGGCCGACTCCAGCAGGAAGGTGCCGGGGCGCTCGGCGGCCAGGCTGCGGTAGAGGCCGATCGGGGTCAGGCCGTCCGCCAGCAGTCGGCGGGTGACCGGGATGACCCTGGTGTCGACGGCGAGCTTGCGGAAGGCGTCGAGGTCCATCGTCGGGAGCACCAATCTCGTCGAGGGTCGTTCGAGGTCAGGGGGCGAGCAGCACGTCTTCGTCGAAGCAGGTGCGGGCACCGGTGTGGCAGGCCGCGCCGACCTGGTCGACCCGGACCAGCAGGGTGTCGCCGTCGCAGTCCAGGGCCACCGACTTGACGTGCTGGAGGTGGCCGGAGGTGTCGCCCTTGATCCAGTACTCCTGGCGGCTGCGGCTCCAGTAGGTGCAGCGGCCGGTGGTCAGGGTGCGGTGCAGCGCCTCGTCGTCCATCCAACCGAGCATCAGCACCTCGCCGGTGTCGTACTGCTGCGCGATGGCCGGCAGCAGGCCGTCCGAGGTGCGCTTGAGGCGGGCGGCGATGGCGGGGTCGAGCCGGGTGCTGCCGGGGGCGGCGGGGCTGGACGGCGTTGCGGATGACATGACGCCATTCTGGCAGGCTCGCGGGGCGGGCGGGGCCGTTGACCAACTGCCGGGAAAGCCTCACACGGGCGGCCGGGCTGCGGGATTCTGGTGCGCATGACCCAGTCCGCGCGCCCCGCCGGCCGGTTGGTCCTGCCGGCCCTGGTCCTGCTGCTCGTCGTGGCCGTACTGGCCGTCGTGCTGCTCTGGCCGAGCCCGAAGCACAGGGCGGCTGCCCCGCCGCCCCCGTCGCCCACCGCCTCGCCGTCGCCCTCCCCCAGCCTGAGCCCGACCAAGCAGTTGCCGTACCCGTGGTTCCCGGTCGGCGCCTGCCTGGACCACCCGAAGCTGAGCCCGGTGATCACGGTGGCCAGGCCCCAGCAGTGCGACGGGCAGCACGACGCCGAGTCGATCGGCAATCCGCTGCTGCCCGACGGCCTGCTGAAGGAGAGCCAGATCGCCCTGACCCTGGAGCGGCTCTGCCAGCCCTATGCGGCGGCCGCCGAGGCCAAGCAGGGCGGCGGCACCTGGTTCAGCCTGCCGACCGGGCCCTCGCTGAAGTACTACAGCCAGGGCTACCGGGACGCCAGTTGCCTGCTGGCCGCCTCCGACCGCGAGGGCGGCACCAAGTTGACCGCGCCGCTGAAGGGTTAGCGCACCGGGTGGCCGGCGTCGCGCAGCGCGTCCTTGACCGACCCGATAGTCAGGTCGCCGAAGTGGAAGACCGAGGCGGCCAGCACGGCGTCCGCGCCGGCGTCGATCGCCGGGGCGAAGTCGGCGAGCTTGCCGGCCCCGCCGGAGGCGATCACCGGGACGGAGACCAGCTCGCGGACCGCGCTGATCATCGCCAGGTCGTAGCCGTCCTTGGTGCCGTCGGCGTCCATCGAGTTGAGCAGGATCTCGCCGGCGCCCAACTCGGCGGCCCGCCGGGCCCATTCGACGGCGTCCAGGCCGGTGCCCTGGCGGCCGCCGTGCGTGGTCACCTCATAGCCGGAAGGCGTCTCGGTGCCGGGCGGGCAGCGGCGGGCGTCCACCGAGAGCACCAGCACCTGGCGGCCGAACCGCTCGGCGATCTCCCGGATCAGCTCCGGGCGGGCGATCGCCGCGGTGTTGACGCCCACCTTGTCGGCACCGGCCCGCAGCAGCTTGTCGACGTCCTCGACGGTGCGGATGCCGCCGCCGACGGTGAGCGGGATGAAGACCTGCTCGGCGGTGCGCCGCACCACGTCGTAGGTGGTCTCGCGGTCGCCGGAGGAGGCGGTGATGTCGAGGAAGGTCAGCTCGTCGGCGCCCTCGGCGTCGTACCGCTTGGCCAGCTCGACCGGGTCGCCGGCGTCGCGCAAGTTCTGGAAGTTGACGCCCTTGACGACCCGTCCGGCGTCCACGTCCAGGCAGGGGATAACTCGGACCGCGAGGGTCATCTCGTGTTGCCTTCCAGGGAGTTGGCGAGCCCGGCGCGGTGCGCTTCGAGCTCGATCTCGACCATCATCCGGGGGTCGACCAGGCCCGCCACCACCACCATGGTGGTGGCCGGCTGGATCGCGCCGAACAGCTGCTGGTGGGCCCGGCCCACCTCGTCGGCGTCCCGGACATGGGTGATGTACATCCGGGTGCGGACCACGTCGTCCGCGGTCAGACCGTAGGCGGCGAGCGCCTCGACGGCGGTGCCGAAGGCGGCCAGGGTCTGCCCGAACGGGTCGCCCTCGGGCTCGATCCTCGCGTCCCGCCAGGCCGTGCAGCCCGAGACGAGCACCAGGTCACCGGCCGCCACCGCGCGGGCCGAGCCGAGCTGCTCCTCCCAGTAGGAGGAACCCAGCAGCCGGCCGCGCACGATCTGACGGTCTGTCACGATGACACTGCCTCCAGGGCCTCGGCGAGGGTGAACTTCTGCTCGTAGAGGGCCTTGCCGATGATGGAGCCCTCGACGCCCTCCGGTACCAGGGTGGCAATGGCACGCAGGTCGTCCAGCGAGGACACGCCGCCGGAGGCCACCACCGGCTTGTCGGTCGCGGCGCAGACCCGGCGCAGCAGCTCCAGGTTGGGGCCGCTCAGGGTGCCGTCCCGGTTGACGTCGGTGACCACGTAGCGGGCGCAGCCCTCGGCGTCCAGCCGGGCCAGCACCTCGAACAGGTCGGGGCCCTCGGTGGTCCAGCCGCGGCCGCGCAGCTGGGTGCCGATCACGTCCAGGCCGACCGCGATCTTGTCGCCGTGCTCGGCGATCACCTTGGCCACCCAGTCGGGCGACTCCAGGGCGGCGGTGCCCAGGTTGACCCGGGTGCAGCCGGTGGCCAGCGCGCGGGCCAGCGACTCGTCGTCGCGGATGCCGCCGGAGAGCTCGACCTTGATGTCGAGGGTGCGGGCGATCTCCTCGACCAGGTCGCGGTTGTCGCCGGTGCCGAAGGCGGCGTCCAGGTCGACCAGGTGCAGCCACTCGGCACCGGCCTGCTGCCAGGCCAGGGCGGCGGCCAGCGGCTCACCGAAGGAGGTCTCGGTGCCGGAGGCGCCCTTGACCAGGCGGACCGCCTGGCCGTTGCGGACGTCGACGGCGGGGAGCAGTTCGAGGCGGCTCATGTGTGTCTTTCCAGGATTCGGGGAGCGTCAGAGGGTGTCGACCCAGTTGGTCAGCAGCGCGGCGCCGGCGTCGCCGGACTTCTCGGGATGGAACTGGGTGGCCCACAGGGGGCCGTTCTCCACGGCCGCCACGAACGGCTCGCCATGGGTGGCCCAGGTGACCAGCGGCGGGTTGATCTTCTCGTTGGTGACCTGGAGCTCCCAGCGGCGCACCGCGTAGGAGTGCACGAAGTAGAAGCGGGTCTGCGGGTCGAGCCCGGCGAACAGCCGGCTGCCCTGCGGCGCCTCGACGGTGTTCCACCCCATGTGCGGGATCACCGGCGCCTGCAGCGGCTCCACGGTGCCCGGCCACTCGTCGCAGCCGGCCGTCTCCACGCCGTGCTCCACCCCGCGCTCGAAGAGGATCTGCATGCCCACGCAGATGCCGAGCACCGGGCGGCCGCCGGCCAGCCGGCGGCCGATGATCTGCTCGCCGCGGACCGCCTTCAGCCCGCGCATGCAGGCCTCGTAGGCGCCGACGCCGGGGACCAGCAGCCCGTCGGCGTCCATCGCGGTCTTGAAGTCGGAGGTGACGGTGACGTTCGCGCCGGTGCGCTCCACGGCCCGCTGCGCCGAACGCAGGTTGCCGGAGCCGTAGTCGAGGACGACGACGTTCTTGCCCATCAAGCTGTTCCTGTCTGTTTCCGAAGGCACGAAGGCCCGGGGCCCGGGGCCCTGACGGCCTGAGGCCCGGGGACCTGGCGGCTAGAGGCGCATGATGCCGGCGGACAGGCACATGACCGCGCCGATGGCGAGCACGGCGATCACGCCCTTGGCCACCTTCTGCTTCCAGAAGGAGTAGACCCCGCCGCCCAGGAAGAGCCCGGCGGCGATCATCAGCATGGCGGACTTGCTCACAGTGCACCCTTGGTCGAAGGCAGGATCCCGGCCGCCCGCGGGTCGAACTCGGCGGCGTACCGCAGGGCCCGGGCCAGTGCCTTGAACTGGGCCTCCACGATGTGGTGCGCATTGCGCCCGTACGGCACATGGACGTGCAGCGCGATCTGCGCCTGAGCCACGAAGGACTCGAGTATGTGCCGGGTCATCGTGACATCGTAGGCGCCGATCATCGGCGCCATGCCCTCGGGCTCGGTGTGCACCAGGTAGGGGCGGCCGGAGAGGTCGACGGTCACCTGGGCCAGCGACTCGTCCAGCGGCACCGTGCAGTTGCCGAACCGGTAGATGCCGACCTTGTCGCCGAGCGCCTGCTTGAAGGCGGCGCCCAGGGCCAGGGCAGTGTCCTCGATGGTGTGGTGGGTGTCGATGTGCAGGTCGCCCTCGGTCTTCACGGTGAGGTCGAAGAGACCGTGGCGGCCCAGCTGGTCGAGCATGTGGTCGTAGAACCCGACGCCGGTGGAGATGTCGGTCCGGCCGGTGCCGTCGAGGTTGATCTCGACCAGGACCGTGGTCTCCTTGGTGGTGCGCTCGACGCGCCCGATGCGGGGGGTCATACGGGTGACAGCTCCTTGATGACGGTGGCGACGGCGGCCAGGAAGGCCTCGTTCTCCTCGGGGGTGCCCGCGGTCACCCGCAGTCGCCCGGGAACGCCGTTGTTGCGGACCAGCACGCCCTGGTCGAGCAGCGCCCGCCAGACGGCCTGCGGGTCCTGGAAGACGCCGAACTGGATGAAGTTGGCGTCCGAGGCGGTGACCTCCAGGCCGAGCGCGGCGAGCCGCGCCACCACCTCGTCGCGCCCCTCCTTGAGGCGGCGCACGTAGCCCAGCAGGGTGTCGGTGTGCTCCAGGCAGGCCAGCGCCGTCGCCTGGGTGACGGACGACAGGTGGTACGGCAGCCGGACCAGCTGCACGGCGTCCACCACCGCCGGGTCGGCGGCCAGGTAGCCGAGGCGCAGGCCGGCCGCACCGAAGGCCTTGGACATGGTGCGGGTGATCACCAGCAGCGGGTGCCCCGCCAGCAGCGGCAGCAGCGAGGGCTGGTGGGAGAACTCCACATAGGCCTCGTCCACCACCACGATGGTCGGCTTGACCGCCTGGGCGGCGTCATAGAGCCGCAGCACGGTCTCGGCGGCCACCGCGGTGCCGGTCGGGTTGTTCGGCGAGCAGATGAACAGCACGTCCGGGCGGTGCTCGGCGAGGGCGGCCGCGGCGGCGGCCTCGTCGATGGTGAAGTCCGCCTTGCGCGGGCCGGCGATCCAGCGGGTGCCGGTGCCGCGCGAGATCAGCTCGTGCATCTGGTAGCTCGGCTCGAAGCCGAGCGCGCTGCGGCCCGGCCCGCCGAAGGTCTGCAGCAGCTGCTGGATGATCTCGTTGGAGCCGTTGGCCGCCCAGACCTGCCGGACGTCCAGCTCGGTGCCGGCGGTGCCGTTCGGGCCGCTCGTCCGGTTGAGGTAGGCGGCCAGCTCGGTGCGCAGCTGGACCGCGTCCCGGTCCGGGTAGCGGTTCAGGTCGCGGGCCGCCTCGGCAACGCGCTCGGCGATCCGGGCGACCAACTCGTCGGGCAGCTGGTAGGGGTTCTCGTTGGTGTTCAGCTGGACCGGGACGTCCAGCTGCGGGGCGCCGTACGGGGACTGGCCGCGCAACTCGTCGCGGATCGGCAGGTCGTCGATCTTCATCAGTTGTTCGGCACCGTCCACTCGCTGCGCTGGTCTGGTTCGCCTCCGGCAAAACGAGCACGGACGGCGTCGCCGTGACCGGGCAGGTCCTCGGCGTTGGCCAGGTTGACCACGTGCGCGGCAACGTCCGCCAGCGCGTCCCTGCTGTAGTCGATCACGTGGATGCCGCGCAGGAAGGACTGCACCGACAGGCCGGAGGAGTGGCAGGCGCAGCCCCCGGTGGGCAGCACGTGGTTGGAGCCGGCCGCGTAGTCGCCCAGCGAGACCGGGGCGTACCGGCCGACGAAGATCGCGCCGGCGTTGCGCACCCGGGCGGCCACCGCGGCCGCGTCCCGGGTCTGGATCTCCAGGTGCTCGGCCGCGTAGGCGTTGGCGACGGCCAGGCCCTGCTCCAGGTCGTCCACCAGCACGGTGGCGGACTGCCGGCCGGACAGCGCAGTGGTGACCCGCTCGCGGTGCTTGGTCTCGGCGACCTGCTTCTCCAGCGCGACGTCGACCGCGTCGGCCAGCGCCACGGAGTCGGTGACCAGCACCGAGGCGGCCATCGGGTCGTGCTCGGCCTGGCTGATCAGGTCGGCGGCCACCTCGGCAGGCACGGCCGTGTCGTCGGCGAGCACCAGGATCTCGGTCGGCCCGGCCTCGGCGTCGATTCCGATCCGGCCCTTGAGCAGGCGCTTGGCGGCGGCCACGAAGATGTTGCCGGGGCCGGTCACCATGTTGACCGGGGCGCACTCCTCGGTGCCGTAGGCGAACATCGCGACCGCCTGGGCGCCGCCGACCGCGTACACCTCGGTGACGCCGAGCAGCGCGCAGGCCGCCAGCACCACCGGGTGCACCTTGCCGCCGAACGCCTTCTGCGGCGGGGAGGTCACCGCGATGCCCTGGACGCCGGCCTCCTGCGCCGGGACCACGTTCATCACAACGGAGGACGGGTAGACGGCCAGGCCGCCCGGTACGTAGAGGCCGACCCGGTCCACCGGCACCCAGCGCTCGGTGACCGTGCCGCCCGGCACCACCTCGGTGGTGTGGTCGGTGCGGCGCTGCGCGCGGTGCACGATCCGGACCCGGCGGATGGTCTCCTCCAGCGCGGCCCGGACCTTCGGGTCCAGGCCGGTCAGCGCCTCGTCCAGATCGGACTGCGGCACCCGGGTGGTGGCCAGCCGCACCCCGTCGAACCGCTCGGTGATCTCGATCAGCGCCGCCACGCCGCGATGGCGCACGTCGTCGCAGATCGGGCGCACCTTCTCCAGGGCGTCCTCCACGTCGAACTCGGCACGGGGCAGCAGCTCGCGCGGGTCGGCAGTCGAGCCGCGCAGGTCGATTCGAGAGATCACAGGGCCAAGTGTAAGGAGTGGGCGGAATTGCTGGCCCCACATATCAGTCCGTGATACGAACACTGAGACCTTCGTCGTGAACCTGATCACACGGCGGTCGCGGGCCACCAGACAGGGGGACACGGGTGACTGTGGGGGCGGAGCAGCTGGCTCCGGAGGGCTGGACCGAGGCGGAGTCGCGGCTCTGGGAGATGTTCCGGTGCAGCGAGGTGCTCGACCTGTCGGCCGGCGACCTGGCCGCCGACAATCCGGCCGACGGGGCGCACTGGGGGCCGAAGCGCACGGTGCGCGCCGAGGTGCTGGCCCGGCTGCTGCTGTCCGGGCCCGACGCGCTGCCGGGCAAGGTGCGCGGGCTCAAGCTGATCGGCGCCCGGATCGCCGGGCGGCTCTGGCTGGCCGGCGGGCGCTGGGAGAGCTTCGTCGAGCTGCACGACTGCTACTTCGACACCGGTGCGGTGCTCTCCGAGGCGCACGCCGGCACGGTGCGGCTCGACGGCTGCTGGCTGCCCCGGCTCGACGCCTCCCGGCTGGACACCGCCGGCGATCTGGTGCTGGCCCGCTGCACCATCCCGTACGGCGTGCGGCTCACCGACGCGCAGATCGGCACCGACCTGATCGCCAACTACCTGACGGTGGGCGGCGACCAGTTCGGCCGGGGGTTCTCCGCCGACGGGTTGACGGTGCACCAGGACTTCGAGGCCGATCGGCTGACCAGCGACGGCGAGGTGAGCCTGCGCACCGCCCGGGTCGGCGGGCGGCTCTCGCTGCGCGGCGCCCAGTTGCACGGCCGCCCCGGCAAGCCCAACTGCCTCAACGCGGCCCGCCTCACCGTGGGCAGCACCTGCTACCTGACCGGCTGGCGGGACCCGAAGGGCAACCCGGCTTGGGCACCGCAGAGCCGGGACCCGTCCGGCAGCCCGTTGGCCGGATCGGCGGCCGCCGCCGCGCAGGCAGCGGCCCAGGCGCAGCTCAACAACGTGCCCGACGTGCGCTACAGCCGCACCCAGAACGACCCCGGGCCGTACCACACCGGTGCCGTACCGGGCCCGTTCCACGGCGGCGGTGTGCCGGCGCCGCGCCCCGGCCTGGCGAACATCGACGACGCCGATGACGGGGACCAGGAGGAACGCGAACAGAGCATGTACGGACAGGACTTCGGCGATGTGACGGACGACGGCACCATCCCGTTCCGCGCCTACGGCGGAGTCCGGCTGGACGACGCGCACTTCGAGGCCGCCGTCCTGATCAACAACGCCGAGTTCCACCTGAACGGCAAGCAGGAGCTGTCACTTCGCCGGGTCCAGACCCCGGAGCTGCGGTTCACCACCAAGACCCCGCCGACCGGCACGGTGGCGCTCTCCCGCGCCCGGGTCGGCAATCTGGTGGACACCCACACGGCCTGGCCCCGCAACCACAAGGTGCGGCTCACCGGCTTCTCCTACGAGGCGCTGCGCCCGCCGGAGGGCACCACCTACCCGGTGGGGCAGCGGATCGACTGGCTGGACGCAGGCCTGGACAAGTTCCGCCCCGAGCCGTACGAGCAACTGGCCGCCGCCCTGCGCCGCGACGGCCTGGACGACGACGCCCGCCATGTGCAGTACGCCAAGCAGCGCCGCCGGGCCCGCACCCTGCCGCTGCCCGGCCGGGTCTGGTACCGCCTGCAGGACATCACCGTCGGCTACGGCTACCGCCCCGGCCGAGCCGCCCTGTGGCTGCTCGCCGCCTGGCTGGTCGGCACCCTGTGGTTCGCCTGGCACCAGCCGGAGCCCATGAAGCACGACGAACACCCGCACTGGAACGCCGCGTTGTACGCGGCCAGCCTGGTGCTCCCGATCGTCAACTTCGGCCAGGACGGCTGGGCGCCCGCCGGCTTCAGCCAGTGGCTCAGCGCCGCCCTGGTGGTCACCGGCTGGGTGCTCGCCTCCACGGTGGTCACCGGGGCGACCCGGGTCCTGCAGCGCGGGTAGCCGACTGGTGAACGTCCACAACGAGTTCAACGGCCGCGCGGTCTTCGTGATCCAGGCCGGCAGCATCAACGCGCCGGTGAACGCGGTGATCACGGCCCCCGAGAACCCGGACGAGCGGCTGGCCCGGCAGTTGGCCCGGCTGGTGCAGCGCCAGTGGCACCGCGAGGCCGACGTGCGCGGCCTGCTGGACCCGGTGCCGCTGGCCACCCGGTGGGTGGCCGACCAGGCGGCACACGGGGACCACGAGCAGCTGGCCGGGTACCTGGAGCAGGAGCACACCGGCGACCTGGACTCGTTCGCCGAGGCGTTCCGCGCCCTGCCGAAGCAGCGCCTGGTACTGCTCGGGGATGCGGGCTCGGGCAAGTCGAGCGTGGCCCTCCTGCTGCTGCTCGCCCTACTGGATCGGCGCCAGGCCGGCGAACCGGTGCCGGTGCTGCTCTCGTTGGGTTCCTGGGATCCCCACCAGCTGCTGCCCGGCGCCTGGTTGGCACAGCGGCTGGCCGAGGACTACCCGGCGCTCGGGGGTGCGGCGGTCGCCGAACGGCTGCTGACGGCACGGCTGATCGTGCCGGTGCTGGACGGCCTCGACGAGATGTCGCCGCATCTGCGCGGCATGGCGCTGACCCGGCTCAACGAGTCCCGGGCCGACGGCACCCCGCTGATCCTGACCTGCCGGGCCGCCGAGTACGACCAGCTGGTGAGCGAGGACGCGGTGCTGCTGCGCGGGGCCGCGGTGGTACGGGCCGTGCCGGTGACACCGCAGGACGCGCTGGAGTATCTGCGAACGGTGGTGGTGCCGCAGCGGCATGCCGCCTGGGAGGGCGTGTTCGCCACGCTCGAAGAGGAGTTGCCGAGCCCGCTGCTGTCGGTGGCGGCCAGCCCGCTGATGCTGGGCCTGCTGCGGATCTTCGCGGGCGGGAGCGGCGATCCGGTCGTACTGCTGCGGTTCGGCGGGGCAAGGGAGTTGGAGGACTTCCTACTGGATGCGCTGGTGCCGACGGTGTTCGCGGCCCGGCCGGACGGTCCGCGCTGGCGGGCCGGGCCGGCGGAGCGGTGGCTGCGGTGGCTGGCACTCGATATGACGGACCGTCAGAGTGCCGAGCTGGCCTGGTGGCAGCTGCACCGGCGGGCCACCGACCGGCAGCGGGCGCTCGGCGCGGGGGTGATCGGCGGGCTGGCGACCGTGGTGGTGATGGTGCTGGGCGGGGCGCCGAGTTGGCCGCCGGGCGGGTTGGTGAACTGGGCGGTGATAGGGCTGTTCGCGAGCACCCTCGGTGGGGTGCTCGGGCAGTTCGCCTGGCGCCCGGTGGGGCACTGGGAGGTGGCGCCCCCGCTGCGGGGGATGTTCCGGATCCAGCCCGGCTCACCGTTGTCCCGTGTGCCGCGGCCGGTGCTGATCGGCTTGCCCGCGCTGGTACTGGTGCTCTGGCTCGGCTGGTCGTTGGCGTCGCTGCTCTCGTACCTGCAGTGGAGCCAGAACCACCGCGGCACCGAACCGAGCCTGTTCCCAGTGGCGTTCCTTGCGGTCGCGGTCGTCCTGACGGCGAACAGGTGGGCCGAGCGGCTGGCACCCGGACTACCGCGCGGAAACGAATCGGTCGACCCGGCACGGGCGTTGGCGCTGGGGCGTTGGCGCACCGTGCTGCCTGCCCTGGTGGTCGGCCTGCTGTGGGCGGTCTGCATCGCCCTGGTCTTCCTGCCCGGGCAGGCCGACACGGCCGGGTCGCTCACCGTGGCGCTGACCGCCATTTCCGTCGGCGCCTTCGCCGGGGCGTGCCGCCTGGTCCGCTCCCTCTGGTACGCCTACCTGCACGCCCGCCTCCAACTCGCCTTCACCGGACGCCTCCCCCTCCGCCTCTCCGCCTTCCTCGCCGACGCCCACCGGCTGGGCATCCTGCGCCAGGTCGGCCCCGTCTACCAGTTCCGGCACGCCCGCCTCCGGGAGCGGCTTGCCGAGGCGGATAGGGTCTCGCCATGATCGACGACAACCGGATCGGCCCGCCCCACTTCGCGCCCGAGCGCGACATGCTCCGCGCCTTCCTGGACCTCCACCGCGCCACCCTGGCGCTGAAGTGCCAGGGCTTGACGGACGAGCAGCTCCGCGAGCACTCCATGCCTCCGTCCACCCTGACCCTGCTCGGCCTGGTCCGCCACATGGCCGAGGTCGAACGGGCTTGGTTCCGCCGCGTTTTCGACGACCACGAGGCGCCGATGGTCTGGTCGGACAAGGTCGACTTCCAGGCCGCCTACGACGCCGGCAACTCGACCCGCGCCGAGGCGTTCGCCGCCTGGGAGGCCGAGGTCGCCCACTCCCGGGCGGTCGAGGCAGCGGTGGAGTCCCTGGACTCGCCCGGCTACCAGCCCCGCTGGGAGGAGGAGGTCTCGCTGCGGATGGTGATGCTGCACGTGCTGCTGGAGTACGGCCGCCACAACGGCCACGCGGACTTCCTGCGCGAGGGCGTCGACGGGGTGGTGGGGGCGTAGCGTCCGCCTACCCCCGGTGCTCTCCCGCGCCGCGCTGCCGTCCCGGGGCACACGGCTCGGCCGCCCACGCCAGCGAGTACCACGACAGCACCGCCAGGACCGCCGCGCTCGGCAGCTCCGCGGTGTAGGCCAGCACCTGGGCGAGCAGATAGGCCGAGCCGCGGTGCGCCGACCACAGGTCGAAGAACGCGTCCGTGGCGAGCAGCACCGCCGTCGCCGCGGCCAGCGGACTGGTGGCCCGGTGGCGGCGGCTGACCAGCACGGCGAGCACGAAGAGCGCCACCACCTCGATCGCGTCGAACCAGACCCAGGCGTTGGAGAGGTTCCGCTTGCCGAAGTGCCCCCTGACGTTCAGCGCCAGCACCAGGATCCACGGCAGCAGCAGGAACCCGGCGGTGCCGAGCGCGCGCGGCAGCCAGCGCCGGAGTGCGGCTTCGCGGCGCTCCAGGGCACTGTGCAGGTCGGGCATGCGCCAAGAGTAGTTGCCGGCTCAGCTCCGTTCAGGCGACATTGCGCGGCCGGAACTGGATGCTGATGCGCGGCCCGGCGCCGCGGGCGGTCTTGGGGACGGCGTGCTCCCAGGTGCGCTGGCAGCTGCCGCCCATCACCACCAGGTCCCCGTGGCCCAGCGGGAGGCGGTGCTGCGCCGCCCCGCCGTCACAAGGGCGCAGCGCCAGGGTCCGCGGCTCCCCGACGGAGAGGATCGCCACCATGGTGTCGTGGGTGCGGCCGCGCCCGATGCGGTCGCCGTGCCAGGCGACGCTGTCCCGCCCGTCGCGGTAGAGGCAGAGCCCGGCGGTGACGAAGGGCTCGCCGAGTTCCTCGGCGTAGTGGGCGCTCAGGGCGTCGCGGGCCGCGGCGAGCACGGGGTGGGGCAGCGGCTCCCCCTCCCGGTAGTGGGCCAGCAGGCGGGGCACGCTCACCACGTTGTCGTACATCTGGCGCCGCTCGGCCCGCCAGGGCACCTGGGCCGCCAGGTGTTCGAACAGTGCGTCCGACCCGGTGAGCCAGCCGGGCAGCACGTCGATCCAGGCGCCGTACGACAGCTCGGTGCGCCGCAACGCCGCAAGGTCCGTCAACCGCAGCGGCGCAGCCTCGGCGGAGTCGAACAGGGAGGCCTGGAGGTGCACGGTCATGCCTCCAGGCTAACCCAGATATCGAACATATGACCGATTGAGGCTCACGCCGCCGGCTGTGCCAGCACCACCTCTCCCTCCCCCACCGGCTCCTCGAAGTGCGCCCAGTAGCGGGCGAACAAGTGCTCGTCCACGGTGACGGCGTTGGCGCCCGCCTCGCGGTTGCGCACCGCGAGGCGGCGCTCCAGCGTTGAGCGGTCCGCCTTCAGGTGGAGCAACTCCCAGCGGCCGCCGTGGCTTTCGACCAGCGCCTTGTAGTCATCCCGGGCGGCACGGCTCCAGAAGCTGTAGTCCACCACGACATCGCGCCCCGCCTGCATCAACTCGACCAGTTCCAGCCGCTGTTCGCGCCGCACCTCGTCCTTGAGCCGGTCGTACCGCGCCGCGTCCAGCACCAACCCGGCGTCCCGCTGCCCGATCCGCTGCCAGACCACCTCGTCGATCGACAGCCGTACGAACCCCTCGCGCACCAACCCCATCGCGTACGTGGTCTTGCCGGACCCCGGAAGCCCGCACATCAACACCACCGTGCTCGCCGACCGCGTCATCGCCACCCGCCCCCTCGTCTCGCCCGTCATCGGCCAGGATGGCCGCGTGAACCTCCACGTCGTGTTCGCCGGTGACCACGTCCGCCTTCCCAAGTCCGCCGCCGTGCCCGCCGGTTCCGCTCTGGGCGGCACCATCCCCGCCGCGGCCGTACGGGACGCCGACCCGCAAGCCGCTCCACCGGAGATCCGCACCGTCTCGGGGGCGACCCTCTTCGTCCCGGCCGAACAGCGTGCCGAGTTGGAGAACTTCTGCGCAGCCAACCGGATTCCCCTGCGGTCCCGGCCCGACGTGTGGGGCGACCTCCTCGAACCCTTCCTTGACACCGAGTTCACCCCGGAGCGCCAGGCCGTCACCCAGGCCCGCCTGCGCCGGGCCGGCCTGGGTGCGGACGAGGTGGCCGGCATCCGGGCCAGGGTCGCCCCGGTCATGCGCGCCTACAACGCCGTCCACCAGGACTGGCACCACCTCGGCCTCGCCGACCTCCTCGACGCCGCCACCGCCGGTTGGATGCCTGAGCACCTGCGGATCAAGTCCGGTGAGAGAGCCGCGTTCTACGCCTGGGCGATGACCATCGCGGACCGGGGCCGCCCGCACAGCTGACCACCCCCGCGCGGGGAGCACGAGCCGGCCGGGCCGACCGGTCAGCGGGCGGGAACCGACGGGAACGGGCGAGACCGTCGCCGCCCTGTCCCCGCGGGCGGCTACGCTGTGCGCCGTGACAGAACGGCTGCCGATCTTCCCGCTCGACGCGGTGCTCTACCCGGGGCTGGTGTTCCCGCTGCAGGTGTTCGAGGAGCGCTACCGGCGACTGGTCGCCGATCTGGTGGCGCTGCCGGAGGGCCAGCCGCAGCGGTTCGGGGTGCTGGCGATCAAGGACGGGCGGGAGGTCGCGCCGGTCACCGAGAGCGACAAACCCGCCGGACCGCTGGACGGCCTCGGCACGCCCACCGGGGACCCGCTGGAGGCGCTGTACCACATCGGCTGCGTCGCCGACGTGGCATCGGTGACCCCGCACACCGACGGCCGGTACGAGCTGCTGGTCACCGGCACCACCCGGTTCCGGCTGAGCGCGGTGGACACCAGCGGGCCGTACCTGATCGGTGACTGCGAACCGCTGGAGGAGCAGGACGGCAGCGGCGCCAGCGTGCTGGCCGGCGGGGTCGAGCGGGCGTTCCGGGCCTACCAGAAGCGGCTGGCCGGGGCCCGGCAGGCGAGCCTGGCCGGCGAGCAGGAGCTGCCGGACGACCCGCAGGTGCTCTCCTACCTGGTGGCCGCCGCCGCGGTGCTGGAGGTGCCGGTCAAGCAGAAGCTGCTGGCCTTCCCGGACACCGCCTCCCGGCTGAGCGCCGAGCTGGAGCTGCTGCGCAAGGAGACCGCGCTGATCAACTGGCTGCCTTCGGTGCCGGCCGTGGAGCTGACCCGGCAGCCGTTCAGCCCCAACTGAAAGACACCCCGGCTGAGAGGACGTGGGCCCGTGGCGAAGAAGAACGGCGCCGGCGGCAAGGGCACCCCGGCGACGGTGGCCCTGGAGAAGGCCGGCGTGGCGTTCACCGTGCACGCCTACCAGCACGACCCCGCCGCGCCGTCCTACGGCACCGAGGCGGCCGAGGCGCTCGGGGTGGCGCCGGAGCGGGTGTTCAAGACCCTGGTGGCCGAGGTGGACGGCGCGCTCACGGTGGGCGTGGTCCCGGTCGCCGGGCAGCTGGACCTCAAGGCGCTGGCCGCCGCGGTGGGCGGCAAGCGGGCCGTGATGGCGGATCCGGCGGCGGCCGAGCGCAGCAGCGGGTACGTCCGGGGCGGGATCTCACCGCTGGGCCAGCGCAAGCCGCTGCGCACGGTGGTGGACGCCGGGGCGCTGGCCCACCCGACCGTCTACGTCTCGGCCGGGCGCCGCGGCCTGGAGGTGGAGCTGGCCCCGGCGGAGCTGCTGCGGCTCACCGGCGCGGTCAGCGCGGAGATCAGCCGCAGCAGCTAGCAGCAGCTAGGAGAGGGCGCTCAGCGGCCGGTTTCGGTGTGCGACGGGGCCTGTGACCCGTCAGCGGGCGGCGAGCCGCCCGGCGGCGCCCACGGGTTGTCCGACCCGTCGGCGGCGGGCGGCAGCGGCCCGGCCCACTGCGGCTCCGGCTGCTCCTCGCGCCTGCCGAAGGTGGCGGTCAGGGCGAGCAGCAGCACCATGGCGGCGATCGGCCAGGCCAGCAGCGCCCCGTGGGCGGGCAGCGTCAGGTTCTCGTAGAAGGTGTGCCCGTCCCCGACCTGCCTGGCGTGCGCGATGATGTTGCTGGTCGGCCCGAGCTTCTCGCCCAGCCAGACGGCGATCAGCGAGCCGCCCACCCCGCCGAGCCCGAGCGCGACGGCCATCGCGATGCCGCCGCCGCGCCGCCGGGTGAGCAGGAACGCGACCAGCGCGGTGACCAGCCCGAAGGCCAGGCCGAGCAGCACGAAGGTGGCGACCGCGCCTGCCGACTGCTCGCCCTCCGGGTCCCCGTACAGCACCGAGTTGCCCTGCACCACCAGCGGCACCTCGGGCGCCAGCCAGTACCAGAGCGCGCCCATCAGCAGCCCGAGCAGCAGGCAGCCGAACCCGATCGGGAGGGCGATCCGCAGCTCGGCCCAGAGGCGGGTCAGGACGGTGCTGCTGCGGGGCTGCGAGATCAGCTCGCCCGGGGCCGTCGACAGCGGGTCGGGTTCCGCAGGAGTGTTCGGTACGGTCACCCGACCATCGTTTCACGTCGGCCCGGTGAACCGGCTACTCGGGCCCACGGCGCCCCGCCCGCGACCCCGCTCCCACGGCACCTACCGCGTCGCCACCCGCCGGTACGCGTACGTCGCCAGGGTGAGCGCCAGCAGCCCGACCCCCGCGCAGACCCCGAGGTCGCCCAGCACGGCACCCCAGTCGGGGCGGGCCGCGAAGCTGTCGGCGAAGGCATTGACGCCGTACGTGGACGGCAGCAGATCGCGCAGCACCCGGACCGCGCCCGGCAGTCGGGAGGCCGGGAGCACGCCGAGCAGCAGCGCGGCGGACATGCCCAGCTGGCCGAGCATGGTGGCGATCTCCTGCTTGGGCGCGAGCAGGCCGAGTGCCGCGCCCAGCCCCGACAGGGCCGCCCCGGCCAGCGGCACCACCGCCAGCAGCACCCACAGATGGGCCAGCGGCAGCCCGAACAGCACCGCGCCGAAGGCGGCCGTGACCAGCGCGCCGGGCAGCGTGAAGGAGGCGTAGGCACCGGCCGCGCCGAGCACCACCGCGGCCGCCGGCACCGGCAGCGTGGCGTAGTGGTCGAGGCCGCCGGTGGCGCGCAGCTTGCCGAAGTACTGGGCGAGCAGGTTGAGCGCCACGAAGGCGACCACCAGCACGGCGGAGCCGGCCACCACGGCCCGGGACGACGGGTTGTCGCCGCTGTCCACCACGCCGCGCATCATCACCAGGATGCCCACGGACTGGAAGGTGGCGACGAACATCAGCGGGATCCGGGCGACCTTGGCCCGGGCCAGCTGCGCCCGGTAGACGGCGGCCAGCGCGGGCAGCAGGCGGGCCGCCGGGCCCAGCGGGGCGGCGGTCGGCGCGGCGGCGGGGGCCGCGGGGGCAGGGGTGAGTACGGTCACGTCACCGGTCCTCGCGAGCTGAGTACGTGAGCACGGCGGTCACTTCGCCAGTCCTCGGTGGCGGCCGCCGAGCCGGAGGTAGACGTCCTCCAGGCTCGGGGTGGCCAGGGTGAAGTCGTCGAGGGCGGCGAACGCCGGCCCGGCGGTGACGGCGGCGACCAGTTCCCTGGCCTCCTCCGGGGTGGTGCGCACGGTCCAGCGGCGGCCGGAGCAGTCGGCGCGCTCGGCGAGCCGGGCCACGGCCGGGACGGTCAGCGGGGCCTCGCCGCGCCACACCAGGTCGAGCCGGACGTCGCCGTCGACCAGCGCCTTCAGTCCGCCCGGGGTGTCGCAGGCGATCACCCGGCCCTCGTCCAGCACCGCGACCCGGTCGAGCACGGTCTCGGCCTCGATGACGTTGTGGGTGACCAGCAGCACGGTGGTGCCGCGCTCGGCGCGGCGGCGGTCCACGGCCGACCAGACGGCCCGGCGGGCGACCGGGTCCATGCCGGTGGTGGGTTCGTCGAGCACCAGCAGCGGCCGCTCCCCCACCAGGGTGGCCGCGAAGCAGGCGAGTCGGCGCTGGCCGCCGGAGAGCTTGGCCAGCGGGCGGGCGGCCAGCGGCTCCAGGCCCAGCTCGGCGAGCACCCCGGCGGTCTCGGCACGGGCGGCGGAGCGGCTGAGCCCGCGCAGCCGGCCGGTGGTCTCGGCGGCGAGCGCGACGGTCAGCTCGTCGAGCGCGGTGGACTCCTGGCCGAGGTAGCCGAGCAGGCGGGCGGCCCGCTCCGGGTGGCGCACGATGTCGTGGCCGAGGATCTGCACGCTGCCCGCGTCGGGCCGCAGCAGTCCGGTGAGCTGGCGGACCAGGGTGGACTTGCCGGCCCCGTTCGGCCCGAGCAGGCCGAAGATCTCGCCCTGGCGGATCTCCAGGTCGACCCCGTCGTTGGCGCGGATCTCACCGTGACTCTTGGTGAGGCCCCGGACGGAGCAGCAGGGCAGGGGGGCGTGGCTCACGACCGAAGACTCTACGCGCCGATTGCGCGCAAAGCGGACCGGGGTCACCCCGGCCGATGATCAGCTATACCGACAGCTGTCAGCCGTCTTCGGCAGCGGCGTCAGTCGTCCACCACGACCCGTCCTCGGCCCCAGCCGTCCACCACGACCCGTCCTCGCCGCCGGCCGTCCACCACGACCCGTCCTCGCCGTCAGTCGTCCACCACGATCTGCTCGCCGCCCGGCACCCGGGCGGCGAGTTCCTTCCAGAAGCCGGCCCGGATCGCGTACCGGTCGTGCTCGTCGATCTGGTCGTCCTTGTGGGCGAGCAGGCCGAACCGGGCGGCATAGCGCAGCAGTTCGCCGTCGACCTTGTGCGGGATCCGCGGATAGTCGGACCAGATGACGGTCAGCCGCTCCATGTCGCCCAGCCGCTCGGTCCAGCGGCGGGCGAAGACCTGGCCGACCTCGTGCGGGTCGCCGCCGATCGCCGTGATGTCCTCCTCGCGGTCGGCCCAGCGCTGCTCGGCGGTGGTCAGCTGGGCCAGGGTGGGCAGCGAGTCGGCGGCGCAGGGCTGCTCGGCAGGGCGGTCGACGTAGCCGCGGTCGGAGGACCAGCGCAGCACCGGGCCGTTGGCAGCGGCGGGGGCGACCGGTTGCGGCGCCGACTGGACGTGGGCCTGGGCGCGGCCGGCCAGGTCCTTGGGAGTGGGGACGACTTTGTGCGGCGCGGACGGCTCCGGCTCGGCGGGCTGGGCGGGGGTCTCGGCGGCGGCCGGGCGCGGCGCGGCGGGCGGGGCGGCGAGGATCTTGGCGATCTCGGGCGGCGGCCCTGAGGACGGGAACGGCGGCAGCTGCTCGCGCAGGCTGACCGAGCGGGTGATCCAGTCGCGGTCCAGCACCCGGCGCTCATCGGCCTCGCCGACCAGGTCCTCCGACTGGTTGAAGTCGCCGTCGGCGGCCTGCAGCGCCCACAGGTGGACGGCCACGCCGTGTTCCTTGGCGCTCATCATGCCGGGCAGCAGGTCGCCGTCCCCGGTGACCAGCACCACGTCGGCGCAGGCCCGGTTGCGGGCGAGTTCGGAGAGTTCGGCGTGCATCGCGGCGTCCACGCCCTTCTGCACCCAGCGGCCCTCGGCCCGGGTGAGCGCACCGAGCCGCACGGTGACCCGGGGCAGCACCCGCAGACGGCGGTGCTCGGGCAGCGGCCGGCGCTCCGGGGCGGCGTCGAACCAGTAGATCCGCAGCAGCGGCAGGCCGGTCTCCTCCTCGGCCCGTTCGCGCAGCGAGGCGATCAGCGCGGTGTGGTCCACCATCACCCGGGAGCGGGATGGTTCTCCGGCGAGCAGGCTGGCGGAGGCACCCAGCAGGTACCCGGCGTCCACAAGGACAACGCAGCGGTCCACATTCCGCACCTTTCTCCCGGTCGGCCCCCGTGGTTGTGCCCGCTGACGCCGCCTGGAGGCAGTCTGCCCGAGCGAGGTCTCACCTGGCACCCGGTCTGACCGTTGCGATCACCTTTACCCCCCGAAGGCGGTGTGAATCACCCGGGTGCGCGGTCGGTGCACAAACTGCCATGTCGGTTTCGACCGAACATTCGTGCTGTCAGCTCGCGACGCTTTCGGTGACGACCTGCGGCGCTTTCGGTGTCGGCCTGCGACGCCTTCGGTGTCGGTGCGGCGCGCCTGGTGCCAGCCCGCGGCGCCTTCGGCGTCAGCCCGCGGCACGCGCGGCGTCGTAGGCGGTGCGGGCCTGGTGGATGGTGGTGCGGTGCCGCTCGGCCCACGTGGTGAGCTGCGCCAGGTACTCGTTGAGCTCGATGCCGACCTCGGTGAGGGCGTACTCCACCTTGGGCGGCGCGGTCGGATAGACGGTGCGGGAGATCAGCCCGTCCCGCTCCAGGTTGCGGAGCGTCAGGGTGAGCATCCGCCGGCTGATTCCGGTGATCTTGCGCTCCAGCTCGGTAAAGCGGATCGGTCCGGCCGCTGCGGAGACGATCACCATGATGCTCCACTTGCTGCCCACCCGGTCGAGCACCTCGGTGACCGCGCAGGCGCCGCGCTCCACCGTGTCACCCGCCCTGAGCGGTCCCGGTACACAGATGTTCCCCTGTGACAAAAAAGTGCCTTCTTCCATGGGATCTGATGGTCACACAGGATGGTCCACGTAACAAGACGTGCACCTTCGGAGGTCAAGCCATGTCTGCCAAGCCTGGCGAAGTCATATCCGGCAAGCCTGTTGGGGCCGATCGGCGCCGCTGGTACGCCCTGCTGGTGCTCTGCGCCGGCACTTTGATGATCATTCTGGACGGGACGATCGTGACGGTGGCCCAGCCCGCCATCCAGCACGACCTGGGCTTCAGCGACACCGGGCTCTCCTGGGTGATGAACGGCTATCAGATCCCGTTCGCCGGGCTGCTGTTGCTGGCCGGGCGGCTCGGCGACCTGCTCGGTCGCAAGCGGGTCTTCCTGGCGGGCCTCGTGCTGTTCGCCGCCGCCTCGGCGCTGTGCGGACTGGCGAGCTCGGCGGGCATGCTGATCGCCGCCCGCTTCGTGCAGGGCGCGGGCGGGGCGCTGGTCTCGGCCGTCAGCCTCGGCATGATCGTCACACTCTTCCCCGACCCGGCCGAACGGGGCCGCGCGATCGGCGCGTTCAGCTTCGTCGGCGCGGCCGGCGCCTCCCTCGGCATGGTGCTCGGCGGGGTGCTGACCCAACTCCTCGACTGGCACTGGATCTTCCTGGTGAACCTGCCGATCGCGCTGGCCGCCGGCCTGCCCGCGATGCGGCTGCTCGCCCCGGAGCCGGGCCAGGGCCTGCGGCAGGGCGCCGACGCGCTGGGCGCGCTACTGGTCACCGGCGGCCTGATGCTCGCCGTCTACACCATCGTCAGCACCGGTGCCCACGGCTGGAGTTCGGCGCACACCCTGGGCTACGGCGCGGCGGCGCTGGTGCTGCTGGCCGCCTTCCTGGTGCGGCAGGCCCGGGCGGCCCGCCCGCTGCTGCCGCTACGGCTCTTCCGGTCCCGGCGCACCTCGGGAGCCAACCTGGTGCAACTGCTGATGATTTCGGCGATGTTCGGCTTCCAGGTGCTGATCGCGCTCTACCTGCAGAACGTGCTCGGTTACGGCGCGGCGGCCACCGGCTTCGGGATGCTGCCCACCGGACTGGCGATCGCCGCCGTCGCGTTGGGCCTGTCGGCCCGGCTCACCCGGGCCTTCGGCGCCCGCCGGGTGCTGCTCACCGGTGCCGGGATGCTGGTGCTGTCGCTGGCCTACCTGGCCCGGCTGCCCGAGCACGCGTCCTACGCGGTGGACGTGCTGCCCGCGCTGCTGCTGATCGCCGGCGGCGGCCTGGTGCTGCCGGCGCTGGCCGGGCTGGCGATGGCGGACGCCACCCCGGAGGACTCGGGGGTCGCCTCCGGTCTGTTCAACACCTCGCAGACGGTGGCCTCGGCGCTCGGCGTGGCCGTTCTCTCCACCGTGGCGGCCGGGCACACCGCGGGGCTGCGGGCCGCCGGGCACGACGCGGTCGGCGCGCTGGCCGGCGGCTACCGGCTCTCCTTCGCGGTGGCCGCCGGGCTGCTGGCGCTCGCCTTCGTCGCAGCGGCGGTGCTGCTGCGGGAGCGGCGGGCCGAGGTGGCGCAGACGGCGCTGGCGGCGTAGCTCCGAACGGAAAGCGGCGGGCCGGGCACCCATGGGGGTGGTGCCCGGCCCGCCGCGTGCTGTGTTCCTTAGCGGTTCAGCTCGGCCGCGGTTCCTTAGCGGTGCAGCTCGGCCGCGACCAGCTCGGCCAGCTGCACGGTGTTCAGCGCGGCGCCCTTGCGCAGGTTGTCGTTCGAGATGAAGAGCGACAGGCCGTGCTCCACGGTCTCGTCCCGGCGGATCCGGCCGACGTAGCTCGGGTCCTGCCCGGCCGCCTGCAGCGGGGTCGGGATGTCGGTCAGCACCACGCCGGGCGCGCCGGCGAGCAGCTCCGCCGCCCGCTCGGGGCTGATCGGGTTGGCGAACCGGGCGTGCACCTGCAGCGAGTGGCCGGTGAAGACCGGCACCCGGACGCAGGTACCGGCCACCTTGAGCTCCGGGATCTGGAGGATCTTGCGGCTCTCGAAGCGGAGCTTCTGCTCCTCATCGGTCTCGTTCAGCCCGTCGTCCACCAGCGAGCCGGCCAGCGGGATCACGTTGAAGGCGATCGGGCGGGCGTAGACCTTGGGGTCGGGGAACGGCACGGCAGTGCCGTCCAGGGCCAGCGCGGCGGCGCCGTCCACCACCTTGGCGGTCTGCTCCTGCAGCTCGGCGACGCCGGCCACACCGCTGCCGGAGACCGCCTGGTAGGTGGCGACCACCAGGGCGGTCAGGCCGGCCTCGGCGTGCAGCGGGCGCAGCACCGGCATGGCGGCCATGGTGGTGCAGTTCGGGTTGGCGATGATGCCCTTGGGGCGGTCGGCGATCGCCTGCGGGTTGACCTCGGCCACCACCAGCGGGACCTCGGGGTCGCGGCGCCAGGCCGAGGAGTTGTCGATCACCACGGCGCCCGCCGCGGCGACCTTGGGCGCCAGCGCCCTGGAGGTGCCACCGCCGGCCGACATGATCACGATGTCCAGACCGGCGTAGTCGGCGGTCGCCGCGTCCTCCACGACCACCTCGCCACCCTGCCAGGGCAGCGTCTTGCCCGCCGACCTCGCCGAGGCGAACAGCCGCAGCTGCGTCACCGGGAAGGCTCTCTCGGCCAGGATCTCGCGGACCACGCTGCCCACCTGGCCGGTGGCACCGACGATACCGATCTTCATACTTCCTCCTCCTGCCTACCTGCTCAGACTCATCTTGCCTGGTCACCGGTTCCGATCCGGCATGGCTTTCACCCAGTGGACACCGCGAGGTCCAGTGCCCGGGACACCGAGGCCTCGCTCGCGGGCAGCAGCGGCAGGCGGACCGCCGGGGAGGAGATGCGACCCTGGGCGTGCAGCACGCCCTTGACCACAGTGGGGTTGGGCTCGACGAACAGCGCGGCGGCCAGCCGGGCGAGGCGGTGCCCGAGGTCGCGCGCCCGGGCGACGTCGCCGGCCTGCCAGGCGTCCACCAGCTCCACCCAGCGGGTGGTCGCGACATGCGCGGAGGCCAGGATGCCGCCGGCCGCCCCGAGCGCCAGCAGCGGCGGGAGCACCACGTCGTCCCCGCCCAGCACGGCGAAGTGCGGCGGCAGCTCACCGCCGAGCAGCGCCACGACCTCCGGGTCGACCGCACCGGTGGCCAGCTTGACGCCGGCGATGCCGGGCAGCGCGGCGAGCTCGCGCAGCGCCTCGGCGTCCAGCGACTGCCCGGTGCGGTACGGGATGTGGTAGGCGACCAGCGGCACCGGGCTGGCCGCCACCAGCTCCTTGAAGTGCGCCAGCACCCCGGCCGTCCCGGGACGGACGAACGGCGGCACCAGGGTGAGCGCGGCCGTCGCCGCCGGGGTCAGCGCCCGGAGCGCGGCGGCCACCTGGCGGGTCGCGCCGCCGCCGACGCCCACCACCAGGGCGGCTCCGCGGTCCTGGCAGACCCGGGTGCAGGTCTCGACCACGGCGGACTGCTCGGCCGCGTCCAGCGCGCCGGGCTCGCCGGTGGTGCCGAGCGCGACCAGGCCGGCCGCGCCGTCGTCCAGCACGCCGTGGGCGAGCTTCTCCAGGGCGGCCAGGTCGAGGCGGCCGTCGGCGGTGAAGGGGGTGACCAGGGGGACGTAGATCCCGCGCAGCGTGGTTTCCATGCTTCTGACCCTCGCTGATGGTGATCGTGCAGGTCCAGTTCGCATTTCCGATGCAAAGCGTAAGCTGAGCCGATGCTCGACGCCTTGATCGACCGCTTGATCGACGACTTGCTCGAAGGCTTGCCCGCCGGCTCGGGAGTGCGCTGATGCTCGATGTCCGTCGTCTGCGGCTGCTGCGGGAGCTGGCCCACCGGGGCACCATCGCCGCCGTCGCCGAGGCCCTCGCCTTCAGCGCCTCCGCCGTCTCCCAGCAACTGACCGCCCTGGAACGGGAGGCCGGCGTGGTGCTGCTGGAGCGCACCGGGCGCCGGGTGCGGCTCACCCCCGCCGCCGAGAAGCTGGTCGGCCACGCCGAGGCGGTGCTGGCCCGGCTGGAGCTGGCCGAGAGCGAACTGGCCGGCGCCCGGCGGAGTCCGGCCGGGCCGCTGCGGATCGGCACCTTCCCGTCCGCCGCCCGGGTGCTGATCCCGCCCGCGCTGGCCGCGCTGGCCGCCGACTGCCCGGAGCTGGAGCCGATGGTGTCCGAGGTCGACCCGGCCGGGGTGGGCGACCTGCTGCGCTCCGGGGAACTGGACGTGGCGCTGGTGCACGACTACGACTTCGTGCCGCCCACCGCCGAGCCCGGGATCGAGCGGCAGCCGCTGTTCGCGGAGGCGATGCACCTGGCGGCGCCGATGCACGGCAGTGACCAGCTGGCCGACTACCGCGACCAGCCGTGGATCCTGGCCACCCACGGCACCCTCTGCCACGCGATGGCGATCCGGGCCTGCCAGGCCGCCGGGTTCACGCCCCGGATCCGGCACCGGGCGGACGACTTCGACACCGTGCTGGCCCTGGTCGCGGCCGGCCAGGGCGTGGCGCTGGTGCCGGACTTGGCGCTGCTGGCCCCGCCGCCCGGGGTGCGGCTGCACCGGCTGCCGATGTCGCGCCGCACCGCGGTGGCGGTCCGGGACGGCGCGAGCGGGCATCCGGCGGTTGCCGCGTTCACCTCAGCCGTCAAGCAGGCACTGCCAACAAATCTCGGCTGTTCTCATACCAGTTGAGAAAATGCTCTTCCTAAAGGATTGTCAAACCCGGTAGAACCTCTGAGGGTCAAGTCATCACGAGACGAGCGGCGATATGACCAACCCACCTCCCGGCTACGGCTACCCTTCGGACCCCCAGAACCCCCAGAACCCCTACGGCCAGCAGCCTTCGTCCCCACAGTCCGGCTACGGCGTGCCGCAGGGTCCGTACGACCCGCAGCCCGGCTACACGCACCAGCCCCAGCCCGACTACGCCCAGCAGGCCCAGCCCGGCTACGTCGCCCCGCCGCCCGGCTACCCCCAGCAGCCCGCGGGGTACGCCCCCAACCCGGCCTACCCCCAGCTCCCGTACTGGATGACGCCGCCCAGCCCGTACGGTCCGCCGCAGCCCGGCAGCCGCACCCTGGCCAGCTCGGCCGACCGCTTCCTGGCCCGCCTGATCGACGCGGTGATCCTGGCGATCCCGGTCGTGATCCTCCAGATCGCGGTCAGCGCCACCCTCGGCATCTGGGTGACGGCGCTCGTCGACGGGGCCATCTACTTCGGCTATGAGGCCCTGATGCTGCTCACCCAGGGCCAGCAGAGCGTCGGCAAGAAGGCCATGAAGCTGCGCGTGGTCGCCCTCGCCGACGGCGGCCGCCCCACCGACAACCAGCTCGTGGGCCGCGCCGCGGTGTTCGCCCTCCCCCAGGCCGTCTACTGCCTCGGCTCGCTCTTCTTCCTGGTCAACGTGCTCTCGCTGACCTGGGACAAGCCGCTCCAGCAGTGCTTCCACGACAAGGCGGGCAAGACCGTGGTCGTCAAGGAGTACTGACGCTCACCCAGTTGACGGCCGGTCGGCCTGCCCTTCGCGGTGGGCCGACCGGCCGTCGTCATAACAGCCCTGACCTGGACCTCCGGCTCCAGCCCCGTCCTGCTCCTGGCCATCGTCGCAGCCCTCCTCCTGTACGACATCCTCGCCCTGCGCGCCGACTTCACCGCGAGCACCCTGGCGCCGTACGCCTGCGACGCCGGCGTGAGCACGAGGCCGGCGATGTCGTCGAACCACGAGAGGATCCACCGGCATGCCCATCCACCCAGAGCACGCCAGCCCCCAGGCCTTCTGGGGAGACTTCTGGCCGACCGCCGGCGAGGAGACCGGCGGTGTCCCGCCCGCCGAGCGCATCCACTGGACCCAGTACCCCCACCACGGCCCCGGCGCCGAGTTCCTAGGCAGCCCGCGCACCGCTCTCGAAATCGGCGCCGCCACCTGCGTCGCCGGGGTCGCCCTGGCCCGCACCGACGTGAATGTCACCTGCGTCGACTTCTCACCCCACCAGATGCAGCGCGCCCGCCGCTGGTGGAGCAGCGAGCCGAACCTCACCCTGGTCGAGGCAGACGTCCTCGACTACCTGGCAACGACCACCACTCGCTGGGACCGCATCTTCTCCAACTGGGGCGCCGCCTTCTTCACGGACCCCGACGTCCTGCTCCCGCTCGTCCTCCCCCGCCTCACCCCCGGCGGCCTCTTCGCCTTCTCCTCCGTCGAGCCGCTGGCGCCCTGCTACGGCCCGCAGATCACGTACGGCAACGGCTACCGGGGTCCCCGCCTCGCCATCGTCCGCTGGATGCTCAGCAACGAGCAGTGGACGGCGGCCCTCGCCCGCCACGGCTTCCGGAGCATCGACATCCACACCCTCCCGGGCCTGGAAGAGGGCTTCGTCGGCACCACCATGGGACGGGCGTACGCGCCGTGGACACCCGGGGCCGGCGGGAATCGATCATGCTCCGGAGCGCGCTAGGGTGGATAGCCTCCCAGCCGCAGACCGACACCGAGGAGCCTGCCCCCGTGGCCGACAGCTTCGTTCACCTGCATGTCCACACCGAGTACTCGATGCTCGACGGGGCGGCCAAGAACGGCAAGCTGGTTGCCGAGGCGGAGCGGCAGGGGATGCCGGCGATCGCGATGAGCGACCACGGCAACATGTTCGGAGCGTACGAGTTCTTCCAGAAGGCGAAGGACAGCGCGGTCAAGCCGATCATCGGCATCGAGGCCTACGTGGCGCCCCACTCGCGGTTCGAGAAGAAGCCGGTGTTCTGGTCCCCCGGCGGCCAGCGCCCGGCGAGCAGTGACGGTGAGGGCGGCAAGGACGTCTCCGGTGGTGGCCGCTACACCCACATGACCATGTGGGCGCAGAACGCGACCGGTCTGCGCAACCTGTTCCGGCTCTCCTCCCTCGCGTCCATGGAGGGCTACTACATGAAGCCCCGGATGGACCGCGACCTGATCTCGCAGCACGCCGAGGGCATCATCGCCACCACCGGCTGCCCGTCCGGCGAGGTGCAGACCCGCCTGCGGCTCGGGCAGTACGAGGAGGCGGTCAAGGCGGCCGACGCCTACCAGCAGATCTTCGGCAGGGAGAACTACTTCCTCGAGCTGATGGACCACGGCCTGGACATCGAGCGGAACGTCCGCCAGGACCTGCTGCGGCTGGCCAAGCAGCTGGACATCCCCCTCCTCGCCACCAACGACTCGCACTACGTCACCGCCGACCAGGCGGACGCGCACGACAGCCTGCTCTGCGTCGGCGTGGGCAAGAACAAGGACGACCCGAACCGGTTCAAGTTCAACGGCAGCGGCTACTACGTCAAGACCGCCGACGAGATGCGCGAGCTCTTCAGCGAGCTCCCGGAGGCCTGCGACAACACCCTCGCCATCGGCGAGCGGGTGGAGTCCTACAAGGAGGTCTTCGACTACGTCGACCGGATGCCGCAGTTCGACGTGCCCGAGGGCGAGACCCAGGCCTCCTTCCTGCGCAAGAAGATCGAGATCGGTCTGCAGAAGCGCTACGGCGACAGCCCGAGCCAGGAGGTGCTGGAGCGCATCGAGCTGGAGATGGGCGTCATCACCCCGATGGGGTTCGACTCCTACTTCCTCGTGGTCGCCGACATCTGCGAGTACGGCCGCAACAACGGCATCCCGGTCGGCCCCGGCCGTGGTTCGGCGGCAGGCTCGATGGTGGCGTACCTGACCGGCATCACCCAGCTCGACCCGCTTGAGCACGATCTGCTGTTCGAGCGCTTCCTCAACCCCGAGCGCATCAACCCCCCGGACGTCGACATCGACTTCGACGACCGCCAGCGCGACCAGATGGTGCGCTACGTCACCGACAAGTACGGGGCGGAGTACACCGCCCAGGTGAACACCTTCGGCACCATCAAGGCGAAGGCCGCCGTCAAGGACGCCAACCGCATCCTGGGCTACCCGTTCTCGATGGGCGACCGCATCACCAAGGCGATGCCGCCGGACGTGATGGGCAAGGGCGTGCCGCTCAGCGACCTCTTCAACGAGTCGCACCCTCGCTACAACGAGGGCACCGAGATCCGCACGATGTACGCCAACGAGCCGGACGTCAAGAAGATCATCGACACCGGCATGGGCATCGAGGGCCTGATCCGCGGCACCGGTGTGCACGCCGCGGCCGTCATCCTCTCCTCGACCCCGCTGCTCGACCTGATCCCGCTGCACATGCGGGACAAGGACGGCACCATCATCACCGGCTTCGACTACCCGTCGTGCGAAGCCATGGGCCTGATCAAGATGGACTTCCTGGGTCTGCGGAACCTGGGCATCATCGATCACTGCCTCAAGATCATCAAGGCCAACCGGGGCCAAGAGGTCGACATCGAGAAGATCCCGATCGACGACCCGACGACCTATCAAATGCTGGCCCGCGGCGACACGTTGGGCGTTTTCCAGCTCGATGGCGGACCGATGCGCGCCCTGCTGCGGCTGATGAAGCCCACCGAGTTCGCCGACATCTCCGCCGTCTCGGCGCTGTACCGGCCCGGCCCGATGGGCATGAACTCCCACACCAACTACGCGCTCCGCAAGAACGCGCAGCAGGAAATCGTGCCGATCCACCCGGAGTTGGAGGAGCCGCTCAAGGACGTCCTCGGCCCCACCTACGGTCTGATCGTGTATCAGGAGCAGGTGCAGCGTGCCGCGCAGGTGCTGGCCGGCTACAGCCTCGGCCAAGCAGACCTGCTCCGCCGCGCGATGGGCAAGAAGAAGAAGGAGGTCCTGGAGAAGGAGTTCGTGCCGTTCCACGCGGGCTGCAAGGAGCGCGGCTACTCGGACGAGGCGATCCAGGCGGTTTGGGACGTCCTGGTGCCGTTCGCCGGGTACGCGTTCAACAAATCGCACTCCGCCGCCTACGGCCTGGTCTCCTACCAGACCGCCTACCTGAAGGCGAACTACCCGGCCGAGTACATGGCCGCGCTGCTCACCTCGGTGGCGGACGACAAGGACAAGATGGCCGTCTACCTGGCCGAGTGCCGGGCGATGGGCATCAAGATCCTGTCTCCGGACGTCAACGAGTCGGTGGTCGACTTCACCGCCGTCGGCACCGACGTGCGGTTCGGCCTGAAGGCCGTCCGCAACGTCGGCGTGCCGGTGATCGAGTCGCTGATCGGCACCCGCAAGGAGAAGGGCAAGTACACCTCCTTCGCGGACTTCCTCGACAAGGTCGAGCTGGTCGCCTGCAACAAGCGCACCATCGACTCGCTGATCAAGGCCGGCGCCTTCGACTCGCTGGGCCACACCCGGCAGTCGCTCTGCGCGGTGCACGAGAACGCGATCGACGCGGTCACCGGCGTGAAGAAGCAGCAGGCGATCGGGCAGGACGACCTGTTCGGCGCGCTGGACACCGGTGCCGACACCCCGGCGATCGGGCTGGACTTCGAGCTGACCGACCGCGAGTGGCCGCGCAAGCAACTCCTCAGCCTGGAACGGGAGATGCTCGGTCTGTACGTCTCCAGCCACCCGCTGGACGGCGCCGAGCACATCCTGGCCCGCAACCGGGACATCTCGATCGCCGAGCTGATGGGCTCCGGGCGCACCGAGGGCGAGGTGCGGCTCTCCGGGCTGATCACCAACGTGGACCGGCGCATCAACAAGGCGGGCAACGCCTGGGCGATCATCACCCTCGCCGACCGCGACGGCTCGGTGGAGGTGCTGTTCTTCCCGGCCACCTACAACCTGATGGCCGATCAGATGGTCGAGGACAACGTCATCTCCGCCCGCGGCCGCCTCAACGAACGCGACGGCTCCCTCAGTATCTTCGGCCAGGAGATCACCACGCTGGACATCTCCGCCGCCGAGTTCGGCGGCAAGCCGCCGGTGCAGATCACCGTGCCGTACCCGAAGGTCACGGCCCACGTGGTGCGGGAGTTGAAGGCGACGCTGCAGGCGCACCCGGGCGATGTGCCGGTGCGGCTGCTGACCACCAGCCGGCAGAAGGACGTGCTCTACGAGCTGGGCTTCCTGGTGAACCCCGACACCGCCTTCGCCAGCGAGGTCAAGACGTTGCTCGGGCCGTCCGCCTGGAGCGCGTGAAACAACCACGTCACCGTTGTGCTTCCGGTGTGCGGGACGCCGTTCCCGGCGCACCGGAAGCGCGCTAGTCTCACCGGGCGGCGAAGTGTGAGGCCGCCCGGAACGCGCTGCTCGGAGGGGACCACATGAGCTACGGCACGCCCGCTGTCGGCGGCTATCCGCCACGATTCGGCCAGCAGCCGGCCCGGCCGCAGGGCGGGGCGCTGCCCGGTCTCGCGGTGCTGATGATCGCCCAGCTGCTGCTGCAACTGACGCTGCTGATCTACTGGGTGAGCAAGGCGGGCGCCAGCTACCTGAAGTACGTGTTCGGCTTCGGTGACCTGGCGATGCGGATGGGGGCCTGCGGCCCGTTCACCACCGCGGACACCATGCAGTGCGTGGCCCTGATCGTGATGATCATCGCGGCCTTCACCGGACGGACCTGGGTCCGCCCGGCGGCCACGGTGCTGCTGCTGATCAGCGCGTACAGCACGGGTACGTCGCTGATCAACGTCCTCAGCCAGGACAACGGCTGGCAGATGCTGACCACGCCGACCACCCCCAACCTGTGGCTGACCCTCGATCTGATCGCCCAGGTGGTCGTCTGCCTGATCCTGCCGATCGTCGTGCTGGCCACCCGGAACACCGGCGGACCGAGCGGCTACCAGCCGCTGGCCGCGATGCCCGCTCCCGCCCCGCAGCCCGGCTACGCCCCGCCGGTGCCGCCGCAGGACGCGCGGGGCGGGGCGCCCGGGTTCCCGCCGCCGCCCGCCCAGCCGCCGATGCAGCCCCCGATGCCGCCGGGACAGCCGGGGCAGCCGCCCTACGGCGGTTACCCGCCGAACCGCTGACCCGGACTCAGAACTCAGTCAGTCAGTCAGTACCGAGGTCGTCGAGGAAGGCCAGGGCCGCCGCCCAGGCCCGCTCGGCGGCCTCTTCGTCGTAGTCGGGCAGCTCCGGGTCGGTGAAGACGTGGCCGGCGCCGTGGTAGCGGTGCACCTCGACGTCCGCACCGGCCCGGCACATCCGCAGGTACCAGGCGTTCAGCCAGTCCTCGGGCTCGAACGGATCGGGCTCGGCCATGTGCAGCTGCACCGGGATCTCGGTGTGGGCGTCCTCACGCAGGTCGGAGGTGCCGTGCAGGAGCAGCAGGGCGAGCGCGTGCTCATCGGCGAGCGCCAGGTTCTGCGCCAGCGCGCCGCCGAGCGAGAAGCCCGCGTAGACCAGCCGGGTGCCCGGGGTGAGCAGCGGGGCGGCCGCGCCGACCGCCCGGCGGAGCAGTTCGTCGCTGCCGATCTCCTCGTTGTACGCGGTGGCCTCCTCGACGGTGTCGAAGACCTTGCCGTCGTAGAGGTCGGGCACGGTGACCTGGTGCCCGGCGGCGCGCAGCCGGTCGGCGGCGGCGTGCACGGCGGGGCGCAGGCCGAAGGCGGAGTGCAGGAGGAGGATCTGGGCCACGGTTGCGAGGGCTCCCTGGTCGGACGGTCGATCGGCTGTCCGACCAGTGTCTCAGCTGACGATGTCCTTGCGCGCGAAGCCCCGGAACGCCAGGGCCAGCAGGATCAGCCCGTAGGAGACCGAGAGCGAGACGCCCTGGATCATGCCGCCCACCTCCAGCTGCGGCTGCAGCGCGTCCGCCCAGGCGTACTGCCAGTGCGCCGGCAGCCACTCGCGCAGCGAGCCGAGCGCCGTGATGGCGTCCAGCACTCCGGTGATGATGGCGATGAAGACCGCGCCGCCGACCGCGCCCAGCGGGTTGTCGACCGCGGTGGAGAGGTAGAAGGCGAGCGAGCCCACCACCAGTTCGCTGAGCACGATGAACGCCACCGCGATCGCCAGCCGCGGCAGCACCTGCTGGGCCGGCAGCGCGCCGCCGGTGGGCAGCCGCAGGTCGCCCCAGCCGTAGACGAGGGTGCCCAGCCCGAGTCCGACCAGTGGCAGCATCACGATCGCCGCGCTGGAGAAGAGCAGCCCGATGGCCAGCTTGCGGGCCAGCAGTCGGCCCCGGGGCACCGGCGCGGCCAGCAGGTAGCGCAGCGACGACCAGCCGGCCTCGGCGGCCACCGTGTCGCCGCAGAACAGCGCCATCGGGATGACCAGCAGGAAGCCGGTGCCCATGAAGAGCATGGTGGCCGCGAAGTTCGGGCCGGAGGCGGTGGCCAGCGCGATGAAGGTGGTCCGGTCGGTGCCCTGCCGGGCACCGCCCAGCTGCAGGGCGGCCAGCACCAGGAAGGGCATGGCGAACAGCACCGCGAAGATCACCAGGGTGCGCCGGCGGCGCAGCTGGCGCAGCGCCTCCACCCGCAGCGGCAGGGTCCGCTGCGGGCGGTAGCCGAGCGCCCGGTCGGCCTGGGCGAGGCTCATGCGCCCGCCTCGCAGAGCTCGGCGGGGGCATTCGCCCACGCGCGCCTTCCAACAATGAGCTCGCTCCGCTCACTCATGCGCCCACCTCGCAGAACCCGGCAGGGGCATCCGCCCACGCCCGCCTTCCAACAATGAGCTCGCTCCGCTCACTCATGCGCCCACCTCGCAGAACCCGGCAGGGGCATCCGCCCACGCCCGCCTTCCAACGATGAGCTCGCTCCGCTCACTCATGCTCGCGCTCCTCTCGACGTCACATGACTCATGCGCCGCCTCCGATCAGTGAGAGGAACGCGTCCTCCAGGCGGCGGTGCGGTCCGGCCCGTTCCACCGGCACGTCCAGCCGGACCAGCTCGGCGATCAGCTCGGTGGCCGTCATGCCGTTCAGCCGGACCAGCAGGCCGTGCTCGACCGCCTCCACCTCGGCGATGCCGGGCAGCGCCTCCACCTTGCTGGCGGCGACCAGCAGCCGTTCCGGCCCGTAGCTCGCCGGGGTGCCGACCAGCAGCAGTTCGCCGCCGCCGACGATCTCGCCGACCTCTCCGGCGGTGACCAGCCGGCCGCGGTCCATCACCACCAGGTGGGTGCAGCTCTGCTCGACCTCGGCCAGCAGGTGGCTGGAGACGATGACGGTGCGTCCGCCGGCCGCGTAGCGGATCATCACCTCGCGCATCTCGCGGATCTGCGGCGGGTCGAGCCCGTTGGTCGGCTCGTCGAGGATCAGCAACTCGGGCAGGCCCAGCATGGCCTGGGCGATGGCCAGGCGCTGGCGCATGCCCTGCGAGTAGGTGCGCACCGCGCGGTTCAGGGCCTCACCGAGGTCGGCGATCTCCAGCGCCTCGTCCAGGTGGGCGTCGGCGGCGGGGCGGCCGGTGCTGCGCCAGTAGAGCTCCAGGTTGGCCCGCCCGGTGAGGTGCGGCAGGAAGCCGGCGCCCTCGACGAACGCGCCGACCCGGGAGAGCACCGGGCTGCCGGGCCGCACGGCGTGGCCGAACACCCGGATCTCGCCCTCGTCGGGGCGGATCAGGCCCATCAGCATCCGCAGCGTGGTGGTCTTGCCGGCGCCGTTGGGTCCGAGCAGGCCGAGCACCTGGCCGCGCCGCACGGTGAACGAGAGGTCCCGCACCGCGTACCGGTCCTGGGCACCCTTGTAGCGCTTGCTCAGCCCGGTGATCTCCAGCGGCACGTCGGCCAGCAGCGGGTCGGGCTGCGGCAGCGCGCGGCGGCGCCGGGCGGTGAGCAGCAGGACGGCGCCGACGGCCAGCGCGGCCAGCGGCAGCGCCCAGGTGCGGGTGGGCAGTGCGGTGGGCTCGGGGGTCAGGGCGGCGTCGGTGGGCACGGTGATCGGGCCGGCCGCCGCCACCTGGTAGGTGGCCGGGTCGCTGGGCGAGGCGTAGGCCAGGTCGGTGCTGGAGAGGGTGAGCCGCAGCCGGTGGCCGGCCGGGAAGGAGTAGTCGACGGCCGGCAGCCGGACGGTGACGGTGCGGCCGCCCGGGGTGTCGGCGCCGGTGACCCGCAGCGGGGCGGCGAGTTGCTGGGGCAGCGTGGTCTTGCCGTCCGGGGCGAGGTCGTAGAGCTTGGCGAAGAGCACCGCGTCGGGCCGGTCGGCGTGCACGGTGACGTCGACGGTGGGGGCGCCGGTGAGCTGGAGCGATCCGTCCAGCGGCGCGGAGTCGAAGGAGGCGGACTGCCCCGGGAAGTCCAGGGAGAGGCTCACGCCCAGCTGGGAGGCCTGGCTGAGGGCGCCGAGGCCGGGCACGGTGGAGATCGCCGGGGGCGCGCCGCCGGGCGGGTTGGCGATGGTCTGCGGAGCGCCGGTCAGCTGGACGGTGCGCCGGGCGGTGCCGGTCAGGCCCGGGTAGCTGCTGCCGTCGGCGCCGCGCAGCACGGCCTGGAAGCCGGTGGAGTCGACGCCTCCGGTGCGGGTGACGCGGAAGGCCGGGCCGGTGCCGGTCGACTGGTGCTTGAGGTAGTGGTCGAACCAGCTGGTCACCCGGGCGGTCACCCGGTCGCTGGTCTCCAGGCCGCCGTCGTGGCCGCCGGCGAACCAGTCCACCGAGACCGGCGCGCCGTTGGCGGCGATCGCCTTGGCCATCTGGTCGCCCTGGTCGAGCGGGAAGAGCGAGTCCTCCTGGCCCTGGACCACCAGGGTCGGCACCTTGATCTTGGACGCGTACGCGGACGGGCTGGACTTCTCCAGCAGGGCGACGGCGGCCGGGTCGGGTCGACCGCTGCTGGCCACCCGGTTGTACATGGCGCAGAGCTCGGGGGTGAACCGCCCGCAGCCGACCGGACCGCTCTGGACGCTCACCGGCTTGTTGTTGCCCGAGCTGATGATGTCGCCGGAGGAGCCGGTGGTGAAGAAGATGCCGGCCCAGAGCTTCTTGAACACGCCGTCGGCCGGGCTGCTGCCCTGCACGCTCTGCGGGAAGAGCGCCTGCGGCAGGTCCCACCAGGTGATCTGGGGCGCGATGGCGTCGATCCGCGGGTCGGCGGCGGCCGCCAGCAGCGCTATCGCGCCGCCGTAGGAGGCGCCGGTGATCCCGACCCGCGGGTCACCGGGGCCGTCCAGCTGGACCTCGGGCCGGGTCGCCAGCCAGTCGACCAGGTGCTTGACGTCCTGCACCTCGCCGTCCTGCGCGTTGAGCCCGATCTGCCCGGTGGACCTGCCGAAGCCGCGGGCCGACCAGGTGAGCACCGCGTAGCCGGACCGGGCCAGGGTGCGGGCCTCGCCGGCCTCGTCCGCCTTGCTGCCGCCGAAGCCGTGGGCGAGCAGGATCGCGGGGCGCGGGCTGCTGCCGGTGGTGAAGAAGGAGGTGTCGATGCGGACCTGGTCGCTGCTGCCGGGGCCCTCGGGCATCGAGAGGAACTGGTCCTGCTCGTGCACGGTCGCCTGGCCGCTCGCCACCGCGGTGACGGTTCCGAGCCCGATCAGCGCGACCAGGGCGAGTCCGGCCGCCAGCACCCGACGGCGGGTCGGCTTGAAACGTCCGCGCAGGCTCATGGAAGCCGATCCTATGTGCGGTAACTGAAGATCTGCTGAAGAGCGTTCAAGACCCTGACGTACTATGGCTGGTCGATTTCGGCGGTTTGTCCGGATCGGCGCGTATCGTGTGGCTGTGCTCTGGCCGCTCGTCACGCTGCTCGCCATCGCCGCCGTCACCCTGCTGACCGGCTGGCTGGTGGACCGGGCACTGCAGCGGCTCAGTGCCCGGCATCCGAGCGAGACGGTCTGGGCGCCGCTGCGGCGCTGCCGGGTGCCGATTCAGCTGGTAGTGGCGACCGGGCTGCTGCTGGGCCTCGGCTGGGTGGTCCATCCGGGCAGGGACCTGCGGCACGTGATGCTGCTGGCGCTGATCGCGTCCATCGGCTGGCTGGTCGTGCGGATCGACGCGGCGGTGCTGACCGCCGCGCTGGCCCGCTACGAAACGGTGGTCGACGATCCGGCACGGCTGCAGCGGGTCCGCACCCAGCTGAGCATCCTGCGCCGGGTGCTGAGCGCGCTGATCGCCGTGGTCACCGTCGCCGTGATGCTGCTGACCTTCGGCACCATGCGTGCGATCGGCACCAGCCTGCTGGCCTCCGCCGGCATCATCGGCATCGTGGCCGGTATCGCGGCGCAGAACACCCTGGGCAACTTCTTCGCCGGGCTGCAGATCGCGTTCGGCGACACCGTGCGCATCGGCGACACGGTGGTGGTGGACGGCCAGCAGGGCATCGTGGAGGAGATCACCCTGGTCTGCCTGGTGGTGCGGCTCTGGGACGACCGGCGGCTGGTGGTCCCGGTCTCGTACTTCGTCGCCCGGCCGTTCGAGAACTGGACCAGGCGGGATCCGGCGCTGCTCGCCTCGGTGCTGCTGCACCTGGACCACACCGTGCCGGTGCCCGAGCTGCGGATGCGGCTGCGCGAGGTGCTGGCCGCCAGCCCGCACTGGGACGGCCGGGACTCGGCCCTGGTGGTGTTCGACTCCACCCCGAGCACCGTGCTGCTGCGGGCCACCATGACGGCCGCCGACCCGGCGGCCGCCTTCGCGCTGCGCTGCACGGTGCGGGAGGAGCTGATCGCCTTCCTGCGGGACCGGCACCCGCATGCGCTGCCCCGGGTGCGGACCGGCGACTGACGGGGTGTCAGTCCCGCTGCTCGTGCAGTATGTGGTCGACGCAGACCGCGAGTACCAGCAGCATGGTGGTGTCCGCCGGCTCCATCACGTCCACCGCGTAGGTGTCGCGCAGGCTGAACCAGCGCCGGGAGACGTGCGCCAGCGTGGTGCCGCGGTGCTGGATGTCGAACTCGCGGTCCCACAGATTGCCGTTGATCCGCAGCTTCCGCCCGTCCCGCAGCTTGACCACGAAGCGGTCGCCGAACAGCCGGAAGAACCGCCGGCTGATCTTGCCGAGCCGCTCCCCGTCGTGCTTGATCAGGATGGTGTGGTGCCAGGTCATCGCCTTGCGCACGATGGTGGCGGCGGTCTGGCCCCAGGGGTCGACGAACGCGAAGGTGGTGCGCAGCCGCAACAGCTTCCGGTCGACCTTGAACACCTTCTCGCGGTGCTCGGTCTCTATCCACGCCTCTTCGTGGAAGGCGAACATGCGGTCGCGCACCAGATAGCGCACGGCTCCCCCTTGTGACGAACTACCAGCGACTCAGAGCGTCTTCACCATGGTGCGGTGCGGGATCCCGGCGTCGTCGTAGACCGGGCCCTGGGCACGATAGCCGAGCCGCTCGTAGAAGCCCATCGCCACCACCTGGGCGTGCAGCTCGCACTCCTTGGCGCCGAGCGCCCGGCCGGCCTCCTCGACGGCGCCGACCAGCGCCGCGCCGAGCCCGGTGCCGCGGGCCACCGCCAGCACGGCGAGCCGGCCGAGCAGCACCCGGTCGGCGATCCCGGTGAGTGCCAGGGCCTGCTCGCCGCTGATCAGCCGGGCGGTGCCGAGCGGCGCGCCGCCGGCGTCGCGTGCCAGCAGGTGCACGGAGGTGGCGTCCAGCTCGTCGTACTCCAGCTCCGCCGGGATGCCCTGCTCCTCGACGAAGACCGCCCGGCGCACCTCGAAGGCGGCGTCCAGCGCGGCCTGGTCGCCGGCCGTGCCGATCACCGCCGCCATCAGCTCTCCCCGGCGATCACGTCGAGGGCGTGCTGCAGATCGGCCGGGTAGGGGCTGGAGAACTCCACCCACTCGCCGTCGGCCGGGTGCTCGAAGCCCAGCGAGACCGCGTGCAGCCACTGCCGGGTGATCCCCAGCCGCTTGGCCAGCACCGGGTCGGCGCCGTAGGTGAGGTCGCCGACGCAGGGGTGGCGCAGTGCCTGCATGTGCACCCGGATCTGGTGGGTGCGGCCGGTCTCCAGCTTGACGGCGAGCAGCGAGGCGGCCCGGTAGGCCTCGATCAGGTCGTAGTGGGTGACCGAGGGCTTGCCGTCCCGGGTGACCGCCCACTTCCAGTCGGAGCTGGGGTGCCGGCCGATCGGGGCGTCCACGGTGCCGCTCAGCGGGTCGGGGTGGCCCTGGACCAGGGTGTGGTAGCGCTTGTCGGTGATCCGGTCGTGGAACTGGCGCTTGAGGTCGCTGTAGGCGCGCTCGGACTTGGCGACCACCATCAGGCCGGAGGTGCCGACGTCGAGGCGGTGCACGATGCCCTGGCGCTCGGCGGCGCCGGAGGTGGAGATCCGGTAGCCGGCGGCGGCCAGGTGGCCGATCACGGTCGGGCCGGTCCAGCCCGGGCTGGGGTGGGCGGCCACCCCGACCGGCTTGTCGACCAGCACGATGTCCTGGTCGTCATGGACGATCCGCATGCCCTCGACGAACTCGGGGACGATCTGCACCGGGGCGGCAGGGGCCGGGATCTCGACCTCCAGCCAGGCGCCGGCCGTCACCCGGTCGGACTTTCCGGCCTGCGATCCGTCGATCCGGACCTTGCCGTCGGCGGCCAGCTCGGCGGCCTTGGTCCGCGAGAAGCCGAACATCCGGGCCAGGGCGGCGTCGACACGCTCGCCCTCCAGGCCGTCCGGAACAGGGAGGGAGCGGGTCTGCGCTGCGGTACTCACCCGTACGAGTATGCCGTAACGGCTGCTCTCAGTTGGCCTGGTCGTCCTCGGCCGGCTCGGCCGGGGCCTCGGAGCCCTTGGCCTCGTTGGTCTGCTCGGCCGCCGGGGCGGCGGTGCGGTGGGTGCTGCCGTCGGGGTTGCTGCCGCGGAACGAGAGCAGCACCACCAGGATGCCGCCGCAGACGATGGCCGAATCGGCCAGGTTGAAGACGGCGAAGTGCTGCACCGAAATGAAGTCGACGACATGGCCGCGGAAGGTGGCCGGGGCCCGGAAGATCCGGTCGGTCAGGTTGCCCAGCGCGCCGCCGAGCAGCAGGCCGAGCGCGATCGCCCAGGGCAGGCTGTAGAGCCGGCGGGAGATCCGCCAGATCACCACGATCACCGCGGCGGCGATCACCGTGAAGACCACCGTCATGGTCTGGCCCATGCCGAAGGCCGCACCGGCGTTGCGGATCACCTGGAGGGTGACCACGTCGCCGATCACCTGGATCGGCGAGTGGCCCTCCAGCTTGGCGACGACCAGCAGCTTGCTGCCCAGGTCGAGCAGGTAGGCGAGCAGCGCCACCGAGAAGAGCAGGGTGAGCCGGCGGCGGCGCACCATCGCCCGCAGCTCGGCCGGCTCGGTGACGGGGCTGGCGCCCGCGAGCTGGGACTCCTCGTCCCGCGTCTGGGGGGAACCTGGGGTAGTGATGATCCGCTCCGCTGCCGAGAAATGGGGCCGACGTTACGGGGTCGAGCATACGGCTCGTGGACCGCCCGTCGGCCCGACCCCGGTCAACACCCTTGTAACGAGTGTCAGCGGCGTTCCTGCTTGGCCTTGCAGCTGACGCAGAGGGTGGCCCGCGGGAAGGCCTGCAGCCGGGCCTTGCCGATCGGCTGCCCGCACGACTCGCAGGAGCCGAACTCGCCGCCCTCCAGCCGGGCCAGCGCGCGCTCGCTCTGGTCGAGCATGTCGCGGGCGTTGTTGGCCAGCGACAGCTCGCTCTCCCGGTTGATGTTCTTGGTGCCGGCGTCGACCTGGTCGTCGCCCGCACCGTCGTTGGAGTCGCGCATCAGGCCGGTGAGCGCCGCCTCGGCGGCCTCGATCTCGGCCTTGAGGCGCCGCACGTCGTCGTTGAGCTCCTCGTGCACCTCGGCGACCTCGGCCGCGGTCCACGGGTCCTCGCCCGGGCGGACCGGCAGCTCGGCCGGGTCGACCGACTCTGCGGTGAACCCGGTGGCCGCCCGGGCACCGCTGCCCGAGGGGACGTGGTTGCGACTGGCGGCCGTCCGGCCGGTGGTGGTGCTGGTCTTCCGCCGTGTCGTCGTGGTCACGGAACCCTCCCCTTGGTCGCCTGCCATGGCCTTCCGGATCCGCCTGGTAGCGGTACCCGCGCCCGTTGCCTTCTCAGCCATGGCTCGACCCCATCTACGAATGACTCCGGCCGACGGTTCCCGTCGGCCTCCGGTCCCGGAACGATAATCCTGATCGAATCCGGTCACAACGGGACATACCGGCGCCACCCCGCGATCCCACTCGGGCAGCGGTTTACACCTCGGTCCCAGGGCAGCGACAAGGTTGTGCCCAGAACATCACCGGTTAACCGCCCTGCTCAGCGGGGCCGGGCCCGGTTGGCCGAATTCGGTTGCCCGCTCCCTATAGACTGGGCCGGCAAGGCGCAGATGGGACGAGTACCGACGTACGCAGCCAGGAGCGACCCGGGGATGGTGCGAGCCCGGGGGTGTGCGCGGCGGGAAGATCACCCCGGAGCCGCCGGAAGAACGGCCGCCTCGGCCTACTAGACCCGGTAGCAAGACCCAAGGAGTGGGCCGTCGGCAGGACCGCGGCGGCCAAGGAGGGTGGTACCGCGGGACGCCAGTCGTCTCGTCCCTCCGTCGGAATGCCCGTCCACGCATCCGTCGGAGGCGCAGTGACCAGCTACAACCCCGTCCCCGCCCAGGTCGACCTGCCCGCACTCGAACACGGCATCCTCAGCTTCTGGCGCGACCAGAAGGTCTTCCAGCGCAGCCTGGAGCAGTCCGAGGGCCGCCCCGAGTGGGTCTTCTACGAGGGCCCGCCGACCGCCAACGGCATGCCGGGCGCCCACCACATCGAGGCCCGCGTCTTCAAGGACGTGTTCCCGCGCTACCGGACCATGAAGGGCTACCACGTGGCCCGCAAGGCCGGCTGGGACTGCCACGGCCTGCCGGTCGAGCTGGCGGTGGAGAAGGAGCTGGGCTTCTCCGGCAAGCCGGACATCGAGAAGTACGGCATCGCCGAGTTCAACGCCAAGTGCCGCGAGTCGGTGACCCGGCACACCGACGAGTTCACCAAGCTCACCGAGCGGATGGGCTACTGGGTCGACCTCGACGAGGCGTACCGGACCATGGACCCGTCCTACATCCAGTCGGTCTGGTGGTCGCTCAAGCAGATCTTCGACAAGGGCCTGCTGGTCCAGGACCACCGCGTGGCGCCCTGGTGCCCGCGCTGCGGCACCGGCCTGTCCGACCACGAGCTGGCCCAGGGCTACGAGACCGTGGTCGACCCCTCGGTCTTCGTGAAGTTCCCGCTGACCAGCGGCCCGCTGGCCGGCCAGGCGTCACTGCTGGTGTGGACCACCACCCCGTGGACGCTGGTCTCCAACACCGCCGCCGCCGTGCACCCGGAGGTGACCTACGTGGTCGCCACCGACGGCACCGAGCGCCTGGTGGTCGCCGAGCAACTGGTGGGCAAGGCGCTGGGCGAGGGCTGGGAGCCCACCGGCGAGTCGTTCACCGGCGCCGAGATGGAGCGCTGGGCCTACCAGCGGCCGTTCGACCTCGTCGCCATTCCTCCAGTTGAGGGGGGCGAGGACGCGCACTTCGTCCTCAACGCCGACTACGTGACCACCGAGGACGGCACCGGCATCGTCCACCAGGCCCCGGCCTTCGGTGCCGACGACCTCGCGACCTGCCGCAAGTACGGCCTGCCAGTGGTCAACCCGGTCGAGGCCGACGGCACCTTCGCCGCCGAGGTGCCGCTGGTCGGCGGGCAGTTCTTCAAGAAGGCCGACGAGGCGCTGGTCGCCGACCTCAAGGCCCGCGACCTGCTGTTCCGCCACCTCCCGTACGAGCACAGCTACCCGCACTGCTGGCGCTGCCACACCGCGCTGCTCTACTACGCGCAGCCGTCCTGGTACATCCGGACCACCGCCGTCAAGGACGCGATGATCCGCGAGAACGAGGCCACCAACTGGTACCCGGAGACGGTCAAGCACGGCCGCTTCGGCGACTGGCTCAACAACAACATCGACTGGGCGCTCTCCCGCAACCGCTACTGGGGCACCCCGCTGCCGATCTGGCGCTGCGAGGAGGGCCACCTCACCTGCGTCGGATCGCTGACCGAGCTGAGCGAGCTGACCGGCACCGACCAGAGCGACCTCGACCCGCACCGCCCGTTCATCGACGCGGTCACCTTCGCCTGCCGCGAGTGCTCCGGCACCGCCGTCCGGGTGCCCGAGGTGATCGACGCCTGGTACGACTCGGGCTCGATGCCGTTCGCGCAGTACGGCTACCCGCACCAGAACAAGGAGCTGTTCGAAAGCCGTTATCCGGCCCAGTTCATCTCCGAGGCGATCGACCAGACCCGCGGCTGGTTCTACACCCTGATGGCGGTCGGCACCCTGGTGTTCGACAAGTCGTCCTACGAGAACGTGGTCTGCCTGGGCCACATCCTCGCCGAGGACGGCCGCAAGATGTCCAAGCACCTGGGCAACACCCTGGATCCGATCCCGCTGATGGACCAGCACGGCGCCGACGCGGTGCGCTGGTTCATGGCGGCCGGCGGCTCGCCTTGGTCGGCCCGCCGGGTCGGCCACGGCACCATCCAGGAGGTGGTCCGCAAGACGCTGCTGACCTTCTGGAACACCGTCGCCTTCCAGGCGCTGTACGCGCGGACCGCCGGCTGGGCGCCGAGCGCGACCGACCCTGCCCCGGCCGACCGCCCGCAGCTGGACCGCTGGGTGCTCTCCGAGCTGAACCAGCTGGTCAAGGACGTCGACGTGGCGCTGGCCGACTACGACACCCAGCGGGCCGGCAAGCTGCTCTCCGGTTTCGTCGACGACCTGTCCAACTGGTACGTCCGCCGCGGCCGCCGCCGCTTCTGGCAGGGCGACGCCGCCGCGCTCGCCACCCTGCACGAGGCGCTGGAGACGGTCACCCGGCTGATGGCGCCGCTCACGCCGTTCATCACCGAGCGGGTCTGGCAGGACCTGGTGGTGCCGGTCACCCCGGACGCCCCGGTCTCGGTGCACCTGTCCAGCTGGCCGGAGGCGGACCAGGAGCTGATCGACGCGGACCTCTCCCGGCACATGGCGCTGGTCCGCCGCCTGGTCGAGCTCGGCCGGGCGACCCGCGCCGAGTCCGGGGTGAAGACCCGTCAGCCGCTGTCCCGCGCGCTGATCGCCGCCCAGGGCTGGGAGGAGCTGCCGGCCGACCTGCGGGCGCAGATCGCCGAGGAGCTCAACGTCTCGGTGCTGGAGTCGCTGGCAGCGGTGGGCGGTTCGCTGGTGGACACCACCGCCAAGGCGAACTTCCGGGCACTGGGCAAGCGGTTCGGCAAGGGCGTGCAGGAGGTGGCGAAGGCGGTGGCCGCCGCGGACGCCGCCGTGCTGGCCGCCGAGCTGCGCGCCGCGGGCGAGACCTCGGTGCTGCTGAACGACGAGCGGATCACCCTCTCCCCCGATGAGGTGATCATCACCGAGACTCCGCGCGAGGGTTGGGCGGTCGCCAACGAGTCCGGCGCCACCGTCGCCCTCGACCTGGCGATCACCCCCGAGCTCAAGCGCCTCGGCATCGCCCGCGACGCGATCCGGCAGATCCAGGAGGCCCGCAAGAACTCCGGCCTCGACGTCGCCGACCGGATCGTGCTGCGCTGGCAGTCCGCGGCCGAGGAGACGGTCGCCGCCATCACCGAGCACGGCCCGCTGGTCGCCGAGGAGGTGCTGGCCGTGGACTTCGCCGACGGCACCGCCGACTGGGAGTCGGACACCTTCGCGGACGAGGGCCTGGAGCTGACCTTCCAGTTGCGCAAGGCGTAGCACCGCACCGCACCGGCTGAGGGCCGGGGCCGCGCGCAAGGGCGCGGCCCCGGCCCTCAGCCGTCGGCACCTCGGAGCACGGAAGCACGGACGAGGGCGCCCCCACCGCATCGGCGGGTTCTATCGATCCCCGCAACACCCTGGAGTTCAGGGAGTTGCGGGGATCGTGGATTTCGAAGCGCTGAAGGCGAGGTTCTTCGAGGCACTGGACCGGGAGGAGGACGGCAGCATCACAGCCGCCGCTCGTGCAGTGGGAGTGAACCGCAACACGGCGTTCGGGTGGGCCCGTCAGGCCGGTGTCCGTGGCCGTGGCAAGCCCAGCGGGCCCGGGCATCCGGGACGAGCGGAGTACGAGCGGCTTCGTGCGGCCGGGGT
>NZ_JARZAH010000039.1:0-77266 GCF_029892145.1 Kitasatospora sp. GP30
CGCCCGCGACGACGATCTTCGCCGAGGTGGTGGCCCGGGTGGCGGGGCTAGAGCTTGCGAAGTCCACTGAGGACCCTTTCGAGCAGCGTGACGTCCGGCGTTCCGCCCGACTCGCCGGCGGCGGCGGGCTGGTGGATGGCGACCAGGCCGGCTTCGGCCAGGTCGGCGACGAGGATCCGGGCCACCCCCAGCGGAACCCCGGCCAGCGCGGAGATCTCCGCGACCGACTTGACCTCCTGGCACAGCTGGACGATCCGCTGGTGCTCGGGCAGCAGGCCGCCGGTACGGGCGGTGCTGGTGGTGGAGACCAGCGCCTCCAGAGCGAGCTGGTAGCGCGGGCGGGTCCGGCCGCCGGTCATGGCGTACGGCCGGACCAGCGGCTGCTGCTCGTAACCGCCGTTGCCCTGGTCACCGTAACCGGAGCCGTACCCGTTGCCGTATGAACCGGCCGGTGTCGGGGGCGGGGTCATCTGGATCCTCCTTGCGCTGCGGCTGATGCTGAGTCAGCTGTGGGGTGTGGCGTCGGACCCGGGGTGCGCAGTCGGGTCCGACGGACGGTGAAGTGACTCCCGGTCAGTGCAGGAGGCTGCCCTGGAGTTCCGCGCGCAGGGCGGGAGTGAGGACGGCACCGGCTCGGTCGACGAGCAGGGCCATCTCGTAACCGACAAGGCCGATGTCGGAGTCGGGGGCGGCCAGTACGGCGAGTGAGGACCCGTCGCTGACAGCCATCAGGAAGAGGAAGCCGCGCTCCATCTCGACCACGGTCTGGTTGACCTCGCCGCCCTCGAAGATCCGGCTGGCGCCGGACGTCAGGGAGGTGAGGCCGGAGGCGACCGCGGCCAACTGGTCGGCGCGGTCCCGGGGGAATCCCTCGGACATGCAGAGCAGGAGCCCGTCAGCAGAGACCACCACCGTGTGCGACACCCCGGGGGTGTTCGCCACGAAATTGGTGATCAGCCAGTTCAGGTTGCTGGCTGCCTGACTCATCTGACTCAACTCAACGCTCCTGGTTGTGGTTGCCGAAGCCGTTGCCGCCCGGCTGCCCGAAGTCGTTGCCCTCCGGTGCGGGAGAACGGTAGCCGCCATTTGCTGAAACGTCACCGGCGGGTCCGCCGAAGCCGTCGGACCGGCCGTCCGCCGCCGGGAACTGCCCGGTCGGCTGACCCGATTCGGAGCCGGCCCGGCGACCCTGCTGGATGCCGCGGCGCAGGTTGGTCAGCCGCCCGCGCACCTCCTCCGGCGCCCGGGACACCTGCGGTCCGGTGAGCGGGGAGGTCTCGGCGGTGCCGGCCACCAGGTTGGCCTGCGGGGTCCGGCGGGGCAGCCCGGAGAGCGTGACGCCGTCCGAGCTGGGCGTGCGCAGCTGCTCGGCCCGCCGCCAGCGCTCGTCGTTGGCGGACGAACGCCAGGGCGCCTCGCCCGCCTCGTGCTGCGGCTGCCGCTCCTGGGCCGGACGGCCGCCGTAGGGCTGCTGCTCCGGCCCACCGGTGCCCGGCTGGGGGTGGCCCGGCGCGCTGGTGCCCGGCCGCTGCGGCTGGTACCCGCGCTGGCGGCCCTGCTGCGACTGGTCGGCGTCGGGCCGGTTCACCTGCACCGAGGCCATCCGGTTGGCGCCGCCGTTGCGGAAGACCGGGTCCTCGCCGAGCGGCTGGCCGTGCTCGGGGGAGCGCGGCGGGAGCGCCGGCTGGGCCTGCTGCGGGGCGAACTGCTGGTGCCCGGGGGCCGGTTGCTGCGGCTGCAGGGCGCGGGCCTCGGGGCCGCGGTGCGGCTGCGGGGCGTCGACGCTCGGCAGCACCGGCTCGACCAGGCCCAGGCCCAGCGGGTCACGCGGGTCGATCTGGCTGGCCTCGAACCGCGGCCGGTCGAGCGGCGCGGGCTCGGGGGCGCCGAGCACCGGCTGCGGCACGGTCGGAGGACCGGGCACCTCGGCGACCGGCTGCGGCTGCTGGGGCAACTGCGGCTGCTGCTGGGGCAACCGGGGCTGCTGCGGCTGCGGCTGCTGCGGCAACTGGGGGTGCTGCGGCTGCGGCTGCTGCGGCAACTGGGGGTGCTGGGGCTGCGGCTGGCCTTGCGGGCGGCCGGAGCCGGGGCCGGCCGGGCGCTGCGGCAGACCGCCGGGGCGACCCTGCGGGCCGACGTCGGTGCGCGGCCGCCGGTCCTGCGGCAGGCCGTCCGCCCGGCCGTGCTGCGGCTGCTCGGTGGCGCCGCCCCGGGGCGTCCCCAGACCGGTACCGCGCTGCGGCAGGCCGGAGCCGCCCGGCTGCTGGGAGAACGCGCCCTCGCGCAGCGACTGGCCGACCTCCCGGGTCGGCAGCCCTGCGGTCGGCAGCCCGCCGGTCGGGGCCGACGGCCCGCCGGGCTGACCCGGCCGGCCGGGCTGCGCACCCGGAGCCTGCGCACCCGGGGCCTGGGTGGCCGCCGGGCCCTGGGCGAGCTGCGGCCGACCGCCGGCCGCGGCCGGCCCGCCGCCCTGGCCGAGCGCCGGTGCGGGGCGCGAGGGCAGGCCGGCACCCTCGGCGCCGGCCTGCAGGGTGCGCTGCTGGCGCGGCGTCGGGCCGGCCCCGCGCTGGCCCTTGGGGGCGTTGTTCGGGCGGTCGCCGCGCCGCTCACCGGAGTTGGTGACGTCGATCGGCAGCATGACCAGCGCCGTGGTGCCACCGGAGTCGCTGGGGCGCAGCTGGATCCGGATGCCGTGGCGCAGCGACAGGCGGCCGACCACGAACAGGCCCATCCGGCGGGAGACCGAGACGTCCACCGTGGGCGGGTTGGCCAGCCGCTCGTTGATCTCGGCCAGGTCGTCCGGGCTCAGGCCGATGCCGGTGTCGTGGATCTCGACCAGCACCCGGCCGTCCGGCAGGGCGTGGCCGGTGACCCGCACCCGGGTCTGCGGGCTGGAGAACGAGGTGGCGTTCTCCAGCAGCTCGGCGAGCAGGTGGACGAGGTCGTTGACGACGCGGCCGGCCACCTCGGCGGACGGCACGGCGGCCAACTCGATGCGCTCGTACTGCTCCACCTCGGAGGCGGCGGCGCGCAGCACGTCGACCAGCGGGACCGGCCGGGTCCAGCGGCGGCCCGGGTCCTCGCCCGCGAGGACCAGCAGGTTCTCGCCGTTGCGGCGCATGCGGGTGGCCAGGTGGTCCAGCTTGAAGAGGCTGGCCAGCTGGTCCGGGTCGGCCTCGCGGCTCTCCAGTTCGGAGATCAGCGAGAGCTGACGCTGGATCAGGCCCTGGCTGCGGCGCGAGAGGTTGGTGAACATCGAGTTGATGTTGCCGCGCAGCAGCGCCTGCTCGGCGGCCAGTCGGACCGCCTCGCTGTGCACCATGTCGAAGGCGTGCGCGACGTGGCCGATCTCGTCGGCCGAGTCGATGCCGACCGGGTCGACGGTGACGTCGACGTCCTGCGGGTCGGTCTCGGAGAGCGTCTTGACCAGTTCCGGCAGTCGGCGCTCGGCGACGTCCTCGGCCGCGTTCTGCAGCTTGGTGAGCGAGCGCACCATCGAGCGGGCCATCAGCGCCGCGCCGCCCACGGCGAACAGCAGCACCAGCACGATCAGCGCACTGTTGATGACCACGTCCTGGTCGGCCTGCTGCTGCAGCGACTGGGCCTTGCCCTTGAGCTCCTCGAGCAGCTGGTTCTCGATCGCGCGCTCAGCGACGATCTTGGTGGTGGCCTGGTCGTACCAGTCCTTGTAGGAGCGCGGGTCGGCCTGCTTGATGCCGTTGGTCTGCAGCACCTGGTCGCGGTAGCGGTCGGCCGCGGTGATCTCGGTGTTGAGGGTGAGCCGCTGGCGCAGCTTCGCCGCGGCGCCGGCACCGTAGATCGAGTTGAAGTTGGCGGCGGCGTTCCGGTCGGCGGTCTGCAGACGGACGCCGAAGCTCTGGTCCGAGTTGGACATGTCGGGGCTGGGCTGGCGGGCCAGCGCGGCGGCGATCAGCGCGCGCTGCTCGGAGGTGGCCTCCTTCTCCAGCGAGAACTGCTCGAGGGCCCGGGTGGCCGTGACCAGGTCGGGGGAGTTGGAGCCGAGGGCGATGTCCTGGCTGATCGAGAGCAGGTCCTTGATGACCGTGTCGTACGACGCGACCGTGGCCTCGATGTTGTTGACCTGGGTGTAGGCGTTGGTGCGGAAGTCCGACAGCAGGCCCATGTCGGTGCGGACCTGCAGCAGCAGGGAGTTGCCGCCCGACAGGTCGTGGTTGTCGAAGGAGTCGGCGCGGTCGTAGTAGGCCTTGGTCAGGTCGTCGGTGGTCTTCCGCGCCGCGTTGACGTCGTCGTCCTGCGCGTTCGGGTTGATCGTGAGCGGGCCGGCGCTGATGTCGCGCTCGGTCTCCAGCGCGTCGGCCAGCTGGGTGGCCTTGACCGCCAGGTCGCTCAGGTTGGCCATCTGGGCCAGCTGCTGGGAGCTCTGCGTCGAGCTGCTGATGCGCAGGCCGCCGAGGACCAGCGCGACCACCACCGGGAGCAGCAGCAGGGCGATCAGGCGGCTGCGGATCCGCCAGTTGCGCATCCGCAGTCGGCCGGCGCCGGTGGCGCGGCGGCGGTTGAGCGAACTGCGCAGCCGGGGCTGGGAGGGCCGGCCGGTTTCGTCCGGATCGCGGTCGGTCTCCGGCTCCGGCTGTTCGGGCGCACCGCCGTTCGGCCGGTCGCCCGTGGCGGTGTCCGCCTCCGACAGGTGGGGGGCAGCGAGGGGATCCGGCGACTCGGCCTGGCCCGCGGCGCCGCTACCCCTTTTGAAACGTCCCTGCACTGGCGTCGCAACCTCTGGACCGGGCGCCCTGGGCGAGGCCGGGGCGGTGTCGAGTTCTCGATGTCGTCGGCGAACCCGGCCGATCCGGGTATGCGCCGCGGCCGCCGTGGGTAGACCTGAGGCGGTTCGTGGCATTCCAGCACAGCGGGGGAACTCCAACAAGGGGCGGGGTGAGGCGCCGCACCGTGCTACCGACCGCGCGCGGGGCCTCACAGACGGTGTGACCAGGCCCGTTAATACGGCCCTTTTCGGACAGTCGGCCGTTCGACGAGCTCGAACGGGTCGGCCCGCCGGGCATCCGCTATTTCCGTTCTGCCGGGATTGTCGGAATTTACTTCTTGGGTGAAATATCCAATATGCGGGCCTCGCCGGTGCAATTGTGAGCAAACTCACAGGCGAATGTGTAGCTTTGGTCACGGCCGCTATGGAAAGAGGTCCCTACCCTGGCTGTTGAGTCCCGGCGGACGCCTGCGCCGGCTGTCCGTCCCCGATCCGAAGGTGTGAAGCGATGTCCCAGACGCCGGCCAAGTCGGCCAACCCGTCGACTCTCGGCTCCCGTTCGACGGCGAACCCCCGCCGGACGATCCTGGCCTCGCTGGAGGACTTCAGCCAGCTGCCGGGCGCCCGGGTCGTCGGCGAGCCCGTCGAGTACTCGACCGAGCTGCCGAAGAGCACGGCCAACCCGCGCCGCACCAAGCTCATGACCATTCCGGAGCAGCAGCAGGCCTGACCCGGCCCGCTCGTCATCGCCACGGATCCGAGGGCGCCGTCACCGCTGGTGGCGGCGCCCTCGGCCGTTCTGCGGGGGATAGCCTGGAGCGGAATCGACCCCAATACCGGAAAGGTCGCCCAGCGTGCGTATCGCGAGGTTCTCAGTCCGTGAAGGAGCGGCCGCGGGCAGCGTCTCCTTCGGCATCGTCGAGGGCGACTCCACCCAACCCGAGTCGCTGCGGGTGCACGCGATCGCGGGGCACCCGTTCGGTGACGCCCAACCGACCGGCGAGGTCTACCAGCTGGACCAGGTGCGGCTGCTCAGTCCGATGCTGCCCAGCAAGATCGTGGCGGTCGGCCGCAACTACGCGGCGCACGCGGCCGAGCTCGGCAACCAGGTCCCGGAGGTCCCGCTGACCTTCTTCAAGCCGAACACCGCGGTGATCGGCCCGACCGAGTCGATCGCCTACCCGCCGTTCTCCTCCGACGTCCAGCACGAGGCCGAACTGGCCGTGGTGATCGGCCGGATGTGCCGCGAGGTGCCGGTGGAGCGGGTGCCCGAGGTGGTCTTCGGCTACACCTGCGCCAACGACGTCACCGCGCGCGACATCCAGCAGCGCGAGGGCCAGTGGGCCCGGGCCAAGGGCTTCGACACCTCCTGCCCGCTCGGGCCGTGGATCGAGACCCAACTCGACCCCGCCGACCTGGCCGTCACCTGCACGGTCAACGGGGAGCTGCGGCAGACCGGGCGCACCTCGCTCATGCTGCACGGCATCCCCGAGCTGATCGCGCACATCTCCGAGGCCATGACGCTGCTCCCGGGCGACGTCATCCTCACCGGCACCCCCGCGGGTGTCGGATCGCTCAACGTCGGCGACGAAGTCGCCGTCTCCATCGAAGGCATCGGCACTCTCACCAACAGGGTGATCAAGCGTGGCTAACGCATCCACTAGCGGCTCCGTCGCGGCTGACCCGACCGTCCGGGTCCGTTTCTGTCCCTCCCCGACCGGCAACCCGCATGTCGGCCTGGTCCGCACGGCGCTGTTCAACTGGGCGTTCGCCCGGCACAACGGCGGCACGCTGGTGTTCCGGATCGAGGACACCGACGCGGCTCGCGACTCCGAGGAGTCGTACCAGCAGCTGCTGGACGCGATGCGCTGGCTCGGCTTCGACTGGGACGAGGGCCCCGAGGTCGGCGGCCCGCACGAGCCCTACCGGCAGTCCCAGCGGATGGACGTCTACGCCGACGTCGCCCGCCGCCTGCACGAGGCCGGCCACGCCTACGAGTGCTTCTGCACCACCGAGGAGCTGGAGTCCCGCCGGGAGGCGGCCCGCGCCGCCGGCCTGCCGTCCGGCTACGACGGCCTGTGCCGCACCCTCACCGACGAGCAGAAGGCGATCTACCGGGCCGAGGGCCGCCAGCCGATCCTGCGGTTCCGGATGCCCGACCAGCCGCTCACCTTCGAGGACCTGGTCCGCGGCACCGTCACCTTCGACGCCAAGGACGTGCCGGACTACGGCATCGTCCGGGCCAACGGCGCACCGCTCTACACCCTGGTCAACCCGGTGGACGACGCGCTGATGGGCATCACCCACGTGCTGCGCGGCGAGGACCTGCTCTCCTCGACGCCGCGTCAGATCGCGCTCTACGCCGCGCTCGCCGACATCGGCGTGGGCAGCGGCACCACCCCGCGCTTCGGCCACCTGCCGTATGTGATGGGCGAGGGCAACAAGAAGCTCTCCAAGCGCGACCCGCAGGCCAGCCTCAACCTCTACCGGGAGCGCGGCTTCCTGCCCGAGGGCCTGCTCAACTACCTTGCGCTGCTGGGCTGGTCGCTGGCCGAGGACCGGGACCGGTTCTCCATGGAGGAGCTGGTGGCGGCCTTCGACATCAGCAAGGTGAACGCCAACCCGGCCCGCTTCGACCTGAAGAAGGCCGAGTCGATCAACGCCGACCACCTGCGGCTGCTGCAGCCGGAGGACTTCGCGCAGCGGCTGGTCCCGTACCTGCAGGCCGCCGACCTGCTGCCGGCCGAGCCGACCGCCGCGCAGCTGGAGCTGCTGCGCAAGGCCGCGCCGCTCACCCAGGAGCGCATGGTGGTGCTCTCCGAGGTGGTCGACATGCTCGGCTTCCTCTTCGTCGACCCGGCCGCCTTCGCGGTCGACGAGGCCGACGCCGCCAAGGCGCTCACCGCGGACGCCCGGCCGGTGCTGGAGGCCAGCATCAAGGCCCTGGAGGCGCTGGCGGACTTCACCCCGGAGCCGATCCAGGCCGTGCTGCGCGAGGCGCTGGTGGACGGCCTGGGCATCAAGCCCAAGTTCGCCTTCACGCCGCTGCGGGTGGCCGTCACCGGCCGCCGGATCTCGCCGCCGCTGTTCGAGTCGATGGAGCTGCTCGGCCGCGCCGAGACGCTGCGCCGCCTCGGCAAGGCCTTGGACGCCCTGCCGGCGGCCTGAGCCGCCCGCGGACCTGGTCCCGGCACCCCGCCGTGACCAGGTCCGCGGCCGCCGCCCGGCCTGCCTGCGGTTATCGATTTTGGAGCCGGGCCACGCGTCGGGTAATGTTCTTTCTGCGCCGCCCGGGAGGGCAACGGAGAGGGACCAGAGACCTCGCCCGGAACACTCCTCCGGACCACGGTGCGAACATCTGAGCAAGACCCCGAAGGGGGTTGAGTTCTGATGGGGTATGGTGTAATTGGCAGCACGAGTGATTCTGGTTCATTTAGTCTAGGTTCGAGTCCTGGTACCCCAGCGCAGTACCCGCAGTGATGCGGAAACAGCAAGCCCCCGTTGTGTAGCGGCCTAGCACGCTGCCCTCTCACGGCAGTAGCGCCGGTTCGAATCCGGTCGGGGGTACGCAATGCGAGTTGTGTGTCTGACACAGTAAATTGCATAGCAGGAGCCCCCGTTGTGTAGCGGCCTAGCACGCTGCCCTCTCACGGCAGTAGCGCCGGTTCGAATCCGGTCGGGGGTACGCAGTGCGGGATCCGTCCCGCATCGCAGGGAAGCCCCCGTTGTGTAGCGGCCTAGCACGCTGCCCTCTCACGGCAGTAGCGCCGGTTCGAATCCGGTCGGGGGTACGAGCAGATCGGCCGGTGGTGCCCTATGCCTTGGTGTGGGCCATCGGCCGATTGCTGTGGGATATGGTGTAATTGGCAGCACGACTGATTCTGGTTCAGTTAGTCTAGGTTCGAGTCCTGGTATCCCAGCCAGTGAATGGAAAGCCCCCGATGCGGGGGCTTTTTTGTTTTCCGGGATTCCGCGGGAACCGGGATGCGGCGGGAACCGGAAGGCCGCGGGAAAGCGAGGGGCCGCACACCGTGATCCGGTGTGCGGCCCCGTCGCCGTTCGTCGCGGGTCAGCCGCGCCGCAGCGCCTCGCTGAGGCGGTTGGCGGCCTCCACGATGGCCTGGGCGTGCAGCCGGCCCGGGTGGCGGCTCAGCCGCTCGATCGGCCCGGAGACCGAGACGGCCGCCACCACCCGGTTGGAGGGCCCGCGAACCGGCGCGGAGACGGAGGCCACGCCGGGCTCCCGCTCGCCGATCGACTGCGCCCAGCCGCGCCGCCGCACACCGCTCAGCGCGGTGGCGGTGAACCGGGCGCCCTGCAGGCCGCGGTGCAGCCGCTCGGGCTCCTCCCAGGCCAGCAGCACCTGGGCGGCCGACCCGGCCTTCATCGGCAGCGTGGAGCCCACCGGGACGGTGTCGCGCAGGCCGGAGAGCCGCTCGGCGGCCGCGACGCAGATCCGCATCTCGCCCTGGCGGCGGTAGAGCTGCGCGCTCTCGCCGGTGACGTCGCGCAGGTGGGTCAGCACCGGGCCCGCGGTGGCGAGCAGCCGGTCCTCGCCCGCGGCGGCGGAGAGCTCGGCGAGTCGGGGGCCGAGGATGAACCGGCCCTGCATGTCCCTGGTGACCAGGCGGTGGTGTTCGAGTGCGACGGCGAGTCGGTGGGCCGTGGGCCGCGCCAGACCGGTGGCGGCGACCAGCCCCGCCAACGTGGCGGGGCCCGACTCCAGTGCGCTGAGCACCAGAGCGGCCTTGTCGAGAACGCCGACGCCGCTAGTGTTGTCCATGCAACGATACTGCAGTCTCAGTAGGCGAGACGCAAGTTCAAAGTCTCGCGAAACGCGTCACTCTGGGAAGCAGTCCGGGACAAACCCCCGGAGAACGGGCACCCCCACGACCACGATCAGGCCGGCAGAGCGGCCGGCTGGAGGGAACGCGATGGGACGGACACTGGCAGAGAAGGTCTGGGACGACCATGTCGTCCGGCGCGCCGAGGGCGAGCCCGACCTGCTCTACATCGACCTCCACCTGCTGCACGAGGTGACCAGCCCGCAGGCCTTCGACGGCCTCCGCCTGGCCGGCCGCCCGGTCCGCCGCACCGACCTCACGATCGCCACCGAGGACCACAACACCCCGACCCTGGACATCGACAAGCCGATCGCCGACCCGGTCTCCAAGGTGCAGTTGGAGACCCTGCGCCGCAACGCCGCCGAGTTCGGCGTCCGGATCCACTCGCTGGGCGACGTCGAGCAGGGCGTTGTCCACGTGGTGGGACCGCAGCTGGGACTGACCCAGCCCGGCACCACCGTGGTCTGTGGCGATTCCCACACCTCCACCCACGGCGCCTTCGGTGCCCTGGCCTTCGGCATCGGCACCAGCCAGGTCGAGCACGTGCTGGCCACCCAGACGCTGCCGCTGGCCCCGTTCAGGACCATGGCGATCACGGTCGAGGGCGAGCTGCCCGAGGGCGTCACCGCCAAGGACCTGATCCTGGCGATCATCGCCAGGATCGGCACCGGCGGCGGCCAGGGCTACGTCCTGGAGTACCGCGGTTCGGCCATCCGGAGCCTGTCGATGGAGGCCCGGATGACCGTCTGCAACATGTCCATCGAGGCGGGCGCCCGGGCCGGCATGATCGCCCCGGACCAGACCACCTTCGACTACCTCCAGGGCCGCCCGCACGCCCCGCAGGGCGCCGACTGGGACGCGGCCGTCGCGTACTGGCAGACCCTGGCCACCGACGAGGACGCGGTCTTCGACGCCGAGGTCGTCATCGACGCCAGCGAGCTGACGCCGTTCGTCACCTGGGGCACCAACCCGGGCCAGGGCGCTCCGCTGGGCTCCGCCGTGCCGGACCCGGCCGGCTTCGCCGACCCGCAGGAGCGGACCGCCGCCGAGAACGCCCTGGCCTACATGGGCCTGGCGGCCGGCACCCCGCTGCGCGAGGTCGCGGTCGACGCGGTCTTCGTCGGCTCCTGCACCAACGGGCGGATCGAGGACCTGCGCGCCGCCGCGGCGGTCATCGAGGGCCGCCAGGTCGCCGACGGCGTACGGATGCTGGTGGTCCCGGGCTCGGTGCGGGTCGCGCTGCAGGCCGTCGAGGAGGGGCTGGACAAGGTGTTCACCGCGGCCGGCGCCGAATGGCGGCACGCGGGTTGCTCGATGTGCCTGGGCATGAATCCCGACCAGCTCGCCCCCGGCGAGCGCTGCGCCTCCACCTCGAACCGCAACTTCGAGGGCCGGCAGGGCAAGGGCGGCCGCACCCACCTGGTCTCCCCGCAGGTCGCCGCCGCCACCGCGGTACTGGGCCGACTGGCCGCGCCCGCCGATCTCACCGCCAACGTCCCCGCGGAGGTCTGAGCCATGGAGAAGTTCACCGTCCACACCGGTCGGGCCGTTCCGCTGCGCCGCAGCAACGTGGACACCGACCAGATCATCCCCGCCCATTGGCTCAAGAAGGTCACCCGCACGGGTTTTGAGGACGGCCTGTTCGAAGCCTGGCGCAGGGACGAGTCGTTCATCCTGAACCGGCCCGAGCGGCGGGGGGCCACGGTGCTGGTGGCCGGGCCTGAGTTCGGCACCGGATCGTCGCGTGAACACGCGGTCTGGGCGCTGCAGAACTACGGCTTCCAGGCGGTGATCTCGTCCCGCTTCGCCGATATCTTCCGCGGCAACTCGCTGAAGAACGGGCTGCTGACCGTGGTGCTGCCGCAGGCGACGGTGGAGCGGCTCTGGGAGCTGACCGAGGCCGACCCGAATGCCGAGATCACCGTCGACTTGGAGGCGCGCGAGGTGCGCGCCGAGGGCGTGACGGCGCCGTTCGAGCTGGACGAGAACGTGCGTTGGCGGCTGCTCAACGGCCTGGACGACATCAGCATCACGCTGCAGAACGCTGATGACATCGCGGCGTTCGAGGCGTCCCGGCCGGGCTTCAAGCCCCGCACCCAGCCGGTTGCCTGACCTCACGCAATCCGATGGCCCGTTCCCTTCCCGGGGAGCGGGCCATCGCTCGTAGCGGGGGGGAGTTCACTCCTCACACCGGGTCAGAGTGCGGCCCGGATAGTGCGTCGATTTGCCGGAACACCGGGGCCCGCGCGTCACAACTCCGAGTTGATGGCACAATCAGAGCATGCACCGGCACCATGAACCTCCGTACGCGGGCGGCGATCCCGCGTCATCGGAGTTCGTGGCCCGGGATCCCGAGAGTCGAATTGACGATCGGCTGGACATCGAGACCTCCGTCGACGCCGTCGACGAGGTGCCGGATGACCCGGAAGTCGCAGCGCTCTACGCGCTAGTGGCAGAGCGGTTGAAGCAGGCTCACGCCCGCGTGCACGCGCTCCACGTGTCCGCTGAAGCAAAGACCGCTCTCGCCCGGCAACTGCTGATCGTCACCGAGACCGCCAAGCGCGATCTCCCGGAGGCGGCACGGCGGTTGAGTCGCTTTGTGCATGACCTGGACGAGGGGCACCCGCCCCGCGGCTGAGGTCACAGACGCGCAAATCCATTGCGACACTAGGGTGATTCGCGCGTTTGGTAATTGAAAGTCCGCAAATACATGCCTAACGTGCGAATTGAACGGATGGAATCATCCGGCGCCCGTTTCTGAAGGGGAAGACGTGAACAAGGCTCAGCTTGTCGAAGCGGTGGCCGAGCAGCTGGGTGGTCGCAAGGCTGCCGCAGAGGCCGTCGACGCAGTGCTCGACACCATGGTGCGTGCCGTTGTGGCCGGTGACCGGGTCTCGGTCACCGGGTTCGGCACCTTCGAGAAGGTGGAGCGCTCCGCGCGCTTCGCCCGCAACCCGCAGACCGGTGAGCGCGTCAAGGTCAAGAAGACCGCGGTGCCGCGCTTCCGCCCCGGCCAGGGCTTCAAGGACCTGGTCAGCGGCAGCAAGAAGCTCCCGAAGGAAGGCCCCTCGGTCAAGAAGGCCCCCAAGGGCTCGCTGACCCCGGGCAAGGCCGGCGTCGCCGCCACCGCCGCCGCCAAGCGTGCCGCCACCAAGCGCGCCGCGGCTGCCGCCGAGGCCGCTCCGGCGAAGAAGGCCGCTGCCAAGAAGGCGACCGCGGTCAAGAAGACCACCGCGGCGAAGAAGGCCACCACCGCCAAGACCACTGCGGCGAAGAAGACCACCGCCACGGCTGCCAAGAAGGCGACCACGGCCAAGACCGCGGCCAAGAAGACCACCACCGTCAAGGCGACCGCGGCCAAGACCACGGCCAAGAAGACCGCCCCGGCGAAGAAGACCACCACGCGCAAGACCACCGCGCGCAAGACCGCCGCGAAGTAACGCGCGGTCGGGTGCCGTTGAGGCACCCGGTGGCAGGTCACGCAGGACCCAGCAAACCGCCGCGGCGGCCCGCTCCCGATCAAGGGACGGGCCGCCGCGGCGGTTTCTTGGTGTTTCCGAAGGCGTTTCTGACGGAGCGACAGCTGATGGATCGTCAGCCCTGCTGCGGGTCAGGGAAGGTCTGCAGCGTGACGAACACCACGCGGCGCTGCTCCCCGCTGCCCTCGGTGCGGATCCGCACCCGCTGACCGGGGCGCAGCAGCCGCAGGCCGCCCGCCTCGAACGCGGCGGCGTCGAACGGCACCGGGGTGCCGTCGTCGAGCAGCACGGAGCCCTCGTGGGTGGCGGGGTCGAAGGTGAACGCGGTGGCCTGCATGCCGCCCAGCATAGGGCCGCCTAGGGCCTCTCTTATGGGGCAGGTCGGATCAGCGCGCAGCGAGGTACGTGCTCCGGCGTCGCGCGCCCGGCATGATCCGTAAGAGCGGCCCTAGACCAGTGCGGCGGCGGCCGCCCGGGTGTGCGGGCCGACCCCGAGGGCGAGCGCCTCGGCCAGGTCGGCGGCGGTGTCCACGTCCCGGCGCACCGACGGCACACCCGGCAGGATCAGCTCGTGGGCGCCGCCGGCCGCATGGCGCAGCCGGGAGGCGCCGCCGAAGGCCGGGTCCAGGCGCCGGCCCTCGGTGCAGGCCAGCAGGGTGGTGCCCTCACCCGGGGCGTCCGCCAGGAACGCGCGCTCCCCGGGCGGGACCGCGCCCAGCACCCGGGTCAGCTCTTCCGCCCGCAGCGCCGGCAGGTCGGCCGAGAGCGCGGCCAGGGGCGCGTCGGGGCGCAGCCGTCGCGCCTGGTCCGCGCCGTGCGACAGCGCCTCGTTGAGCCCGTCGCCCGGTTCGTCGGCCAGTACCAGCGCGCCGAGCGCGGCCAGCGCCGCCCCCGCCTCGCGGTCCTTGGAGACCACCAGCACCTGGGCGACGGCCGGACAGGCGAGCGCGGCCGTCACCGTGTCCAGGGCGAAGGCCAGCGCCAGCCGCGGCCGGTGCGCCCCGGCGAACGGCGCGAGCCGGCTCTTCGCCCGGGCCAGCGTCTTGACCGGCAGGACCAGGCTCCACCGCGCGGCGGGGCGTACGGTGGGCTGCGGCACGGGCAGTTCGGGCTGCGGAGGAGTCATCGGCGGCATCGTCGCCATTCTGCTGTCGGCCCGTCGGCGGTCGCCAGTGCACCCCCGTGCGAGGATGACCGGCGGAAGTGACCAACGAGCCCGATGAAACCGCGGCACCTCACGTTGCCGCACCACACGAGGAGGACCTGGGGTGGCCCGCCGCTCGTACGCCCGATTCGGCAACGCGGACTACGGAGTCTGGTACCGCTTCGCCGCGGTGCTGGTGAAGCCGGTGCTGACCGCGTTGGTGAAGCCCGACTGGCGGGGGTGGGAGAACTTCCCCGAGCGAGGCGGATTCATCACCGTGGTGAACCACAACTCGGCCTTCGACCCGGTGGTCTACGCCCACTTCCAGTACAACAGCGGCCGCCCGCCGCGCATTCTGGCGAAGTCCTCGCTGTTCACCGTGCCGTTCATCGGCTTCATGCTCCGCAAGACCGGCCAGATCCCGGTCTACCGCGACAGCACCGACGCCGCCCAGGCGTTCCGGGCGGCCATCGACGCGATCGACCGCGGCCAGGTGGTCCAGTTCTACCCGGAAGGAACGATCACTCGGGATCCGCAGCTGTGGCCGATGACCGGCAAGAGCGGTGCGGCCCGGGTGGCGCTGATGAGCGGGGCGCCGGTGATCCCGGTCGCGCACTGGGGTGCCCATGAGGTCGTGCCGCCCTACGGTCGCGGACTCGGCGGCGGCAAGGCCAAGGTGAGCCTGTTCCCGCGCAAGAAGGTGATCGTCAAGGCCGGTCCGCCGGTCGACCTGAGCCGGTTCCAGGGGCAGGAGTTGACCACCCAGGTGCTGCGCGAGGCGACCGAGGAGATCATGGCCGCGATCACCGCGGTGCTGGAGGACATCCGCGGCGAGCAGGCACCCGCCGAGCGCTACGACTTCCGCAAGGCGGCCAGGAAGAGCGCGGCGGCCAAGAAGGCTGCCACCGCCGACAAGAACGCCGAGAATAACGCCGCCGAGAAGTACGCCGCCGCCGAGAAGGGCGCGGACCAGAAGAACGTGAACGAGGAGAACGAGTAGATGACCCGCTGCGCCGTCTTCGGCACCGGCTCCTGGGGCACCCCGTTCGCCATGATCCTGGCCGACGCGGGTTGCGAGGTGAGCCTGTGGGGCCGCCGCAAGGAGCTGGTGGACACCATCAACGCCACCCGCACCAACCCCGAGTACCTGCCCGGGATCGAGCTGCCGGAGGGCATCACCGCGACCACCGACCCGGCCGTCGCGCTGGCGGGCGCCGACTTCGCGGTGCTCGCCGTGCCGTCCCAGACGCTGCGCCAGAACCTGGCCGCCTGGGCGCCGCTGCTCGGCGAGCGGACCGTGCTGGTCTCGCTGATGAAGGGCATCGAACTCGGCACCGTCAAGCGGATGACCGAGGTGATCCGCGAGGTCGCCGGGGTCGGCGAGGACCGGGTCGCGGTGGTCTCCGGACCCAACCTGGCGCGCGAGATCGCGGGGCGCCAGCCGGCCGCCAGCGTGGTCGCCTGCGCCGACGAGCAGGTCGCCCAGCGGCTCCAACAGGCTTGCCACACACCGTACTTCCGCCCGTACACCAACACCGACGTGATCGGCTGCGAGCTCGGCGGGGCGGTCAAGAACGTGATCGGCCTGGCGGTCGGGATGGCCGACGGGATGGGTCTGGGCGACAACACCAAGGCCACCCTGATGACGCGCGGGCTCGCCGAGATCACCCGGCTCGGGGTGGCGCTCGGCGCCGACCCGCTGACCTTCTCCGGCCTCGCCGGGATGGGCGACCTGGTGGCCACCTGCTCCTCGCCGCTCTCCCGCAACCACACCTTCGGCGTCAACCTGGGCCGCGGCATGACCCTGGAGCAGACCATCGCCGCCACCAAGCAGACCGCCGAGGGCGTCAAGTCCTGCGAGTCGGTGCTCGACCTGGCCCGGCGCAACGGCGTCGAGATGCCGATCGTGGCGGCCGTGGTCGACGTGGTGCACAACGGCCGGCCGCCGCACGCGGTGATGAAGGACCTGATGGCGCGCTCGGCGAAGCCCGAACGGCGCTGACCCGAACGGCGCTGACCCGAACCGCGCTGACCCGGATCGAAACAACCGCACGGTAGTCTCGGCTTCGATATGAGCATCGAATCGCACTCCCCGAGCCAGGCGGCCAAGCCGCGCGTCGCGATCGTCTTCGGCGGCCGCTCCTCCGAGCACGGCGTGTCCGTGGTGACCGCCGCCAGCGTGCTGCGCGCGATCGACCGCGACCGCTACGAGGTGCTGCCGGTCGGCATCACCCAGGAGGGCCGCTGGGCGCTGACCAGCGACGAGCCCGACCGGATGGCCATCGAGGGCGGCGAGATGCCCGACGTCGAGCGGGTCGCCGAGTCCGCCGAGGGCCAGCTGGCGCTGCCCGCCAGCCCGGCCTCCCGCGAGGTGGTCTGGACCGAGCCCGGCGCCGCGCCCAAGATGCTCGGCGAGGTCGACGTGGTGCTGCCGCTGCTGCACGGCCCGTGGGGCGAGGACGGCACCCTGCAGGGCCTGCTGGAGCTCTCCGGCGTGCCGTACGTCGGCTCCGGGGTGCTGGCCAGCGCGGTCGGCATGGACAAGGAGTACACCAAGCGGGTGCTGGAGTCCTTCGGCATCGGCGTCGGCCCGTACACCATGATCCGGCCGCGTGACTGGGAGAGCGAGGAGGGCCGCGCCGCCGCCCGGGAGCGGGTCGCCGCGCTCGGCCTGCCGGTGTTCGTCAAGCCCTGCCGGGCCGGCTCCAGCATCGGCATCACCAAGGTCAAGGACCTGGCCGAGCTGGACGGCGCGATCGCCGAGGCCCGCCGGCACGACCCCAAGGTGATCGTCGAGGCGATGCTGGCGGGCCGTGAGATCGAGTGCGGCGTGCTGGAGTTCGAAGACGGGCCGCGGGCCAGCCTGCCGGCCGAGGTGCTGGTCGGCGAGGGCTACGAGTTCTACGACTTCGAAGCCAAGTACATCGATTCCTCCGAGGTGCGGATCCCGGCCGACCTGACCGAGGAGGAGACCGCCGAGATCCGCCGCCAGGCGGTGGCCGCCTTCGAGGCGCTCAGCTGCGAGGGCCTGGCCCGGGTCGACTTCTTCCTGCTGGAGGACGGCCGCTGGGTGGTCAACGAGGTCAACACCCTGCCCGGCTTCACCCCGATCTCCGCCTACCCGAAGATGTGGGAGGCCACCGGCGTGCCCTACGGCGAGCTGATCGACCGGCTGCTGCAGGCCGCGCTGCGCCGCTCCACCGGCCTGCGCTGACCCCTGCCGCCCACGGGCAGCACTCGGCGCCGCACCCGGACAGCGGGTGCGGCGGCCGGGAGCCGACCGGGCGGGTCAGATGTGGACCACCGGGCAGGTGAGCGTCCGGGTGATGCCGTCGACCTTCTGGATCTTCGCCACCACCATGCGGCCCAGCTCGTCCACGCTGTCCGCCTCGGCGCGGACGATCACGTCATAGGGACCGGTCACGTCCTCGGCCATGATGACGCCCTCGATCTTGGCGATGGTCTCGGCCACTGCACTGGCCTTGCCCACTTCGGTCTGGATCAGAATGTATGCCTGTACCACGGAGGACCTCCCTGCGGCTGGGGTGGTGTGCACGACTACCGGGGTGACGCATCGAGCGAACGCGCCCCGCGCAGGGCGGGTGGCCGCGCGGGGGCGCTACGGAAGAAGACTGGATCACCACGCTACCGCGCCCCGGCCCCGGTAGGGGAGACCCGCCGTGTCGCGGTGGGCGTACGCTTCGCGCGGGGAGCGCGCCGCGTTCCCGTGACCGCACCGGAAACGCGCGAGAGGACGGCAGATGCAGGGGACCGTGGGCGAGCTCGGCGAGTTCGGCCTGATCAGTCAGCTCACCGCCCGGCTGACGCCGACCCCGGCGGTGGAGCTCGGCCCCGGCGACGACGCCGCCGTGGTGAAGGCGCCCGACGGCCGGGTGGTCGCCACCACCGATGTGCTGATCGAGGGCCGGCACTTCCGCCGGGACTGGTCCACCGCCTACGACGTGGGCCGCAAGTCCGCCGCCCAGAACCTGGCCGACGTCGCCGCGATGGGCGCGGTGCCGACCGCGCTGCTGCTCGGCCTGGTGGTGCCGGCCGACCTGCCCACCACCTGGGCCACCGAGTTGATGGACGGGCTGCGCGACGAGTGCCAGGTGGCCGGCGCCGCGGTGGTCGGCGGCGACGTGGTGCGCGGCGACACCATCACCCTGGCCATCACCGCCCTGGGCGACCTGCAGGGCCGGGCGCCGGTGACCCGCTCCGGCGCCCAGGTGGGCGACGTGGTCGCGGTGACCGGCTGGCTGGGCTGGTCGGCCGCCGGGCTCAGCGTGCTGGCCCGCGGCTTCCGCTCGCCGCGCGCCTTCGTGGAGGCGCACCGCCGTCCCGAGCCGCCGTACCACGCCGGGCCGGCGGCCAGCGAGCTGGGCGCCACCGCGATGGTGGACGTGAGCGACGGCCTGGTGGCCGACCTGGGCCATGTCGCGGCCGCCAGCGGGGTGGACATCGACCTGCGGGCCGCCGACTTCGACGTCCCCGCGCAGATGGCCGACATCGGGCAGGCGGTCGGGGTGGACCCGCTGGTCTGGGTGCTCTCCGGCGGCGAGGACCACGCGATCGCGGCCACCTTCCCGGCCGGCGCGCAGCTGCCGGCCCGCTGGCGGGTGGTCGGCAAGGTCGCCGACAAGGCCCGCCCGGGCAGCCGGGGCCGGGTCACCGTCGACGGCGCGCCCTGGGACCGCACGGCCGGTTGGGACCACTTCGCCGACTGAGCTGGCTAACCTGGCCACCATGCGTATCGGTGTCCTTACCAGCGGTGGTGACTGTCCCGGGCTGAACGCGGTGATCCGATCGGTGGTGCACCGGGGTCTCGATGTGCACGGTGACGAGATCCTGGGCATCGAGGACGGGTTCCGTGGCCTGATCGAGGGCCGGGCCCGGGTGGTCGGGCACGACGACGTCACCGGTCTGCTCACTCTGGGCGGCACCATCCTCGGTTCCGCCCGGGTGCACCGGGAGAAGATCGACTGGGCGGTGGCGCACGCCCACCAGCTGGCCGCCGACCTGGGCATCGACGCGCTGATCGCCATCGGCGGCGAGGGCACCCTGGCCGCCGCCCGGAAGTTCAGCGACGCCGGGCTGCCCGTGGTCGGGGTGCCCAAGACCATCGACAACGACATCGACGCCACCGACGCCACCTTCGGCTTCGACACGGCGGTGCACGTCGCCACCGAGGCGATCGACCGGCTGAAGACCACCGCCGAATCCCACCAGCGGGTGCTGGTGGTCGAGCTGATGGGCCGGCACACCGGCTGGATCGCGTTGACCGCCGGCATCGCCGGCGGCGCGCACGGCATCCTGATCCCGGAGAAGCCGTTCGACATCGAGGCGGTGGCCCGGATGATCGAGGAGCGGTTCGCCCGCGGCAAGAAGTTCGCCATCGTCGCGGTGGCCGAGGGCGCCGTCCCGGTGCCCGGCACCATGCTCTTCGACCACGGCGGGGTCGACCAGTTCGGGCACCGCACCTTCGGCGGCATCGGCACCCGGCTGGCCGACGAGCTGGAGGACCTGCTCGGCAAGGAGGCCCGCCCGGTGATCCTCGGTCACACCCAGCGCGGCGGCACCCCCACGGCCCGGGACCGGGTACTGGCCACCCGGTTCGGCTGGCACGCGGTGGAGGCCGTCCACCAGGGCCTGTTCGGCCACTTCACCGCGCTGCGCAACACCGAGATCAAGCTGGTGCCGGTGGAGGAGGCGATCACCCGGCTGAAGACCGTCCCGCCCGAGCTGTGGGCGGAGTGCGAGTCGGTGCTCTGAGCCGGGTCCCAAGGCGTCGGGCCGAGCCGGGCCGGTCCGGGCGGGTCGCGGGGGCGCGACTAGATTAGGGGCATGGCCGTTTCCGCACCCCCACGGGTCCTCACCATCGCCGGCTCCGACTCGGGCGGCGGCGCCGGCATCCAGGCCGACCTCAAGACCATGCTGGCCCTCGGCGTGCACGGGATGAGCGTGCTCACCGCCGTCACCGCGCAGAACTCGCTCGGCGTCCAGGGCTACTGGGAGCTGCCCGCCGAGGCGGTGCGGGCGCAGTACCGCAGTGTGGTGGACGACATCGGGGTGCAGGCCGTCAAGACCGGGATGCTGGCCTCGGTGGCACTGGTGGAGACGGTCGCCGAGCTGCTCGCCGACTGCCCCGCCCCGGTCGTGGTGGACCCGGTCGGCGTCTCCAAGCACGGCGATCCGCTGCTGGCCGCCGAGGCGGTGGCCACCGTCCGGGACCGGCTGCTGCCGCACGCCACCCTGGCCACCCCCAACCTGCACGAGGTGGCGCAGCTCACCGGCATCACGGTGCTGGAGGAGGGTGAGATGCGCCCGGCCGCCGACGCCCTGCTGGCGCACGGCCCGCGCTGGGTGCTGGTCAAGGGCGGGCACCTGCCGGGGGAGGCCGCCGACCTGCTGGCCGGCCGGGACGGCGAGGAGTACTGGTTCCGGTCGCCGCGGTACGACAACCGGCACACCCATGGCACCGGCTGCACGCTGGCCAGCGCGATCGCCGCCGAGCTCGCCAAGGGCAGCCCGATGCCGGAGGCGGTGGCGGCGGCCAAGGAGTACGTCACCGGCGCGATCCGCGGCGGCTTCGCGCTCGGCGCCGGGATCGGCCCGGTCGACCACGGGTGGCGGATCCGTCACTAGCCGGGATCCGGCACCGGCCAGGATGCGTCACCAGCCGGCCGGCCGGGCTCCGGCACGCGGGTCGGCAGGCCGGGGAAAAGCAGCAGGCCGGCCCATCCGCGAGGATGGACCGGCCTGCTGAAAGAGGACCGGCGTACCGGTCTGCGCGTCAGCGCGAGACCTTACCGGCCTTGATGCACGAGGTGCACACGTTGAGCCGCTTCGGCGTACGCCCGATCACAGCGCGCACCGTCTGGATGTTGGGGTTCCAACGACGGCGGGTACGGCGGTGCGAGTGGGAGATGTTGTTGCCGAAGCCCGGCCCCTTGCCGCAGACGTCGCAGTTGGCAGCCACAGGAGTCACTCCAAGACTTCAGAATCAATTACGTTCGAAAACCCCGGCTGATCCACCCGGACCACTCTGCGTGGACCTGATCGGGTCAAGGGGGCAGCCCGGCTTGTTCCAGGCAACCGGAGCAGCATACAACGACTGCTCCGCCTCCACGAAACTACCATGGCCGGTCGCTTGATCACTCCCGCAGCGGACCCGGTGCCACCACCGGCGATAACCTGCCCAGGCCTGGATAACCTGCCCAAAAGGCCCACCCCCGATTCCCGTCCCGTTCACCCGAGGAGCCCCGGTGCTGGACACGCTCGACGCCCCCGCCGTCCGCACCTGGTGCCGCCTCGCGCTCTCCGCCCTCGGCCAGGCCCGGGAGGAGATCGACGCGCTCAACGTGTACCCGGTGCCGGACGGGGACACCGGGACCAACCTCTACCTGACCGTGGAGTCCGCCACCGCCGCCGTGGAGCACTGCTTCGACGGTGCCGCGGCCCCCGCACTGGACCAGGCGGCGCGGGCGATGGCCGACGGCGCGCTGATCGGCGCCCGGGGCAACTCCGGGGTGATCATGGCCCAGCTGCTGCGCGGGGTGGCCGAGGTGCTGGCGGCGGACGGCGGCGGCCCGCAGGCGCTGCGCGACGCCCTGGTCCGCGGTGCCGAGGCCGCCTACCAGGCGGTCTCCGAGCCGGTCGAGGGCACCCTGCTGACCGTTGCAGGCCAGGCCGCCCAGGACGCCGCCCGCACCCGGGGCCCGCTGGCCGAGGTGGCCGGCGCCGCCCACCGCAGCGCCCGCGACGCCCTGCTGCGCACCCCCGAGCAGCTCTCGGTGCTGGCCCGGGCCGGGGTGGTGGACGCCGGCGGCCGGGGCCTGGTGGCGGTGCTGGGCGCGCTGGCCGACGCGGTGGCCGGCCAGCAGCCGATGGGCCCGGTGGCGCTCGGCGAGGACCTGCCGCCCACTCATGCGCCGTGTGGCGAGCCCGAGCGGCTGCCCGGCCACCCCGCCTTCGAGGTGATCTACCTGCTGGACGCGCCGGACCAGACGCTGCCCCGGCTGCGGGCCCGGCTGGCCGAGCTCGGCGACTCGCTGGTGGTCGGCGGCGGCGACGGGCTGTGGAACGTGCACGTCCATGTGGACGACGCCGGCGCTGCGGTGGAGGCGGGCATCGAGGCGGGCCGCCCGCACCGGATCCGGATCACCCACTTCGCGGAGGCCGCGGCCCGCGCCGGGGCCCGCGGCGGGGCGGCCGCCGAGCCCGCCGCCGAGCGCGCGGTGCTCAGCGTGGTGACCGGGGCCGGCCTGGCCGAGCTGTGCCGCTCGGCCGGCGCCGCGGTGCTGCCCGCCGACCCGGACGCCCCGCCGTCCAGCAGCGAGCTGGTCGAGGCGGTCCGCCGCTGCGCCGCCCGTGAGGTGATCCTGCTGCTCAACGACCCGGAGCTGCGGGCCGGCGCCGGCGCCGCCGCCGACCAGCTGCGGGAGGAGGGCCTGCGGATCGCGGTGCTGCCGACCCGCTCGCCGGTGCAGGGCCTGGCCGCGCTCGCGGTGCACGAGGCCGGCCGCCGGTTCGACGAGGACGTGGTGGCGATGACCTCCGCGGCCGGCGCCACCCGCTACGCCGAGCTGGCGATCGCCGAGGGGCAGTCCTGGACGATGGCCGGGGTCTGCCAGGCCGGCGACGTGCTCGGCCTGATCGACGGGGACGTCGCGGTGATCGGTACCGGGATCGCCGGGACCGGCGCCGAGGTGCTGAGCCGGATGCTGGCGGCCGGCGGCGAGCTGGTCACCCTGGTGCTCGGCGACGGCGCCCCGCAGGGGCTGGCCGACCGGCTGGTGGCGCACGCCCGGCGGCAGCGCCCGGAGGTCGACGTGTCGGTCTTCGAGGGCGGCCCGGAGTGCGCGCCGCTGCTCATCGGGGTCGAGTAGTGCCGCCCGGCTGTCCGTTCCGTGGTGTTCCATAGGGCGTGATGGCCGCTCTCGACGAACCCCTGACCAAGCTGGTCGGCGACCGCACCGCGAAGGTGCTCGCCGACGGCCTCAAGCTGCGCACGGTCGGCGACCTGCTGCACCACTACCCGCGCCGGTACGCCGAGCGCGGCGAGCTGACCAGCCTGGACGACCTCCAGGTGGACGAGCACGTCACCGTGCTGGCCCGGATCGAGAAGGTGACGCTGATCCCGTTCCGCGGTCGCAAGGGCGACCGCCTTGAGGTGATCGTCACCGACGGGCGCAGCAAGCTCACCCTGGTCTTCTTCAACCAGGGCTGGCGGCAGAAGGAGTTGCGGCCGGGCGCCCAGGGCCTGTTCGCGGGCAAGGTCGGGCTGTTCAACCGGACCAGGCAGCTGGCCTCGCCGGACTACCAGCTGCTCGACGAGGAGGCGGACTCCGGCACGGCGAAGCAGTTCGCCGGCCGGCTGATCCCGGTCTACCCGGCCAGCGCCCAACTGCCCAGCTGGAAGCTGGCCAAGGCGGTCGAACTGGCCCTGGACACCCGGCTCGACGACGTGGGCGAACCGCTGCCCGCCGAACTGCGCGCCGACCGCGCGCTGATCGGGCTGCCCGAGGCCCTGGAGCTGATCCACCGCCCGCGCAGCCGGGCCGAGTTGGAGCGGGCCAAGGACCGGCTGCGGTGGGACGAGGCCTTCGTGCTGCAGATCGCGCTGGCCCAGCGCCGCGCCGCCGCCGGCGCGCTGCCGGCCAAGCCCCGCCCGGTGCGCACCGGCGGCCTGCTGGAGGCCTTCGACGCCAAGCTGCCGTTCACCCTGACCGCGGGCCAGCAGGCGGTCGGCCGGGAGATCTTCGCCGACCTGGCCACCGAGCACCCGATGCACCGGCTGCTGCAGGGCGAGGTCGGTTCGGGGAAGACGCTGGTGGCGCTGCGCGCGATGCTCGCCGTGGTGGACGCCGGCGGGCAGGCGGTGCTGCTGGCGCCCACCGAGGTGCTGGCCCAGCAGCACCACCGCTCGATCGTGGAGATGATGGGGGAGTTGGCCGAGGGCGGGATGATCGGCGGCTCCGAGATCGGCACCAAGGTGGCGCTGCTGACCGGCTCGATGGGCATGCCGGCCCGCCGCAAGATGCTCTCCGACATGGCCTGCGGCAATGCCGGGATCACCATCGGCACCCATGCCCTGATCGAGGACAAGGTGCAGTTCCAGGACCTCGGCCTGGTGGTGGTGGACGAGCAGCACCGGTTCGGCGTGGAGCAGCGGGACGCGCTGCGCGCCAAGGGCGGCCAGCCGCCGCACCTGCTGGTGATGACCGCCACCCCGATCCCGCGCACGGTCGCGATGACGGTCTTCGGCGATCTGGAGACCTCGGTGCTGGACCAGCTGCCGGCGGGCCGTTCGCCGATCTCCAGCCATGTGGTGCCGGCCCTGGAGAAGCCCAACTTCCTCACCCGGGCCTGGGAGCGGGTCCGCGAGGAGGTGGCCAAGGGCCACCAGGCCTATGTGGTCTGCCCGCGGATCGGCGACGAGGAGGACGACCCCAAGACGGCGAAGAAGAAGCGCAAGGCCCCCGAGGACCTGGAGGAGCTGACGGGCGAGGACGCCGGCGCGGGCAGTGACGAGCGGCGCCCGCCGCTGTCGGTGGTGGAGACCGCCGAGATGCTGGCCAAGGGCCCGCTGGCCGGGCTGCGGCTGGAGATCCTGCACGGCCGCCTCGCCCCGGAGCAGAAGGACGACGTGATGCGCCGGTTCGCGGCCGGCCAGGTCGATGTGCTGGTCGCCACCACGGTGATCGAGGTGGGTGTCAACGTGCCGAACTCCACCGCGATGGTGATCATGGACGCCGACCGGTTCGGGGTCTCCCAGCTGCACCAGCTGCGCGGCCGGGTGGGCCGGGGCAGCGCGCCGGGCCTGTGCCTGCTGGTCAGCGAGATGCCGGCCGGCTCCGCCGCGCGGGCCCGGCTGGACGCGGTGGCCGGCACCCTGGACGGCTTCGAGCTCTCCCGGATCGACCTGGAGCAGCGCCGCGAGGGCGATGTACTGGGCCAGGCCCAGTCCGGCGTGCGCTCCTCGCTCAAGGTGCTCTCGGTGCTGGACGACGAGGACGTGATCGCCGCGGCCCGTGAGGAGGCGGCCCGACTGATCGCCGCCGACCCGGAGTTGACGGACCATCAGGAGCTGCGCGCCGAGCTGGCCGGGCTGCTGGACGAGGACCGCGCGGCCTATCTGGAGAAGGGCTGACCGGGCCCTTCGCGGCAGGCCCTGGCAGGCCGGATTGTCAGTGCCCCGAGGGAGAATGAAGGTGTTCAGGACGCAGCCAACATGCGTTCCTGGCACGACACTTGGGGGTTCTCACATGGCATTCCGTCATCTCAACGAGCTTCCGCTGGGCGACAAGGTGTTCCGGGTCGAACTGGCCAGCGACGACGACCGCGAGGTCACCCTCACCCTGACCGGCTGGCGCGAGGGGGCCGCGGCCGCCCCGCTGGCCAGCGGTCGGCTGCGCCTCCCGGTGGAGGACGTCGCCAACCTGCGGATCGCGCTCAACCGGGCGCTGCGCGCGCTGGCGATCGTGGCCGACGTCTCCGAGCCGATCCCCGACCGCGATGTGCTGCGCGAGCTCTACCCCGGCCACGGCGCCCCCTGGGTGCCGCAGCACGAGGAGGAGCTGACCCGGCGGTTCCACGAGGGCGAGACCATCGCCCGGATCGCCGCCCGGTTCGGCCGCACGCCCGACTCCGTCCGCACCAAGCTGCGCGAGCTCGGCCACGACCCGCGCCGCCCCGAGTACTGCCCCCCGGACGGCTGCCTGTCCTGGTCGCGGTACGCCTCGCCGGCCCTGCTCGGCGCAACCCCGCAGGAGTAACCCGTCGCCCGGGCCGCCGGTCGCCCCGTATAGCGTGGTCGTACCCGAGACCGATCGCACGAAGGATGGGTATGACCCGCGTCATCGCCGGGGCGGCCGGCGGCCGCCGGCTGGCCGTCCCGCCCGGCCGGGGCACCCGGCCGACCTCCGACAAGGCCCGTGAGGCGATGTTCTCCACCCTGGAGGCGCTGCGCGGCACCCTGGCCGGGGCCCGGCTGCTCGACCTGTACGCCGGCTCCGGCGCGGTCGGCCTGGAGGCGCTCTCCCGGGGCGCCGCGCAGGTGCTGCTGGTGGAGGCGGACGCGGCGGCGGCCCGGGTGGTCCGGGCCAATGTGAAGACGGTCGGCCTGCCCGGCGCCGAGGTGCGGGCCGAGCGGGCCGAGCGGGTGGTGGCAGGGCCGGCGCCGCAGACCCCGTTCGACCTGGTCTTCCTGGACCCGCCGTATGCGGTGACCGACGCCGAGGTGCGCGAGATGCTGATCACACTACGGGCTGGGGGCTGGATCACGGACGACGCACTCGTCACCGTGGAACGCAGCACCCGGGGCGGCGAGTTCGCCTGGCCCGGGGGATTCGACGCGCTCCGCTCCCGCCGCTACGGCGAGGGCACGCTCTGGTACGGACAGGCCGTCTGAGGCCCGCCCCCGCCGAGCTCCGCAGCGACCAGCGACCTGCCGAAAGGGACACCACCGAAATGCGCCGCGCCGTCTGTCCGGGGTCCTTCGACCCGATCACCAACGGGCACCTCGACATCATCGAACGGGCCTCCAAGCTCTACGACGAGGTGTACGTCGCGGTGCTGATCAACCCGAACAAGCGGGGGCTGTTCAGCGTCGAGGAGCGGATCGAGATGATCGAGGAGACCTGCGCGGCGTACGGCAACGTCAAGGCCGAGTCGCACCAGGGCCTGCTGGTGGACTTCTGCCTGGAGCGCGACATCCCCGCCATCGTCAGGGGCCTGCGCGCGGTCAGCGACTTCGACTTCGAGCTGCAGATGGCGCAGATGAACCGCGGTCTGACCGGCGTGGACACCCTCTTCATGCCCACCTCGCCGACCTACAGCTTCCTGTCATCGACCCTGGTCAAGGAGGTCGCCGGCTACGGGCGGGACGTCTCCCACCTGATCCCCCCCACGGTGCACCGCCGCCTGGTGGACCGCATCGCCGAGCGGGCCGCCGCGCAGTGAGGAGGGGGGCGGGGATTCTGACGTACAGTCGGTATCCCCGCCCCGCGGTACTCACGGAAAGACGGAAGCCCCGTGGACGTGCAGAACAGAGTCGACGAGATCATCGGCGTGGTCGAGAGCGCCAGGTCGATGCCCATGTCGGCGTCCTGTGTGGTGAACCGGGCCGAGCTGGTCGCGCTGCTGCGCGAGCTGCGCGAGGGGCTGCCCGCCGAGCTCGCGCAGGCGCAGTCCGTGATGGCGGACCACGAGCAGATGGTGGCCGACGCCCGCGGGGAGGCCGAGCGGATCATCCAGGGCGCGCACGCCGAGCGCGGCTCGCTGATCTCCGACACCGAGGTGGTCCGGCGGGCCCAGGCCGAGGCCGACACGATCCTGGCCGAGGCCCGCGAAGAGGTCGCGGTCAAGCGCCAGGAGGCCGACGACTACGTCGACTCCAAGCTGGCCAACTTCGAGGTGGTGCTCACCAAGACGCTCGGCGCGGTCGGCCGCGGCCGCGACAAGCTGCGCGGCGCGGGCGGCTACGAGGCCGAGGACGGCGAGGAGTTCCAGCCGCACACCAGCCCCAGCCCGGAGGTCGACGAGTACGTCGACGCCAAGCTGGCCACCCTGCAGACGGTGCTCAGCGGCACCCTGGAGGCGGTCGGCCGGGGCCGCGACAAGCTGCTCGGCAAGAAGCCGATCGACGAGCTGGCCGCCTACCTCGCCCTCGCCGACGAGGCGCAGGAGCAGAAGGACCGGGCCGAGGCGGTGGCCGCCGGCTTCGCCGGGGACGGCGAGGAGGAGCGGCCCTGGTACCGCGAGCCGGAGCAGCAGCCGGCCGCCGCGGCCTGGCCGGGGCAGCAGGGCGCCGAGAGCGGGTGGCCGCAGAGCGCCGAGCAGGGCGGCTATCCGGCCCAGCAGCCCGCCGTGGCCGGCTACCAGGGCGGGGAGTACCAGGATCCGTACGGCGGCGCCTACGACCCCGCCGCGGCGGCCTATGGGCACGGCCAGTACGGCTACCAGCAGCCCGAGCACGCCGACCCGTACGCGGCCGGCTACGGCACCGGCTACCCGGAGCCGGCCGGCGGCTACCAGGTCCCCCCGCAGCCCGGCTACCAGCCGCAGCAGTACCAGGGCTACCAGCAGGGCGGCGCCCAGCAGCCGGCCCTGGACGAGACCAGCTTCTTCGACACCAGCATGATCGACATGACCAGGCTGCGCGAGCTCGGCGGCCGCTGAGCCGATGGCGTCCAGGGGTGCGAAGTTGGGCCTGGGCCCGACCTCGGGTACGCTGACCACTCCGGCCCCTTGAACGCCGCCCCGTTCGGCTGCCCGCGCACCCCTCGTGCGTGACCCGGACCACACAGCCCCCACCGCGCGCCGCAGGGATGCGCCCGCCGCCAGGAAGTCAGGAACCGTGAACCGCCTCGACCATCGCGACCCGCTCGTGTTCGACACGCATGAGCTCGGCCGTCGCCCCGGCTCGATGCGCCAGGTGTCCCGCACCCTTCCGGCGCCCGAGGGCTTCGGCATCGAGGACGTGATCGGCGTCCCGGTCGGCAGCGAGATCGCGCTGGACCTGCGACTGGAGTCGGTGGTCGAGGGAGTGCTCGTCACGGGCACCGCCGAGGCCGATGTGACGGGCGAGTGCGTGCGCTGCCTGGAGCCGGTCGAGGACGAGCTCGACGTCGAGTTCCAGGAGCTGTACTACTACCCGGAGAGCGACGAGCGCGGCCGGGCGGCCTCCAAGGACGACGAGTCCGACGAGGACGAGGATGAGACTTACCGGTTGGAGGGCGATTTCTTCGACCTGCAACCGGTGCTGCGTGACGCGGTGGTGCTCGCACTGCCGCTGCAGCCGGTGTGCCGGGAAGACTGCCTGGGCCTGTGCTCCGTTTGCGGGGCGCTGCTCAACGAGGACCCGGACCACCACCACGATGCCGTCGACCCCCGGTGGGCGGCTCTGCAGGGACTCTCCGCCGGCCACGGCGACGAGGGTGACGAGAACAGCGACACCCGTGAGGGTCTCGCCGAGAACCAGGAGAAGTAGCCGTGGCTGTTCCGAAGCGGAAGATGTCGCGCAGCAACACGCGCCACCGCCGTAGCAACTGGAAGGCTGCCGTCCCCGCGCTCGTCGCGTGCGACCGCTGCCACGAGCCGAAGCTTGCGCACATCGCGTGCCCGAGCTGCGGCACGTACAACCGTCGCCAGGTCCTCTCGGTCTGATCGGCGGGGTGCATCGATCGATGTCGGACGCTCACTCCTCCCGCAAGTCGTCTCCCGGCAACGGGGCCAAGGGCAGCGGGCCGGCTTCGACGGCATACGACGTCCTGGAAGGGCGCCTCGGGTACACACTTGAGCGCGCCCTTCTGGTACGTGCCCTGACACACCGCTCGTTCGCCTACGAGAACGGCGGTCTGCCCACCAATGAGCGCCTGGAGTTCCTGGGCGACTCGGTGCTGGGCCTGGTGGTGACCGACACCCTCTACCGCATCCACCCGGATGTCCCGGAGGGCACGCTCGCCAAGTTGCGCGCAGCGGTGGTCAATTCGCGCGCGCTGGCCGAGGTCGGCCGAGGCCTGGACCTCGGTGCGTTCATCCGGCTCGGCAAGGGCGAGGAGGGCACCGGCGGACGCGACAAGTCCTCGATCCTCGCGGACACCGTCGAGGCGATCATCGGCGCCGTCTACCTGGACCAGGGTCTGGACGCGGCGACCGAGTTCGTGCACCGGCTGTTCGACCCGCTGATCGCGGAGTCCTCGCAGCTGGGCGCCGGCCTGGACTGGAAGACCAGCCTGCAGGAGCTGACCGCCCAGGTGGGCATCGGCGTGCCGGAGTACGTCGTCGAGGAGTCCGGTCCGGACCACGAGAAGACCTTCAACGCCGCGGCCCGAGTGGCCGGCGAGGCCTTCGGCAGCGGCACCGGCCGCTCCAAGAAGGAGGCTGAGCAGAAGGCCGCCGAGAGCGCCTGGCGGGCCATCAAGGCCAAGTACGGCGACCCGTCCGCACCCGCCGCCTGAGGGCGGTGAGCCGGTCATGCCCGAACTCCCCGAGGTCGAGGTGGTCCGGCGCGGTCTGGACAGCTGGGTTTCCGGCCGCACCGTGGCCGGGGTCGAGGTCTGCCACCCGCGCGCGGTGCGCCGGCAGACCGGCGGCGGTCCGGACTTCGCCGCCCGGCTGACCGGCCGCACCCTGGGCCCGGCCCAGCGGCGCGGCAAGTACCTGTGGCTGCCGGTCGACGAAGGCTCGGCACTGCTCGGGCACCTCGGGATGAGCGGCCAGCTGCTGGTGCAGGACCCGGCCGTCCCCGACGAGACCCATCTGCGGATCCGGCTGCGGTTCACCGACGGCGGCCGCGAGCTGCGCTTCGTGGACCAGCGCACCTTCGGGCACCTGGCCGTCGACGAGACGGACGCGCAGGGCCTGCCCGCCGCGCTCGCGCACATCGCCCGCGACCCGCTGGACCCGCTCTTCGACGACGCCGCGTTCTTCACCGCCCTGCGCGCCAAGCGCAGCACCGTGAAGCGGGCGCTGCTCGACCAGTCGCTGATCAGCGGCGTCGGCAACATCTACGCCGACGAGGCGCTGTGGCGCTCCAAGCTGCACTACGACCGCCCCACCGAGACCCTGACCCGTCCGCTGGCGGCCACCCTGCTGGCCAACGCCCGGGACGTGATGGCGGCCGCGCTGGCCGTCGGCGGCACCAGCTTCGACAGCCTCTACGTCAACGTCAACGGCGAGAGCGGCTACTTCTCCCGCTCACTGGACGCCTACGGGCGCGAGGGCGAGCCCTGCTACCGCTGCGGCACCCCGATCCGCCGGGCGGCCTGGATGAACCGCTCCAGCTACTTCTGCCCGCGCTGCCAGCGCCTGCCGCGCCAGCGCACCTCCTGACGCACCGTCAGTGCGCGGGTTCGGGCTCCCCGGCCTCCGGGTCCAGCGCGCCCTCGCCCTCGCCGTAGTGGGCCACCGCGACCGCACCGACCACCGCGAGCACGAAGCCGAGCAGGCCCAGCCAGGTCAGGCCGGCCCGGGTCGCGTCGCCCAGCCAGACCACCCCGACCACCCCGGGCACCACGGTCTCGCCCACCACCAGGGCGGCGGTCGCACCGTTCACCGAGCCGACCTGCAGCGCCACCGTGTGCAGGTACATCCCGCCCAGGCCGCCGACCATGATCGCGTACAGTGCCGGGTCGCTGAGCAGCGTGCCGAGGTCGAACGGGTTGATGCCGCCCAGCACCCGCACTCCGATGCCGAGCGCCCCGAAGAGCAGGCCGGAGACCAGCCCGGCCACCACCGCGCCGCTCGCACCCAGTCGGCGCACCAGCAGGGTGCCGCCGGAGATCAGCACCACCGAGATCAGCAGCAGCAGCCAGTGGCTGCTGACCGGCGTGTGGGTGTGGCCCTCCGGGCCGGCGGCGATGGCCAGCAGCACCAGCGCACCGCAGACCGTGCCGATCGCCGCCCACTCCGGCCGGCGCAGCCGCAGGCCGAGCATCTTGACGCTGGCCAGCGCGGTGATCACCAGGTTGGCGCTGATCACGGTCTGGGAGAGGAAGAGCGGCAGCAGCCGGGAGGCGAACGCGGCGAGCGCGAACCCGACGGAGTCCAGCACCGTGCCGAGCAGGAACTCCCAGGTGACCACGGCCTTGGCGGTGGAGTTGAGGCTCGGACCGCCGTGCTCGGTGCGCTGCCGGTCGGGCTGCTCGGCGGCCTCCTGGCGGGCCGAGCGGCGGGAGCCGACGGCCTGCAGTACCGAGCCGAGTCCGTAGCAGGTGGAGGCCGCGATGGCGGTCACCAAGCCGATGATCACAAGTACTCCTGATGGGGGTGCGATCCCCACTATGCCCTGTCGCCGTCGGCCCCGAGAACACGCCTGGGGCGGCTGCGGCGTTCGCACAGCACCCGCAGCCCGATCGCGGCCCCGGCCGCCGCCATCGCCGTGATCATCACCGGGAACCCCTGCACGGCCCACCTGGCGGCCCCGGCGGCCAGCGCCTTGGCGTCGCCGTAGCGCTCACCCTGGGCCAGCAGCTCGACGCCGGCCGTGGTCGCCAGCACCACCGGCGCGATCGCGCTGACCACCCACCACCAGCCGGCCCGGGTCGCCAGCCAGGCCCCGGCCGTGGCGCCGGCCACGGTGAGCACCCCGAAGATGCCGGCCGGCGCGGAGCCGCGCAGCTCGTCGGCGAGCGCCCCGACCACCGGCAGGCCCAGCGAGACGGTCAGCACCTGCCCGGAGGTCAGCCGCCGGGCCCGGCAGTGAGCGCGGTACTTGGCGCGCGCCCGGGCCCGGGCGCCGACCCGTCCGGCGCCCGCCCCGTCCGCGGCCCGGCGCGGACCGGGCAGCGCGGCCCGCCCCCGGGTCCGGCCGCGGGGCCGGGGCGCTGCTGCGTCACCGGTGACCGAGGAAGCCCGTTGCCCTGCCATGATTCCCGACCTCGTCCCTTGGGCGGTCCGCCGAGTGGCGAACGTAACTATTGCGTAAGAGAAAGACTCTTGACCCGGTTTTGAGAGTTCCTTGGCGAACATCGCAAACGCCTTGCCGGGGTGCGGAGTTGACGGGCCCGGCGGCCTGGCGGCCGGAGGTCCGGAACCGGGTGCTCCTGATCGGTCCGGTGAGCGGCCCGGTAGCGTCTGAAGTATGAGAATCGTTCTTCGCCGCTCCCGGGCGGGCGGCCCGGCGGCAGTCCTGGCCGTCCTGGTCGGGCTGCTGCTCCTGCTCCTGCCCGGCACCGCCATGGCGTCCGGCGGGCTGGACGACGCCGCCGCCTCCCTCAAGCAAGGCAAGGTCTACGTCGACCCGGCCATGACCGGCCGGTTCTCCCAGGCCCAGGCCGACGCCCTGACCAAGAAGATCAAGGACGCCGACAAGCCGATCATGGTGGCCGTCGTCCCGGACAGCTCGCAGTACCCGGCGAAGAGCGTCTTCCAGGACCTGCGCACCAAGGCGGGCATCACCGGCGTCTACGCCGTCTGGCGCGGCGACCAGTTCGCCGTGCGGACCGACCCGAGCGCGCTGAACGGCCAGACCGCGCGGAACTACGCTCAGGCCGCCTATGACTCGCACCACGGTGACATCAACGGCACACTGACCGATTTCGTCACCAATGCCGCGCCGAAGGTCTCCGGCCACGCGCCCGGTTCGTCCAAGTTCAGCGCCGCGATGATCGTGGTGCCGCTGGTGCTGCTCGCCCTGGTCGGCGTCGGCGCCTTCCTGCTGGTCCGCCGCTCCCGCAAGCTCAAGGCCGAGAAGCAGGCCAACGAGCTGCGGGCGCTGCGCACCGTGGTGGACGAGGACATCACCGCCTTCGGCGAGGAACTGGAGCGGCTGGACTTCAACCCCGGTGCGCCGGGCGCCGACGACGCCCAGCGCGCCGACTACACCCGCGCGCTGGACTCCTACGAGAGCGCCAAGAAGCTGATGGACGCGGCCACCCGGCCCGAGGAGGTCACCGCGGTGACCACCGCGCTGGAGGACGGCCGGTTCTCGCTGGCCACCCTGGCGGCCCGCCGCGAGGGCCGGGCGCTGCCCGAGCGCCGTCCGCCGTGCTTCTTCGACCCGCGGCACGGCCCCTCGATGCAGGACGCGATGTGGTCGCCGGCCGGCGGCGCGCCGCGCCAGGTGCCGGTCTGCGCCGATGACGCGATGCGTCTGGCCAGTGGCCTGGACCCGGCGATCCGCACCGTGCAGACCGACCAGGGCCCGCAGCCGTACTGGAACGCCGGCCCGGTCTACGGTCCGTGGGCGGGCGGCTACTTCGGCGGCTACGGCTCCGGTCTGCTGCCCGGCCTGCTGGTCGGCACCATGCTGGGCTCGGTCTTCTCGGGCCCGCCGGCCTACGGCTACGGCGACGGCGGGTTCGACGGCGGCTTCGACGGCGGTCACGAGCGCTACGAGGGCGGCGACGTCTCCGGCGGCGACTTCAACAGCAACGACTTCGGCGGCTTCAACAGCTCCGACTTCGGCGGCTCCGACTTCGGGGGCGGGGACTTCGGCGGCGGTGGCGACTTCGGTGGTGGCGGCGACTGGTAGGCCCGCCACCCGGCCGATGCCCGTGGCCCGTCCGCTCCTCCTCTTGAGCGGGCGGGCCACGGGCATAATCGACGGATGCACGAGCACGTCCGAGCCACTGCCTGGGTGCGCGGCAAGGTCCAGGAGGTCGGCTTCCGCTGGTGGACCAGGGCCCGCGCGCTGGAGATCGGCGGCCTCACCGGCTACACCTCCAACCTCTCGGACGGGCGGGTCCAGGTGGTCGCCCAGGGCACCCGGGCCGACTGCGAGCGGCTGCTGGAGCTGCTGCGCGGCCCCGGTACCCCCGGACGGGTCACCGGGGTGACCGAGATCTGGGGCGACCTGCGGCCCGGCTACGACGGCTTCGCGATCCGCTGACCGAGTCAGCCGACCGGGTCCGCCGGGCGACCGGGCGGTCATGCGGTGTTGGGGCCGGTGTCAACCCGTGTTGTTCGACGGTTGCCATTTCGCTCCGTCCGTGGTTGACTCCGCATCGTGCAGTGATCCACCGCAGTCTGCGGTGTGGTCGCCGCTGCCCATGGCGTGAGTCAACCGCCATGCAGGTGACAGCGGCGTTGTAGCGCGCGGTGATCGTGTTGACCCGTACGGTCTTTGGTGAGACGCTGGAAGCCCGCGCACGTGACGGCGATTTTGAGCAAGGTCATGCCCTGTGGCCGCATAACCACGGTGTCTGACCTGTGGTGCCGAGCCGGCACTGCCCTTGTCGTGCAGCGCGTGCGTCATCCCTTCCCCTCGACCTGTACCGTACCGGTTCGGTCACTCAGCGTGGAGGACCATTCATCATGGCAAAGGCGCTTCTCGGGTACGTCGGCGGCCCCGACCCGCGAATGCTCTCCGAGATGCGGCGGCTGCAGCAGCGCGTCCTGGACCTGGAAGCCGAACTCGTTCGGATGCAGGCCGAGAACAACGCGCTCGTCGCTGTCGCTGCCGAGCACTCCCTGCTCGACAGCATCGATCTTGGGCAGCGGGAGCCCGCACTCACCTGAATATTCAGGATTGAATCGACCGGCCAGACACCGGCCGATTTTGTCGAGCAGGCCGATTTTGCCGCGCACCGACGCGACACCTCGGGACGCGATCATCAGGGACGTCGTCAGCGGCGTCCCTTCGTGCCTTCCACCACGCCCTTGACCCGGTTTCCGCTAAGGCTGCCGCCGACACCAGCGCCGCGCCTGCCACCCACCTCCAGCTGTGTTTTCCTCAGGCTGCCCACGGCCCGGCCGACCGAAACCGGGCGACGGCGGCGATTACAGTCTCACGGGTGCACCTGAAGAGCCTGACCCTGCGCGGCTTCAAGTCATTCGCCTCGGCGACCACGCTGCGCTTCGAACCCGGCATCACCTGCGTGGTCGGCCCGAACGGCTCGGGCAAGTCCAATGTGGTCGACGCGCTCTCCTGGGTCATGGGTGAACAGGGTGCCAAGTCGCTGCGCGGCGGCAAGATGGAGGACGTCATCTTCGCCGGGACCAGCGGTCGGCCGCCGCTCGGCCGGGCCGAGGTCAGCCTCACCATCGACAACACCGACGGCGCCCTGCCGATCGACTACGCCGAGGTGACGATCACCCGGACCATGTTCCGCAACGGCGGCAGCGACTACGCGCTGAACGGCCAGACCTGCCGGCTGCTGGACATCCAGGAACTGCTCTCCGACTCCGGCATCGGCCGGGAGATGCACGTGATCGTCGGCCAGGGCCGGCTCGACTCGGTGCTGCACGCCGACCCGCAGGGCCGCCGGGCCTTCATCGAGGAGGCAGCCGGGGTGCTCAAGCACCGCAAGCGCAAGGAGAAGGCGCTGCGGAAGCTGGACGCGATGGCCGCCAACCTCAACCGGGTGCAGGACCTGGTCGCCGAACTGCGCCGGCAGCTCGGACCGCTGGGCCGCCAGGCCCGGATCGCCCGGCGGGCCGCCGGCATCCAGGCCGAGCTGCGCGACGCCCGGCTGCGGCTGCTCGCCGACGATATGCTGACCCTGCGTCAGGCGGTCCAGGCCGAGGCCGCCGACGAGCAGGCACTGCGGCAGCGCCGGGACGCGGTGGAGCGGGACCTGCTGGCCGCGCGGCAGCGCGAAGCCGTGCTGGAGGCCCAGGTGGAACAGCTCGGGCCGCGCCTGGAGGCCGCCCGCACCGCCTGGTACCGGCTGGCCGCCCTGGGTGAGCGGACCCGCGGCACCATCGGGCTGGCCGAGGCGAGGGTGCGGCACGCCACCAGCGGCGGCGAGCCGGAGCGGCGCGGCCGCGACCCCGAGGAGCTGGCCGCCGAGGCCGAACGGGTCCGCGAGGAGGAGGCCGCGCTCAGCGAGGCCCTGGAGGCGGCCCAGCAGGCGCTGGACGAGGCGGTGGCCCGCCGCGCCGAGTCGGAGCGCGAACTGGCCGCCGAGGAGCAGCGGCTGCGCGCCGCCGCCCGGGCCGCCGCCGACCGGCGCGAGGGGCTGGCCCGACTGCAGGGGCAGGCCGGCGCGGCGGCCTCCCGGGCGGCCGGCGCCGAGGCCGAGATCGAGCGGCTGACCGCGGCCCGCGACGAGGCCGCGGCCCGCGCCGAGGCGGCCGGCGCCGAGTACCACGAACTGCGCGACCAGGTGGCCGAGCTGGAGAGCGGCGACCAGGAGCTGGAGGCGGCGCACGGGCAGGTGCGGGACCGGCTGGCCGGCGCGGAACGCGAGGTCAGCGGCGCCCGCGAGGCGACGGCCGCCGCCGAGCGCGAGCTGAGCGCGCTGACCGCCCGCCACGAGACCCTGGCGCTCGGGCTGCGCCGCAAGGACGGCACCGGCGCGCTGCTGGCGGCGGGGGAGCGGCTGACCGGACTGCTCGGCCCGGCGGCGGCGCTGCTCACCGTGGCGCCGGGCGACGAGGCGGCGCTGGCGGCGGCGCTCGGCGCGGCCGCCGACGCGCTCGCGGTCAGCGATCGGCCGACCGCCGTGGCGGCGCTGCGACTGCTGCGCACCGAGGACGCCGGACGGGCCGCGCTGCTGATCGCCGACGCGCCTGATGCCACGTCACCTCGGAATGCCCTGCCCGGGGGTGCCCGCTGGGCCGGTGAGCTGGTGGCCGGCCCGGCCGAGCTGCTGCCCGCCGTGCGCGCCCTGCTGGCGGACGCCGCCGTGGTGGCCGACCTGGACGCCGCCCAGCACCTGCTGGACACCCACCCGGAGCTCACCGCCGTCACCGCCGAGGGCGACCTGCTGGCCGCCGGCTTCGCCCAGGGCGGTGCGGCCGGCCCGCCCAGCCAGCTGGAGACCCAGGCCGCGGTGGATGCCGCCGCCCGGCAGATCGAGGAGCTCACCGAGCGCTGCGCCGAGCTCGCCGAGCGGCTCGCCCAGGCCAAGGAGGCGCGCCGGGAGCTCGCCGCCGACCTGGAGCGGCTGGCCGCCGAGCAGCGCGGCGCCGAGAAGCAGCGCGCCCAGACCGCCGGCGCGCTGGGCCGGCTCGGCGGCCAGGCCCGGGCCGCCGCCGGGGAGGCCGAGCGCGCGGCGGCGGCGCTGCAGCGCGCCGAGGAGGGCCGCGAGGCGGCGGTGCGGGCCGCCGAGGAGCTGGCCGAGCGGCTGGCGGTGGCCGAGGAGCTGGCCGACCAGGACGCCGACGAGCCCGACCAGGCCGAGCGCGACCGGCTCGCCGAGCAGTCCGTGCAGGCCAGGCAGCAGGAGTTGGAGGCCAGGCTCGCGGTGCGCACCCATGAGGAGCGGGTCCGTTCGCTGGCGGGGCGCGCGGACAGCCTGGACCGCGCCGCCCGGGCCGAGCGGGAGGCCCGGGTCCGGGCCGCCGACCGGGCCCGCCGGGCCGCGCACGAGGCGGCGGTGGCCGGCGCGGTACTGGCCGGCGCCCGGCAGCTGCTCGCCTGCCTGGAGGTATCCACCTCCCGGGCCGAGGCCGAGCGCACCGGCATCGAGCAGGCCCGCGCCGCCCGGGAGGCCGAGCTGCGGGCCGCCCGCGAGCTGGGCCGGGAGCTCAAGGACGAACTCGACAAGCTGGTCGACGCCGGGCACCGGGACGAGGTGCTGCGCGCCGAGAAGTGGCTGCGGATCGAGCAGTTGGAGGCCAAGGCGCTGGAGGAGTTCGGCGTCGAGTCGCAGGCGCTGCTGGCCGAGTACGGCCCGGACCAGCCGGTGCCCCCGGCCCCGGTCGAGGAGGGGGAGCAGCCCGGCGAGCCGCGCCCGTACGTCCGCGCCGAGCAGGAGAAGCGGCTGCGTGCCGCCGAGAAGGCCTACCAGCAGCTGGGCAAGGTCAACCCGCTGGCGCTGGAGGAGTTCGCGGCGCTGGAGGAGCGCCACAAGTTCCTCGGCGAGCAGCTGGAGGACCTCAAGCGCAGCCGCCGGGACCTGCTGGACATCGTGCGGGACGTGGACCAGCGGGTCCAGGAGCTGTTCACGGCCGCGTTCCACGACACCGCCGCCCAGTTCGAGGGCGTCTTCTCGCGGCTCTTCCCGGGCGGCGAGGGCCGGCTGGTGCTGACCGACCCGGACGACATGCTGGCCACCGGGGTGGAGGTGGAGGCCCGCCCGCCCGGCAAGAAGGTCAAGCGGCTGTCGCTGCTCTCCGGCGGCGAGCGCTCGCTGACCGCGGTCGCCATGCTGGTCGCCATCTTCAAGGCCCGGCCCAGTCCGTTCTACGTGATGGACGAGGTGGAGGCGGCGCTGGACGAGACCAACCTGCGCCGGCTGATCGCGATCATGGAGGAGCTGCGGGACAGCTCCCAGCTGATCGTGATCACCCACCAGAAGCTGACCATGGAGTGCGCCGACGCGCTGTACGGCGTGACCATGAAGGGCGACGGCATCTCCCAGGTGATCAGCCAGCGGCTGCGCGTGGGGGCACCTCCCAGCCGCCAGGCTGGGGGCGAACACCGGGAGCGCAAGGTACCGATGCGGCAACAGCGCAAGGCCGTCCAGCCCGCCTGACCCCGCTTCGGCCGCTCGTCACGGATACTTGCAGGGTTATGGAATACGTGATCCTTGCCGTAGTCATCGCCGTGATCGCCGTTGGTGCGGTTGCCGGCCTCGTCGTCAGCGGCAGACGACGTAAGGAACTGCCCCCGAAGTCCACGACGACCATCGCGCCGCCGGCGCCCAAGGCCGAGGCGCCCGCGCCGCAGGCCGAGGAGCCCCACGTCGGCGACGAGGCCGCGCCGCCGCGCGAGGCGCCGGTGCAGACCGTCGAAGAGGTCGAGCTCCCGGCCGAGCCGGTCGAGGTCACCCCCGAGCAGGTCACCGAGGCCCCCGCGCTGGAGGTGCCGGAGCCGACCGCCGGCCGGCTGGTGCGGCTGCGCTCGCGGCTGTCGCGCTCGCAGAACGCGCTCGGCAAGGGCCTGCTGACCCTGCTCTCCCGGGACCGCCTCGACGAGGACACCTGGGAGGAGATCGAGGACACCCTGCTCACCGCCGACATAGGAGTGGCCCCCACCCAGGAGCTGGTCGAGCGGCTGCGCACCCGGGTGAAGGTGCTCGGCACCCGCAGCCCCGACGAGCTGCGCGGTCTGCTGCGCGAAGAGCTGGTCGAGCTGATCGGTGCCGACACCGACCGCTCGCTGCACACCGCCAAGCAGGAGGACGGCCGCCCCGCGGTGCTCCTGGTGGTCGGCGTCAACGGCGTCGGCAAGACCACCACCTCCGGCAAGCTCGGCCGGGTCCTGGTGGCCGACGGCCGCACGGTGGTGCTCGGCGCGGCCGACACCTTCCGCGCCGCCGCCGCCGACCAGCTGCAGACCTGGGGCGAGCGGGTCGGTGCCCGCACGGTGCGCGGCCCGGAGGGCGGCGACCCGGCCTCGGTCGCGTTCGACGCGGTCAAGGAGGCGATCGCCGAGGGCGCCGACACGGTGCTGATCGACACCGCCGGCCGGCTGCACACCAAGACCGGCCTGATGGACGAGCTCGGCAAGGTCAAGCGGGTGGTGGAGAAGCACGGCCCGGTGAACGAGGTGCTGCTGGTGCTGGACGCCACCACCGGGCAGAACGGCCTGGTGCAGGCCCGGGTCTTCGCCGAGGTGGTGGACATCACCGGCATCGTGCTGACCAAGCTGGACGGCACCGCCAAGGGCGGCATCGTGGTCGCGGTGCAGCGCGAGCTGGGCGTGCCGGTCAAGCTGATCGGCCTGGGCGAGGGTGCCGACGACCTGGCGCCGTTCGAGCCGGGTGCCTTCGTGGACGCGCTGATCGGCGACTGATCCGATCGCCGACCGCGCAGCTGGGCCGCTTCCCCGACGGGGGAGCGGCCCAGCTGCGTTTCTCGCTATCGCCCTGTCAGGAGGACCGCCCTGTCAGGAGGCGAGCCAGGCCGGCTCGGCGGCCAGCCGGCGCTGCCGGCCGCGGTGGCAGGCGTAGGCCAGGGTGCCGAGCAGCAGCCGCGCCTGCGGCGGGCGGACCGCGCTCTCCCGGCACGGCGGGCGCAGCCAGCGCACCGCGCCCTGGCCGGGCAGCGCGGTGGGCGGCGCGGTGAGGTAGCCGCCGGCGCCGTGGCAGACCAGGTCCAGCGCGGCGTCGTCCCAGCCCATCCGGTAGAGCAGGTCGGGCAGCTTGTCCGCGGTGCCCTGGGCGACGAAGAACAGCAGCCGGCCGGTGGCGGAGGCCAGCACCGGGCCGACCTGGGTGCCCATCCGCTCCAGCCGGACCAGGGCGTGCAGCCCGGCCGGCTCGGGCACGTCGAGCACGTCGAAGGAGCGCCCGGTGGGCAGCAGCACCGCGCCGTCCCGCTTGCCGTCCCAGAGCGCGCACACCTCGTGCGGGGTGGCGCCGGGCGGCAGCTCGCGGGCCGGCTCGCCGGGCAGCGGGTGCAGTCCGGGGGCGGCGCAGTGCGGCCGGCCGCAGCGGCACGGTCCGGCCGGCACCCGGGCGGGTCCGCCGAGCGCCACCGCCCAGCCCCAGCGGCCGGCGTACTCGGCCGCGGCCCGGCACGCGGTGGCGCGGCTGCGGCGGCGGACGCCGAACCTCAGATCGCCGAACAGGTTGTCCATGCCTCCCCCAACAGATTTCGATTGCCGTCGGTTACGGGATCGTGACATTGTGTCAAAATTCTGCCCCCCGGCGTGACTTCATGGGGGGCGGCGCGCGGATGATGGTGTGCGCCGGGTGGCGCGGGCAGGCCCGAGCGGAGGGTCGCCTTCCAGTGAAGCGCCGCTGACGGTTCGTCGCTTCACTCCTGGGGGTGGCGAATGGTGGCGTTTCTCGGGGAAGCATCCCCCGGACGGCCCACGGCGGGCTACGTTCGGATCACGCCCCGGCAGGGGTGCGGTGCCGAGCGGGAAACGAGAACGGGGACCCCGGCGGGGTCGGGCGGGACAGGTGGACCCAATGGCAGAGAAGCAGCCCAACGAGAAGCTCACCGCGTGGTTCACGCGCAGCGGGTGGTCGAAGGGCGAGTTCGCCCGGCAGGTGAACCGGCAGGCCCGCCAGCTCGGTGCCCACCACGTCAGCACCGACACCTCGCGGGTGCGCCGCTGGCTGGACGGCGAGCAGCCGCGCGAGCCGATCCCGAAGATCATGTCCGACCTGTTCTCGGAGCGGTTCGGCTCGGTGGTCTCCGAGGAGGACCTGGGCCTGCGAGTGGCCGTGCCGGTCTCCGCGGTGGCCGGCGGCGGGGTCGACCTGCCCTGGAGCGGCCCGCAGACGGTGCAGCTGATCAGCGAGTACTCGCGCAGCGACCTGATGCTCAACCGCCGTGGCTTCCTGGGCACTTCGCTGGCCCTGACGGCCGGTGCGGCGCTGATCGAGCCGATGCAGCGCTGGCTCACTCCCGGCCCGAACGGCCACCCGACCCCGATCCTGACCGCGGCCAACGGCGGTGAGCAGTACACCGGGCGGCTCTCCGAGCCGGAGCTGCAACTGCTGGAGCAGACCACGGTGATGTTCCGCCAGTGGGACGCGCAGAACGGCGGCGGACTGCGCCGCAAGGCCGTGGTCGGCCAGCTGCACGAGGTCACCGACCTGCTGCAGGAGACCTACCCGCCGGCCGTCACCCAGCGGCTCTTCCGGCTCACCGCCGAACTCGCCCACCTGGCCGGCTGGATGTCGTACGACGTGGGCATGCACCCCAGCGCCCAGAAGTACTACGTGCTGGCGCTGCACGCGGCCAAGGAGGCCGGCGACCGGCCGTTCGGCGCGCTGATCCTCACCGACATGAGCCGCCAGATGATCCACCTGAACCGCGGCGAGGACGCCCTGGAGCTGATCCACCTCGCCCAGTACGGCAGCCGGGACACCGCCACCCCGCGCCAGCAGGCGCTGCTCTACGCCATGGAGGCCCGCGCCTACTCCAACATCGGCGAGGTCAACCGCTGCGCCCGGGCGGTCCGGCTGGCCGAGGACACCTTCACCGACGCCGGCCCGGTCGAGCAGGCCCCGGACTGGCTGCGGTTCTTCTCCGAGGCCGAGCTGTACGCGGAGAACGCCCACTCGTTCCGCGACCTCGCCTACCACTCCAGCCGCAGCCCGCGCTACGCCTCGCTGGCCGCCCCGCACATGGAGACCGCGGTCAACCTGTTCCGCCAGGACATGGAGAACCACACCCGCACCTACGCCTTCAACCTGGTAGGCATGGCCAGCGTCCACCTGCTGCAGGGCGAGCCCGAGCAGGCCGCGGTGATAACGGAGCAGGCGGTGGAGATCGCCGGCAAGGTGCGCTCGGAGCGGCTGAACACCCGGGTCCGCAAGACCACCGAGGCGGCCACCCGGGACTACGGCTCCGTTCCGGCCGTCAACCGGCTGGCCGATCTGGTGGTGGAGCAGATCCCCGAGTACGAGGCGGTCTGATCGGTCAAGGCGGCCGCGACCGGCGCAGTTCACGCGCACGTAACGCGGCCGTCAACCGTGTCACGGCCGCGAAACACCGAGCCGCACTGACCGAAACCCGTCTTCGGCACTCTCCTCTTCATCGCCGACACCCCGGGATCACATGGGACGGAATCCCTCGGGTGGCACGGCCATCACCACGAGGAGACGCCGATGCCGGACGGCTTCAGCGGCGGCGATACCGCCTTCGTACTCATCAGCGCGGCCCTGGTCATGTTGATGACCCCCGGGCTGGCCTTCTTCTACGGCGGCATGGTCCGGGTCAAGAGCACGCTGAACATGCTGGTCATGAGCTTCATTGCGCTGGGGATCGTCAGCGTGCTCTGGGTGCTCTACGGCTACACGCTCAGCTTCGGCACCGACGCCTTCCACGGCCTGATCGGCAACCTGGACCACCTGGGGATGCGCGGCATCGGGATGAACGAGCTGAACGGCTCGATCCCGGTCACCGTGTTCGCGGCCTTCCAGCTGATGTTCGCGGTGATCACGCCGGCGCTGATCAGCGGGGCGATCGCGGACCGCGCCAAGTTCGGCGCCTGGGCGCTGTTCATCGCGGTCTGGGTCACCATCGTCTACTTCCCGGTCGCGCACTGGGTGTTCTTCTTCGACAACGGGCACGGCGGCTGGCTCGGCGACCGGCAGGGCGTGATCGACTTCGCCGGCGGCACCGCGGTGCACATCAACGCCGGTGTCGCGGGCCTGGCGCTGTGCCTGGTGCTCGGCAAGCGGGTCGGCTTCAAGAAGGACCCGATGCGCCCGCACAGCCTGCCGCTGGTGATGCTCGGCTCCGGGCTGCTCTGGTTCGGCTGGTTCGGTTTCAACGCCGGCTCGGCGCTGGCCGCCAACGGCGTGGCCGGCATGGCGTTCATGAACACCCAGATCGCCACCGCCGCCGCGATGCTCGGCTGGCTGGCCTACGAGAAGCTCAGGCACGGCGCCTTCACCTCGCTCGGCGCGGCCTCCGGCGCGGTGGCCGGCCTGGTCGCCATCACCCCGGCCTGCGGCTCGGTCTCGATGCTCGGCGCGGTGGCCATCGGCCTGATCGCGGGAGCCGTCTGCGCGGCCGCGATCAGCCTCAAGTACCGCCTGGGCTTCGACGATTCGCTCGACGTGGTGGGTGTGCACGCGGTCGGCGGGGCGATCGGCTCGCTGCTGATCGGCCTGTTCGCCACCGGGCACGTCGGCCAGACCGCCAAGGGGCTGTTCTACGGCGGCGGCTTCGGTCAACTCGGCAAGCAGGCCATGGGCGTGGCCGTGGTCGCGGCCTACTCCTTCGTGCTCTCCTGGCTGATCGGCCAGGCGATCCAGAAGACCATCGGCTTCCGGGTCTCGGAGGACGTCGAGGTGGCCGGCATCGACCAGGCCGAACACGCCGAATCCGCCTACGACTTCAGCTCGGTCGGCGCCGCCCTGGCCCGAACCGTCGGCTCCCCGGTACCGGCCGGCGCCGCACCCAAGCCCAAGAGCACCGAGAAGACCGAGGTCGACGCCTGATGAAGCTGATCACCGCCATCGTCAAGCCGCACCGGCTGGAGTCGGTGAAGGACGCGCTGCAGTCCTTCGGCGTGCACGGACTGACCGTCACCGAGGCCAGCGGCTACGGCCGGCAGCGCGGCCACACCGAGGTCTACCGGGGTGCCGAGTACACCGTCGACCTGGTCCCGAAGGTGCGGATAGAGGTCGTGGTCGAGGACGCCGACGCCGACGACGTGATCGACGTGCTGGTGACGGCGGCCCGCACCGGCAAGATCGGCGACGGCAAGGTCTGGAGCGTGCCGGTGGAGACCCTGGTCCGGGTCCGGACCGGCGAACGCGGCCCCGACGCCCTGTAACCGACCGTTCCCCCAAGCCCCTTGAGCGGACCCGCGACCAACTCGCGGGTCCGCTGACGGCGTTCACCACCCGGGAGGCCCAGTGACGACCACCGACCCCGCCGACCCCGCCGCCCACCAGCGGGCCAGGTCCGCCCTGCTGGCCGACCCGGAGCTGACCGGCCAGGCCCGCCGCACCGCGCTGGCCCGGCTCACCGACGACTGGCTGGCCGCGCTGTTCCAGCGGGCCGACCCGCCGCCCGGCACCGCACTGGTCGCGGTCGGCGGCTACGGCCGCGGCGAGCTCTCGCCGCGCAGCGACCTCGATCTGGTGCTGCTGCACGACGGGGCCGCGGTCGGCGAACTCGCCGACCGGCTCTGGTACCCGGTCTGGGACAGCGGGATGAAGCTCGACCACTCGGTGCGCAAGCTCGCCGAAGCCCGCTCGGTGGCCGCCGCCGACCTCAAGGCCCAACTCGGCCTGCTGGACGCCCGGCACCTGGCCGGCGAGGCCGACCTGACCGCGGCGCTGCGCTCGGCGGTGCTGGCCGACTGGCGGGCCACGGCAGCCAGGCGGCTGCCCGAGCTGCGCGAGCTCGGCCTGGCCCGGGCCGAGCGGCACGGCGAGCTGTCGTTCCTGCTGGAGCCGGACCTCAAGGAGGCCAGAGGCGGCCTGCGGGACGTGGTGGAGCTGGACGCCATCGCCGCCTCCTGGCTGGCCGACGCACCCCGCGAGGGACTGGCCGCGGCCCGGCAGCGGCTCAGCGACGTGCGCGACGCCCTGCACCTGGCCACCGGGCGGGCCACCGAGCGGCTCGCGCTGCAGGACCAGGACCAAGTGGCGGCCGAACTCGGGGTGTTGGACGCCGACACGCTGCTGCGCGAGGTCTACCGGGCCGCTCGGACCATCGCCTACGCGGGCGAGGTGACCTGGCGGTCCGTGGACCGGCTGCTGGCCGGCCGCCGGTCGCGCGGCCGGCGCGCCCTGCTGCGCCCGTTCGGCGGCGGCGCCCGGGTCGCGGCGGGGCGCGAGCCGCTGGCCGAGGGCGTGGTGGCGCAGGACGGCGAGGCGGTGCTGGCCCAGGCCGCCCGCCCGGCCGACGATCCGGTGCTGCCGCTGCGGGCCGCCGCCGCGGCCGCGCAGAACGGGCTGCCGATCTCGCACGCCACAGTGCGCCGGCTGGCCGCCGAGTGCCGGGCGCTGCCGGTGCCGTGGCCCACCGAGGCCCGGGAGCAGCTGGTCACCCTGCTCGGCGCGGGGCGGGCCGGCCTGCCGGTCTGGGAGGCGCTGGACGCGGAGGGGCTGATCGACCGGCTGCTGCCGGACTGGGAGCGGGTGCGCTGCCGGCCGCAGCGCAACGCGGTGCACACCTGGACGGTGGACCGGCACCTGGTGGAGACGGCGGTGCGGGCGGCCGCGCTGACCCGCCGGGTGGCCAGGCCCGACCTGCTGCTGGTGGCGGCGCTGCTGCACGACATCGGCAAGGGCTGGCCGGGGGACCACTCGGAGGCGGGCGAGGTGATCATCCGCGACCTGGCCGTGCGGATGGGCTTCGACCACGACGACACCGAGACCCTGGCGCTGCTGGTCCGCCACCATCTGACCCTGGTGGAGACCGCCACCCGGCGCGACCCGGACGACCCGGCGACCGTGGAGCTGATCGCCAAGACGGTCGGCACCGCGACCCACCTGGAGCTGCTGCACGCCCTCACCGAGGCGGACGCGCTGGCCACCGGCCCGGCCGCGTGGAGCGCCTGGCGGGCCTCGCTGGTGTCCGGGCTGGTGCACCGGGTGGCCGCGGTGCTGGCCGGTGCGGAGCCCGCTCGGCCCGCCGCGGCCGTCTGCGTGGCCGAGGAGCGGCTGGCGGTGGAGGCGGCCCGCACCCGGGAGCCGGCGCTGCTGCTGCGCGCCGAGCACGATCCGTTGGCGGGCGAGCCGATGGGGGTGGAGCTGGCGCTGGCGGTGCCGGACCGGCCGGGGCTGCTCGGCACCGTCTCCGGGGTGCTGGCGCTGAACCGGCTGACGGTCCGCTCGCTGAACCTGTGCGAGCTGGACCCGATCGGCGCCGGCCCGGTGCTGCTGCTCTCCTGGCGGGTGGCGGCCGAGTTCGGCGAGCTGCCGGCGGTGGACCGGCTCCGCTCCGATCTGCGCCGGGCGCTGGACGGCTCGCTGGACACCGGCCGCCGGCTGGCCGAGCGGGACGCCGCCGCACCGCGCCGGCGCGGCATCACCCCGCCGCCGCCGGTGGTCACGGTGGCGCCCGGCGGCGCGTCGGCCACCGCGACGGTGCTGGAGGTGCGGGCGCACGACGCCCCGGGGCTGCTGCACCGGATCGGGCAGGCGCTGGACGCGGCCGGCGCCCGGGTGCGCACCGCCCATGTCAGCACCCTGGGCGCGGACGCGGTGGACGCCTTCTACCTGACCGACGCGGCCGGCCGGCCGCTGGCGCCGGACGCCGCCGGGGCCCTCGCCGAACAGGTGCAGCAGGCCTTGCGCTGACCGGGTTGGGGTCCTTTGCGGGCGGGCCGGATACGCTGGTGGGCGACGACCGTACTCACACCGATGCCGCAAGGGACCCGCGACCGACGTGTTCGACACTCTTTCCGACCGCCTCGCAGCGACGTTCAAGAACCTGAGGGGCAAGGGCCGCCTCAGCGAGGCGGACATCGACGCCACCGCCCGGGAGATCCGGATCGCGCTGCTGGAGGCGGATGTCGCGCTGCCGGTGGTGCGGGCCTTCATCAAGCAGGTCAAGGAGCGCGCGCTCGGCTCCGAGGTGTCGGGCGCGCTCAACCCGGCCCAGCAGATCATCAAGATCGTCAACGAGGAGCTCATCAACATCCTCGGTGGCGAGACCCGCCGACTCCGGTTCGCCAAGACCGGCCCCACCGTGATCATGCTGGCCGGTCTGCAGGGTGCCGGTAAGACCACCCTGGCCGGCAAGCTCGGCCACTGGCTGAAGAAGCAGAAGCACACCCCGCTGCTGGTCGCCTGCGACCTGCAGCGCCCCAACGCCGTCAACCAGCTGAACATCGTGGCCGAGCGCGCCGGGGTGGCCTTCTACGGCCCCGAGCCGGGCAACGGCGTGGGCGACCCGGTCAAGGTGGCCCGCGACTCGATCGAGTACGCGAAGCAGAAGCAGCACGACATCGTCATCGTCGACACCGCGGGCCGCCTCGGCATCGACGCCGAGCTGATGCAGCAGGCCGCCGACATCCGGGCCGCCATCAACCCGGACGAAGTCCTCTTCGTGGTCGACGCGATGATCGGCCAGGACGCGGTCACCACCGCGCAGGCCTTCCTCGAGGGCGTCGACTTCACCGGCGTGGTGCTCTCCAAGCTGGACGGCGACGCCCGTGGTGGTGCCGCGCTCTCGGTGGCGCACGTCACCGGCCGGCAGATCATGTTCGCCTCCAACGGCGAGAAGGTCGACGACTTCGACGCCTTCCACCCGGACCGGATGGCCTCCCGGATCCTCGGCATGGGCGACATGCTGTCGCTGATCGAGAAGGCCGAGCAGACCTTCTCGCAGGCCGAGGCCGAGAAGATGGCCGCCAAGCTGCGCGGCGGCCCGAAGGCCTTCACCCTGGACGACTTCCTGTCCCAGCTGGAGCAGGTCCAGAAGATGGGCTCGATCTCCAAGCTGCTCGGCATGCTCCCGGGCATGGGCCAGATCCGCGAGCAGATCAACAACATCGACGACAAGGACGTCAACCGGGTCGGCGCGATCATCAAGTCGATGACCCCGCTCGAGCGGACCGAGCCGGAGCTGATCAACGGCTCCCGCCGGGCCCGCATCGCCAAGGGCGCCGGTGTCGGCGTCGGCGAGGTCAAGAACCTGGTGGAGCGGTTCTTCGACGCCCGCAAGATGATGTCCGCGATGGCCTCCGGCAAGGGCGTGCCCGGCATGCCGGGGATCCCGGGCATGGGCGGCGGCGGCAAGAAGTCCGGCAAGAAGCCCGCGCAGGCCAAGGGCAAGCGCAAGTCCGGCAACCCGCTGAAGCGCGCCCAGCAGGAGCAGGAGGCCGCGGCCCGCAAGGCGCTGGGCCCCGGCGCCGGCGCGGAGCCCGGCGGCGCCTTCGGACTGGGCGCGGGCCAGGGCCCGGCCGACTTCGAACTGCCCAAGGAGATCAAGGACCTGCTCTAGGTCCACCGGTCGTACCGATGGCCCGTCAGCTCGCTGGCGGGCCATCGGCATGCTCCATGATGTTCGGATGAGCCGAGTGACCATCCGCCCGCCCAGGGCCTCCGACGTCAAGCAGTATGCCGAGACGGTGCGCCGGTCGGCCACCCACATCGGGCAGTGGAACCCGGTGGAGCCGGACGGCCTGCCGGACCTGCTGCAGCGTCAGGGTCCGGGGCTGCGCACCTATCTGATCATCGACAGGGCGGACGGCGGCTTCGTCGGCAAGTGCAACGTCTCCAACATCGTGATGGGACGTTTCTGCAACGCCGCGCTCGGCTACGACAGTTACCTGCCCTATGCGGGCACCGGCCGGATGACCGAGGGGATGCGGCTGGTGGTGGACCGCTGCTTCGCCGACCAGCTGGTCGGCGGGCTGGGGCTGCACCGGCTGGAGATCAGCGTGCAGCCGGAGAACGAGCGGTCGATCGCGTTGGCCCGCCGACTCGGCTTCCGGCACGAGGGCTTCACACCGCGGATGCTCTTCCTGGACGGCGCCTGGCGCGACCACGAGCGGTTCGCGCTGACCGCGGAGGAATGGCAGCCGCTGGGGGCACGGGAGGAGTAGCGCCGCGCCCACCGCAAGCCCGGCGCCCCGGACGCGTGACGGCGGCCGCCGGTCAGTCGCGCGCCGCCAGCACGAAGCGCGCGCCCATCGGCAGCCAGACCGAGCCGTCCGACCGGGTGAACGAATGCAGCGCCTCGGCCAGCTCCTTGGCCGCCGGCAGCTCGCCCGCGAAGCCGACCGCCGCGTCGTACCAGCCGGTGGAGAGCAGCCCGCGCACCGCACTGTCCAGGTCCGGATAGCCGAACGGGCAGTCGGTGTGGCCGCGGCCGATCAGCCGCAGTCCGGTCGCGGCGGCCAGCGCCTCCGGATCGCCGACCGGGTCCAGCGGGTCCGGCACCCGGGCCCCGCCGGCCCGCCGCCGGGCCGGCGCCAGCACCGCGGCCGCGCGCCCGGCGGCGACCGGGTCCAGACCGGCCAGCACCAGCACCCCGCCGGGCAGCGCGAGCCGCAGCGCCTCGCGGACCGTGCGGCGCGGGTCGGGCCCCAGCCGCAGCGGCTCGAACAGGGTGACCACGGCATGCGCCGTCCGGGTGGCGCCGGGGTGCGCCGACACCGGCAGCCGGCGCGCCCGGGCCAGCTCGCGCAGCGGCCCGTCCGGCTCCAGGCCGGCCACCTGGGCGCCGCGGGCAGCGGCCAGCAGCAGGGCCAGCCCGGAGCGGCAGCCGAGCCCCAGCAGGCTGGTGGCCGGGCCCACTCCCAGCCGCTCGTGCACCGCCTCGTAGAGCGGTACCAGGGTGCGCTCCTGGATCTCGGCCCAGTCTCGGGCCGACGAGCCGGATCGGGACCTGGACGGGTCCAGGGCGGTACCGTGCGCCACAGCCATCGGGCGGGCCTCCAAATCGGGTCGGTGTGCCGAATCTCCGCAGTCGTGCGCCCCGGCTCTAGCGAACCGCCGTGCGGCCGCCGCGTCCAGAGGAGCGCGCCGGGCTGTCGCTACTCCCGGTGGTGCGCCAGGGTGCGGATATCGATTCACGCTCCAAGCGCCCCACCCCGTACGATTCGGCGCATGGCTAAGGCTCCCGTTCTCACCCCCCAGGCGGACGACTTCCCGCGCTGGTACCAGGATCTGATCAACAAGGCCGAGCTGGCCGACAACGGTCCGGTGCGCGGCACCATGGTCATCCGACCGTACGGCTACGGCCTGTGGGAGCGGATGCAGCAGGAGCTGGACGGCCGGATCAAGAAGGCCGGCGCGCAGAACGCCTACTTCCCGATGTTCATCCCGCAGCACTACCTGACCAAGGAAGCCGAGCACGTCGAGGGCTTCGCCCCCGAGCTCGCGGTGGTCACCCACGGCGGCGGCAAGGACCTGGAGGAGCCGGTCGTGGTCCGGCCGACCTCCGAGACGATCATCAACGAGTACTTCTCGAAGTGGGTGCAGAGCCACCGCGACCTGCCGCTGCTGATCAACCAGTGGGCCAACGTGGTCCGTTGGGAGCTGCGCCCGCGGATCTTCCTGCGCACCACCGAGTTCCTCTGGCAGGAGGGGCACACCGCCCACGCCAGCTACGAGGACGCCCGCGACTACGCCTCGATGATCCACACCGACGTCTACGGCGACTTCATGACCAACGTCCTCGGCATCGACGTGGTGCTGGGCCGAAAGACCGTCAAGGAGCGGTTCGCGGGCGCCATCAACACCCTCACCCTGGAGGGCATGATGGGTGACGGCAAGGCGCTGCAGATGGGCACCAGCCACGAGCTGGGCCAGAACTTCGCCAAGGCGTTCAACACCACCTACCAGCTGCAGGGCGCCGAGCGCGAGTTCGTCTGGCAGACCTCCTGGGGCGTCTCCACCCGCATGGTCGGCGGCCTGATCATGTCGCACGGCGACGACAACGGTCTGCGGGTGCCGCCGCGGCTGGCCGCCGTGCAGGCCGTGGTGCTGGCCATCAAGGGCGACGACGCGGTGATCGCCAAGGTCCGCGAGATCGGCGCCGAGCTGGAGGCCGCCGGCATCCGCACCGTGGTGGACGACCGCACCGACACCCCGTTCGGCCGCCGCGCGGTGGACTGGGAGCTCAAGGGCGTGCCGCTGCGCATCGAGGTCGGCCCGCGCGACCTGGAGGCCGGCACCGCGATGCTGGCCCGCCGGATCCCCGGCGGCAAGGAGCCGGTGTCGATCGACGCACTGGCCGCGCTGCTGCCCGGCATCCTGGAGGAGGACCAGGCGCTGCTGCTGCGTCAGTCCCGGGAACGCCGGGAGGCCCGCACGGTGGACGTCAAGACCCTCGACGAGTGCGTCGAGGCCGCGGCCACCGGCTGGGGCCGGATCTCCTGGGCCGACCTCGGCCCGGAGGGCGAGGCCAAGCTGGCCGAGCAGGGCGTGTCGGTTCGCTGCCTGCTTGCCGCCGACGGCTCGGTCCCGTCCTCTTACGACCAGGACGGCAATATCGCGATTGTCGCGCGCGCGTACTGAATAGGTGACGGTGTCCCGTCTACTGGCCAGTCAGCTCCCAGCGCGGCCGAACTAGCGGTACGGTGTACGGCCCGTGGCCCTGTCAAAAAGTACGGGGTCCGGGCCGTCCAGCGCGGCACGGCGCCTGCTGTGCCCTGGAATCGGCCGCCCCGGCGAATGATCGACGGGTGCAGAAAACGGAGGGGGTTGGTCTTGCGTCAGAATTCGAATACTCAGCACGGGTACTGTCACGCCCGGCTGGGAGTTTCCGGGGAATTGCCCGCAGGCTCTCAGGAATGGAACGTCGGAACCGATTCCCTCGTTGGTATAGCGTGAGCACGACACAGCCCCTCGTCCTCGCGGCCGAACTGGCCGCCGCCTGGAGCGACATCCAGGCCTATCACCGAGACCTGCCCGACCTCGCCTCACCCGAGGCGCTGATCGGCGAGTCGTCGTCGGCCTGCGGCACCACGCTCGGTTTCGAGCGGCTGCTGCACGAGGCCGCCCACGGTCTGGCCGCCGCCCGCGAGATCCGGGACACCTCCCGGGCCGGGCGCTACCACAACCGCCGATTCCTGTTGCTCGCCTCCGAGTTGGGCCTGGCCCACCCGGTGGAGCCGCACGCCAGCAGCGGCTTCTCCCAGGTGACCATGCTCGCCGAGACCCAGGAGCGCTACGCCGCCACCATCGAGCGGCTCGAGCGCGCCCTCGGCGCCCACCAGCAGGCCGTCGCCGGCTCCGCCGACGGCGGGGTGCTGCGCACCTTCCGCGGCCCGGCCGCGCGGCACGGCTCCTCGGGCGGCGGCGTCCGGGTCAAGGCCGTCTGCGGCTGCGGGCGCAATGTCCGGGTGGTGCCGTCGGTGCTGGCCCAGGCGTCGATCGTCTGCGGCGCCTGCCAGCAGCCCTTCAAGATCGCATAAGCGCTCAGCCACGTAGGGCGCCCTCCCCCCGGCCGGGCCCGGAGCCCCGGTCGGGGGAGGCGTGCGTGATGTGGCACAATCGATAGCTGATACCCGACAGCCGAGGACCCTCTCTCCTTCCGGCTGGCGTGTCACCGGAACGACCGGCCCCGCAGCCCCACGCGGCGCGCGGTCGCTCACCCACGTCAACTCCAGGAGAACCGCTCCAGTGGCAGTCAAGATCAAGCTCAAGCGTCTCGGCAAGATCCGCTCCCCGCACTACCGCATCGTCGTCGCCGACTCGCGCACCAAGCGCGACGGCCGCGCGATCGAGGAGATCGGCATCTACCAGCCGACCTACAACCCCTCGAAGATCCAGGTCGACGGCGACCGCGCCCAGTACTGGCTGTCCGTCGGTGCCCAGCCGACCGAGCCGGTGCTCGCCATCCTCAAGCTGACCGGCGACTGGCAGAAGTTCAAGGGCCTGCCGGCTCCGGAGCCGCTGAAGGTCGCCGAGCCGAAGACCGAGGACTTCTCGCACCTCTTCGCCAAGGCCGTCGCCGGCTTCGAGGACGCCACCACCGGTGTCGCCATCACCCCGAAGGCCAAGAAGTCGGACAAGGTCGAGGCTGACGCCGAGACCACCGAGGCCTGATCGTGATCGAGGACGCCCTGGACCACTTGGTGAAGGGCATCGTCGAGCACCCCGACGACGTGCAGGTGCGCTCGCGCAACCTGCGTCGCGGGAACACCATCGAGGTGCGGGTGCACCCCGATGACCTCGGCAAGGTGATCGGTCGCGGCGGTCGGACCGCCCGGGCGCTGCGCACCGTGGTGGGCGCGCTGGGCGGCCGCAACGTCCGCGTCGACCTGGTCGACGTGGACAACGTCCGCTGACGGTCACCACCGTTGCTCGGAACGGCCGGGACGCCTCGCGCGTCCCGGCCGTTCGCCGTTCTCAGCAAGATCCAGTAGCAAGATTCAGGAGTGGAACCGTGCAGCTCGTCGTCGGCCGGATCGGTCGCGCCCACGGCATCCGGGGGGACGTCTTCGTCGAGGTCCGCACCGACGAGCCGGAACTGCGGCTCGGCCCGGGGGCGGTCCTGCTCACCGACCCCGCCGCCACCGGCCCGCTGACCGTGGAGTCCGGCAAGGTGCACAGCGGCAAGCTGCTGATCCGGTTCGCCGGGATCAAGGACCGCACCGCCGCCGAGGCCCTGCGCAACACCATGCTGATCGCCGAGGTCGACCCCGACGAGCGGCCGGAGGAGGAGGACGAGTACTACGACCACCAGCTGATCGGCCTGGACGTGGTCCTGACCGACGGCACCCCGGTCGGTGAGCTCACCGAGGTGGTCCACCTGCCCTACCAGGACCTGCTGACCGTCAAGCGCCCGGACGGCAGCGAGGCGCTGGTGCCGTTCGTCAGCGAGCTGGTGCCCGAGATCGACCTCGAGAACCAGCGCTGCGTGATCGACCCGCCGCCCGGGCTGATCGACCTCGCCGGGGCCGAGCTCGACGGCGGCCCGGAGCAGGACCGATGACGGAGAACCCGCGGCACGGCATGCGGATCGACGTCGTCACGATCTTCCCCGAGTACCTGGAGCCGCTCAACGTCTCGCTGGTCGGCAAGGCCCGGGCCCGCGGCCAGCTCGACGTGCACCTGCACGACCTGCGCTCCTGGACCCACGACGTGCACCGCACCGTGGACGACACCCCGTACGGCGGCGGCCCCGGCATGGTGATGAAGCCGGAGCCCTGGGGCGAGGCGCTGGACGCGGTGCTGGCGGCCGGCCCCGAGGGCGAGCTGCCCACCCTGGTGGTGCCCACGCCCAGCGGCGTGCCGTTCACCCAGCAGCTGGCCCAGGAGCTGGCCCAGCGGCCCTGGCTGGCGTTCGCCCCGGCCCGCTACGAGGGCATCGACCGCCGGGTGATCGATGAGGCCGCCACTCGGATGCCGGTGGTGGAGGCGTCGATCGGCGACTACGTGCTGGCCGGCGGCGAGGTCGCGGTGCTGGTGATGGTCGAGGCGATCGCCCGGCTGCTGCCCGGTGTGCTCGGCAACGCCGCCTCGCACCAGGACGACTCCTTCGCCCCCGGTGCGATGGCCGATCTGCTGGAGGGCCCGGTCTACACCAAGCCCGCCGAGTGGCGCGGCCGCGCGGTGCCGGAGGTGCTGCTCAGCGGCAACCACGGCAAGATCGCCCGGTGGCGCCGAGAGCAGGCCTTCGCCCGCACCCTGGCCAACCGCCCCGACCTGGTGGCGCGCTGGCGGCAGGACGGATTCGACAAGAAGGAGCGCGAGGCGCTCAGCGTGCTCGGCCTGCGCTGGGACGAGGCGGCCGGTCGATTTCTCGGCGTGACCGAGGCTGTGGAAGAATAGGCCGCTGTTGTCTGTCGCCCGGCCCCCGCGAGGGGGCCAGTGGACCGGTGAGCCCCGCCACGGGGGAGTCGCCGCCAGCCGAAGCGGCCCGCAACTGACCCCATTGTGACGAATTTCCGTGGGCGGCCCGTGGCGCCTGCGATGGAGAGCATCATGAGCAACAAGCTCGCTGCTGTCGACGCGGCCTCGCTGCGCACCGACATTCCGGAGTTCCGCGCCGGTGACACCCTGAAGGTCCACGTCCGGGTCATCGAGGGCAACCGCTCCCGTGTCCAGCTCTTCCAGGGCGTCGTGATCCGCCGCCACGGTGCGGGCATCGGTGAGACCTTCACCGTCCGCAAGGTGAGCTTCAACGTCGGCGTGGAGCGCACCTTCCCGGTGCACACCCCGATCGTCGAGAAGATCGAGGTCGTCACCCGCGGTGACGTCCGTCGCGCCAAGCTGTACTACCTGCGTGATCTGCGCGGCAAGGCCGCGAAGATCAAGGAGAAGCGGGAGCGCTGAGTCGTGGCCCCCGGTTCTCCCCGGGGGGTCAGCCTGCTCAGAAGGGGCCGCTAAGCTCAGCCCCGATGAGCACCCACGAACCGATCGCGGACCGCGACGGCGACCTCGCACCCTCGGGTGCGCGGGAGCCGGCGCGGTCCGCGGCCGTTTCGGGGCCCGATGCGCAATCCGTCGCGGAGCTCGCCCCGGAGTCCCCCTCGGAGCCCGTTTCGGAATCCGTCTCGGAATCCGTGTCGGAGGGGGCGGCCGAGCAGCCGGAGCGGTCCGAGCCCGGTTGGGACTGGCGTTTCGCGGCCAAGCTGCTGGCCGTCTGCGTCGGCGTGCTGCTGCTGGTGAACGCCTTCGTGGCCCAGCCCTTCTCCGTCCCGTCCGCCTCGATGGAGAACGCGCTGCGCCCCGGCGACCGGCTGCTGGTCGACAAGCTCGCCTACCAGTTCGGCGGCACCGTGCGGCGCGGCGACGTGGTGGTCTTCGACGGCACCGACTCCTTCGTCCCCGGCGGTGACAACCAGCCCGGGATCGGCGGCGCGCTGCGCAAGCTCGGCGCGACGCTGGGCGTCGGCCCGTTCGACGGCTCGATCTTCGTCAAGCGGGTGATCGGGGTCGGCGGCGACCGGGTGACGTACCGGGCCGGCGACCAGCACCTGACCGTCAACGGCGTGCCGCTGGCCGAGTCCGACTACCTGTTCCCGGGCGACGCCCCCTCGACCGTCGGCTTCGACGTGCAGGTGCCGCCCGGTGAGCTCTTCGTGCTCGGCGACCACCGCAGCGACTCCCGGGACTCCCGGGACCACCTGGGTGATCCGGGCGGCGGGTTCGTGCCGGTGCGCAAGGTGATCGGGCGGGCCGACCTGGTGATGTTCCCGCTCGGCCGCTGGCACAGCCTGGACCGTCCGGCCGGCTTCGCCGCCGTCGCCGCGGCAGGGAGGACCGGTGCGCATGGGGCTCAGGGGTAGGGCGGCGCCCACCGCCGGGCCGGGGTCCGCCGAGGCGCTGGCCGGCCGCGGGCGGGCCGAGCGCCGCCGCACCGCGCGCCGGGCGACCCGTCGCGGTCGCCGCTCGCTGCTGCGGGAACTGCCCCTGATCGCCGTGCTGGCGCTGGCCATCGCGCTGGCCCTGAAGACCTTCTTCGTCCAGGTGTTCGTGATCCCCTCGGGATCGATGGAGCAGACCATCGCGATCGGCGACCGGGTGCTGGTGGACAAGCTGACCCCGTGGTTCGGCAGCACTCCCCGGCGCGGCGACGTGGTGGTGTTCAAGGACCCCGGCGGCTGGCTGGAGAACGACCGGCAGCCGGACACCGACGGGCCCCTCGCCCGCGGCGTGAAGAGCGCCTTCAGCGCCGTCGGGCTGCTGCCCTCGGCCGACGGGGGCGATCTGATCAAGCGGGTCATCGGAGTCGCCGGTGACACCGTGGTCTGCTGCGACGCGCAGCAGCGGATCACCGTCAACGGCACGCCGATGGCGGAGCCCTACCTGGCCCAGGGGAACCCGCCCTCGCGGATCCCGTTCCGGATCACGGTGCCGCCGGGGCGGCTCTGGGTGATGGGGGACCACCGCGACCTGTCGGCCGACTCGCGCTACCACATGACCGGGCCGGACCAGGGCACCGTGCCGCTCTCCGACGTGGTCGGACGGGCCTTCGTGATCGCCTGGCCGTTCGACCGGATCGGCGGCATCGCGCGGCCCGGCTATCCCGGACTGGCGGCCCAGGGCCCGCCGAAAATTCCGGCCGGTGGGCCGGATCCCCGGGAACGCTCACTCGTTATGGGGTTGTTGGGCGTCGCTCCGGCCGTGCTGCGGCGCGGGCGCGGAGTCGGGCCTGCGGCCCGTCAGCTACGCTCGCCCGCCGTGTGGGAAGCCCCGCAGAGGGTGCCCGGGGTGATAGAGAAGTGCAGGAGTAGCAGGCGTGGTGCCCGCTGTGCGGCACTGGTGACCGCGGACGAAGGTCGTCCGCACAGCAGGGAGGAGAAGTCGTGGGGGATCTGGTGATCGGCGCCCGCGGGGCCGGCGAGCCCGAGGGCTCCGGCCGGCGTACGGCCCAGTCCACCGAGTCCGGCGGGCCCGCGGAACCCGCCGACGGCGCGGGCGGCCACGGCGAACCGGCGGACCAGCCGAACTACCCGGCGGGCGAGCCGCCGGTCCCGCCGACGGCCGCCGGTGAGACGACCGGGCCGCCGCGCAAGGAGCGCAAGCAGCGCTCGTTCTGGAAGGAACTGCCGATCCTGGTCGGTATCGCGCTGGTCCTGGCGCTGGTCATCAAGACCTTCTTCGTCCAGGCCTTCTCGATCCCGTCGGAGTCGATGCAGAACACCCTCCAGGTCGGCGACCGGGTGCTGGTGGACAAGCTGACGCCGTGGTTCGGCGCCAAGCCGGAGCGCGGTGACGTGGTGGTCTTCCACGACCCGGGCGGCTGGCTGAACGAGGTGCCGTCCACGCAGAGCTCCAACACCGTGGTGCGCGGCATCCAGGACGTGCTGAGCTTCATCGGCCTGATGCCCTCGGCCAATGAGAAGGACCTGATCAAGCGGGTGGTCGCGGTCGGCGGCGACACCGTCGAGTGCGAGGGCAACGGGCCGCTGAAGGTCAACGGCGTGGCGCTCAACGAGCCGTACGTCTTCGACAGCAACCCGGAGCTGGGTGCCTGCGGCAACCGGCCGTTCGGCCCGGTGAAGGTGGCCCCGGACCACGTCTGGGTGATGGGCGACCACCGCGACGACTCGCTGGACTCGCGGTACCACATGGACCAGCCCGGCGGCGGTGCCGTCCCGGTGGACCACGTGGTCGGCCGCGCCTTCGTGATCGCCTGGCCGATCAACCACTGGACGACCCTGCCGGTGCCCGACACCTTCGACCAGAAGGGCCTCGCCTCGGCGGCCCTGCCGTTCGCGCCGCCGCTGCTCGGCGCGGCCGGCGCGGTGCCGGCGGCCTGGTGGCTGCGGCGCCGCCGGCTCGGCGACGACTGATCGGGTAGCTGCTCGGCTCTTGCGCGGGCCGTGGTACCGACGAGTAATCTGCTCGGACGTGCCACGGCCCGCCGCCGTGTCCGGCTCTCGCACCTAGGACGGTCAAGCATGAGCAGCGTTGCCGCCGGAGCCCCCGGCACCACGGCCGCCCGCAAACCGGCCCCGCGGAGCGCCCGCCGCCGGCTCGGTGCCGTGCTACAGGGCGTCGCACTGGCGCTCGGCCTGGTGCTGATGATCGGCGGCACGGCCCTGATCGGCGTTAGCTATCACTTCTTCAAGGTGCCCACCGGTTCGATGCGCCCCGGGATCGACCCCGGGGACACCCTGGCCGGTCGGCCGGTCTCCGGCAGCTCGGTTGGCCGCGGCGACGTGGTGGTCTTCCAGGACACCGCCTGGGAGCAGGACACCCTGGTCAAGCGAGTGGTCGGAGTCGGCGGCGACACCGTGGTCTGCTGCGACGCGCAGCAGCGGATCACCGTCAACGGCACCCCGATCGACGAGCCCTACCTGGCCCCGGCCGGCCTGGCGCCGCCGATCCCGTTCAACGTCACCGTCCCGGCCGGCCGGCTCTTCGTGCTCGGCGACAACCGCACCGGCTCGCAGGACTCCCGGGTGCACCTTGGGCTGGCCTCCGGCACCGTGCCGGACTCCGCGGTGCAGGCCAGGGTCGAGGCGACCGTCTGGCCGCCGTCACGCATCGGGATGCACGCGCCGACCACCGCGTTCGCCACCCTCGGGCGCCCCACGGCGGGCCGGCCCGGGTCGCTGGAGACCGAGTTCTGGGCGGCCGTGGCGGGTGCCGCGCTGATCCTGCTCACCTCGCTGATCGGTTCGGTCGCCGGGCTGGCCCGGCGGATCGCGGGGCGGCGCTGATGGCGGGCCCGATCCGGCAGCGCGACGCGGCCCGGGTGCTGCTGCTCGACGAACGGGACCGGCTGCTGCTCTTCCACGGCTTCGACCCGGCCAGGCCGACCCTCACCTGGTGGTTCACGCCCGGCGGCGGGGTCCAGCCGGGGGAGCAGCCGCGCGACGCGGCGCTGCGCGAGCTGGCCGAGGAGACCGGGCTCACCGGGATCGAGCTGGGCCCCCAGGTCGCCGTCGACCTGGCCGAGTTCAGCTATGCCGGGCAGGACTACCAGCAGCACCAGGTCTTCTACCTGGCCCGCACCGGCCCCGGCGAGGTGCACCTGGACGCCTCCGGCAGCGAGCCCGAGGAGCGGCCGCAGCTCGCTGAGGCGCGCTGGTGGACGCTCGACGAACTGCGGGCCACCACCGAGCAGGTCTACCCGGTGCGGCTCGCGGAGCTGCTGGGAAGGTTGTTGAATGAGGGACCACCAGTAGCCCCGGTCACCCTCTGACCGGGGGTGCCGTGGGCCACAATGGGGTGGGACCTGACGAGTGAGGGGACGCCGGCATGAGTGCGGAAGATCTCGAGAAGTACGAGACCGAGATGGAGCTCAAGCTCTACCGGGAGTACAAGGACGTCGTCGGGCTGTTCAAGTACGTGATCGAGACCGAGCGCCGGTTCTACCTCACCAATGACTACGAGCTGCAGGTGCACTCGGTGCAGGGCGAGGTGTTCTTCGAGGTCTCGATGGCCGACGCCTGGGTGTGGGACATGTACCGGCCGGCCAGATTCGTCCGCAAGGTGCGGGTGCTGACCTTCAAGGACGTCAACATCGAGGAGCTGGCCAAGAGCGACCTGGAGCTGCCGTCGGACGACGCGGGGTTCGGTAGCTGACGCGACCCTCGGGCGCCTCGGGGCGGCAGGGCCGTCTCTGGCTGTGGCGGCTTCTTCGGGCGCGGCGATTGTCTCCGGCCGCTCCGGCTGCCTTGGTCGCTCCGGTCGGCAGCGGTCTTCAGCGGTCGCCCCGGTCGGCTGCGGTCTTCAGCGGTCGTCTTCAGCCGTCTTCGGTCGCCTTCGGTCGTCACGGCAGCCTCCGACCGTTGCGGCCGCCGTCTCCGGGCGGCGTCACAGTTGTCCACAGGGGGTGGGTTATCCACAGCTTCGCGGAAGCTGATCGACCATCAGGGAGCGGCACGGCACTCTCCGTAGCGGGAGGTGATCGCCGTGCGGAACGCACAGCAGGCCCTCGGCCGGTACGGCGAGGAGGTGGCCGCCCGTCGCCTGGAGCGGGACGGCCTGCGGATCCTGGAGCGCAACTGGCGCTGTCGCCAGGGCGAGCTGGACATCGTCGCCCTGGAGGGCGACACGGTAGCCGTCTGCGAGGTCAAGACCCGCTCCGAGCAAGGGTTCCAGCGGCCCGAAGAGGCGCTGGACCAGACTCGCGGTGAGCGGCTGCGGGTGCTCGCCGAGCGCTGGCTCAGCGAGCGCTGGCCGGCCCACTTCGCCCGGCTGGCCGAGGTCGCGGTGCCCGGACCGGTGCCGCTGCCGCCCGGCGGGGTGCGGATCGACCTGGTCGCGGTGGTCAGCCGGGCCCGGGGTGCGGCCCGGGTCGAGCACCTGCGGGGGGTGGTCTGAATGGCCTTCGCCCGGACGTGCTCGGTGGCCCTGGTCGGGGTGGACGGCGTGGTGGTCGAGGTCCAGGCCGACCTCGAACCAGGCGTTTCCGCGTTCACCCTGGTCGGGCTGCCGGACAAAGCGCTCAGCGAGGCCCGCGATCGGGTGCGGGCCGCCGTGGTCAACAGCGGCGAGTCCTGGCCGCAGCGCAAACTCACCGTCGGGCTCAGTCCGGCCTCGGTCCCCAAGAGCGGCAGCGGCTTCGACCTCGCGGTGGCCTGCGCGGTGCTCGCCGCCGCCGAGCGGCTGCCTCCGCTGGCCATCGCCGATCTGCTGATCATCGGGGAGCTGGGCCTGGACGGCCGGGTCCGCCCGGTGCGCGGGGTGCTGCCGTCGGTGCTGGCCGCCGCCGATGCCGGATACAAGCAGGTGGTGGTCGCCGAGCAGACCGCCGCCGAGGCCGCCCTGGTGCCCGGCGTCTCGGTGCTCGGGGTGCGCAGCCTGCGCCAGCTGATCGCGCTGCTCACCGACGCACCGGTGCCCGATGAGCCGCCGGATGCGGCGGTCGGCGGGCCCGATCCGCTGATGGCCGGGCTGCTGCTGCCCGGCGCGGCGGTGCGGCGCAGCACCGCTGATGCCGAGTTCGGCCCCGACATGGGCGATGTCGCCGGGCAGTACGAGGCTCGGCGGGCGCTGGAGATCGCCGCCGCCGGTGGGCACCACATCTACCTCAAGGGGCCGCCGGGCGCCGGCAAGACCATGCTCGCCGAACGCCTGCCCGGCCTGCTGCCGCCGCTCACCACGACCGAGGCGCTGGAGGTGACGGCGGTGCACTCGGTGGCGGGTCTGCTGCCGCCCGGCCGCCCGCTGGTCGACCTGCCGCCGTACTGCGCCCCGCACCACTCCACCACCATGCCCGCGATCGTCGGCGGTGGCAGCGGACTGCCCCGCCCGGGTGCGGTCTCGCTGGCGCACCGAGGGGTGCTGTTCCTTGACGAGGCGCCGGAGTTCCCGGTCCGGGTGCTGGACGCGCTGCGGCAGCCGCTGGAGTCCGGCGAGGTGGTGATCGCCCGGTCCGCCGGTTCGCTGCGGCTGCCGGCCAACTTCCTGCTCTGCCTGGCGGCCAACCCCTGCCCCTGCGGGCGGTATTCGCGCCGCGGTGAGGGGTGCGACTGCACGCCGGTGATGGTGAGCCGGTACCAAGGGCGGCTCTCCGGGCCGCTGTTGGATCGGGTGGACCTGCGAGTGCAGGTCGAGCCGGTCACCAAGGGCGAGTTGCTGGAGCGGGACCGGCAGGCGGAGCGCACCGAGGTGGTGGCGGCGCGGGTCAGGGCGGCCCGGGAGCGTGCCGCGCACCGGTACACCGGCACGCCCTGGCGGACCAACTCCCAGGTGCCCGGGCGCGAGCTGCGCACCCGGTGGCGACCGGACCAGGGAGCGCTGACCGAGGTGGAGCGCGAGATGGACCGCGGCCTGCTCACGGCGCGCGGCCTGGACCGGGTGCTCCGAGTCGCCTGGACGGTGGCCGACCTGGCCGGCCGGGCCGCGCCCGGGGTCGCCGAGCTGCGCACCGCGCTGGCGCTGCGGCGAGGGTTCCCCAGCGGGGTGCGTGGCCTAGGGGGGTTGCTGTGACGGCGGGTCGGCAGCCGGCGGAGGGCCGGGCGGAACACGTGGACCAGGTGGACCAGGTGGCCGCGGTGCCTGCTGATGGGCCGTCGCCTGCGGTGTCCGGCGCTGGTGGGGCGGGGCAGGCGGCGCTCGATCTGGAGTGCGGTGCCTCGGCCGGGCCGGCCTCCGAGGAGGAGCGGTTGGCGCGGGTCGCGCTCAGCCGAGTGGTGGAGCCGGGCAACTCGGTGGTCGGTCGCTGGCTGCGTCGCCGCTCGGCCGTCGAGCTGGTGCGGGTGCTGCGAGTTGGCGCGGGCCACCGCGAACTGCGCCTCACCGCAGATCGGTTGGGCATGCTGCGGCGCCGACTGGCGGAGGCCGACCCGGTCGCGGACCTCGCCCGGGCGCGGGAGCTCGGCGGACGGTTCCTGGCACCGGGGGACGCGGAGTGGCCCGGCCAGTTGGCGGACCTCGGTGACGCGATGCCGACCGGGCTGTGGGTGCTCGGCAGCGGGTCGCTGCGGCTGCTCGCGCTGCGCTCGGTCGCGGTGGTGGGCTCGCGCGCCTGCACCGAGTACGGCGCCCGGGTGGCCGCGGAGCTCTCCGCCGACCTGGCGGAGCGCGGCTGGGTGATCTGCTCGGGGGCGGCCTACGGCATCGACGCGGCCGCTCACCGCGGTGCGCTGGCGGTCGGCGGGATGACCGTCGCGGTGCTGGCCTGCGGTGTGGATGTGCGCTACCCGCGCGGCAACAGCGGGCTGATCGAGCGGATCCGCGAGCAGGGCCAGCTGGTCGGCGAACTGCCGCCCGGGGAGCACCCGAACCGGTTCCGCTTCGTGCTGCGCAACCGGGTGCTCGCCGCGCTGACCCGGGGGACGGTGGTGGTGGAGGCCGCCCAGCGCAGCGGTGCGCTCAGTACGGCGCAGCGCGCGCTAGGGCTGAACCGGCACACCATGGGCATCTGCGGGCCGGTCACCTCGGAGCTCTCCAACGGGGTGCACACGCTGATCCGCGGCGGCGGCGCGACGCTGGTGACCAGCGCGGCCGAGGTGATCGAGCAGATCGGCTCGATCGGTGCCGACCTGGCACCGCTGCACCAGGCGCTGGCGCGGCCGCGCGACCTGCTGCGCGGGCCGGCCGCCGAACTGCTGGAGGCGATGCCGGCCGGGCCGTCCGGTGCCCCGGCCGAGGAGCTGGCCAGGCGCACCGGATTGACACTCGATCAGGTGCTCAAGCTGCTCTATGAGCTGTGCTCACTGGGCTTCGTCCAGCGGGCGGGGTCGCACTGGAGGGTGATCCGCTGACGGCCGGCGCACCGTCAACGGAAGGCGTCCGTCCAACGGAAGGCGCTGGTCGCTGCTCTTCGGTGCGCACACCCGCTGGGGCGCGGCGCATGCGTTCGGTCAACGGAGTGAACGCCACCGGATCGGGCGACGGCCAGGTGGTGGTAGCGCAGCGCATCGACCTGATCACGCTACGCTCGCTATGGCTTCCCTATCAGCACATGACTCGGCAGAACGGCGCAGACCCACGTATGCCCACACACATTCCCGGACACAGGGCGACCAGTGCCGGCCGGCCCCCGGGGGCATCCGGCACCGAGGCGCGCCCCGGCATCGACGTTCAGTCGGCGAAGCCCGCGACGGCCGAGGGGGCGGGCAGCGCGGGGCAGCGGGCTGCGTCGACCGGCCTGGTCTCCGTCCCGCCGCCGAGCCGGGGTGCGCGGCGCCATGCGGAGCCGGCGACCACGCCGCCGGCTCGGCTGCCCGCACCGGCGCCCCCGCCTCCGTCCCCGCCGCCCCCGCGCAGTGCGCTGGAGTCGCTGTGGCGGTCCTACAAGGCCAGCGGTGACGCCAAGCTGCGCGAGCAGCTGATCCTCCACTACTCGCCGCTGGTCAAGTACGTGGCCGGCCGGGTGGGTGTCGGCCTGCCGGCGAACGTCGAACAGGCCGACTTCGTATCCTCCGGTGTTTTCGGTCTGATCGACGCGATCGAGAAATTCGATCCGGACCGCGCGATCAAATTCGAGACCTATGCGATCAGCCGCATTCGCGGAGCGATCATCGACGAGCTGCGCGCCCTGGACTGGATCCCCCGGTCGATCCGGCAGAAGGCCAAGGCGGTCGAACGGACCTATGCGGCCCTGGAAGCCCGGCTGCGCCGCACACCGTGCGAGCCCGAAGTGGCGGCCGAGATGGGCATCGCGGTCGAAGAGCTGCACGCGATTTTCAGCCAACTCTCGCTGGCCAACGTGGTGGCGCTGGACGAACTGCTGCACCCCGCCGGGGACGGCGGCGAGCGCCTGAGCCTGATGGACACGCTGGAGGACACCGGCGCCGAGAACCCGGTCGTGGTCGCCGAGGACCGCGAACTGCGCAAGCTGCTCGCCGGTGCGATCAACACCCTGCCGGACCGGGAGAAGATGGTGGTGACGCTCTATTACTACGAGGGCCTCACCCTCGCCGAGATCGGACAGGTCCTCGGGGTGACGGAGAGTCGGGTCAGCCAGATCCACACCAAGTCCGTGCTCCAGCTCCGGGCCAAGCTCTCCGATCTGCGCTGACTGCGATCCGGGCTGGCTCGGGGCGGCCCGACGCACCCGCTCCGACCAGTGGCGCCGCCGCCTCCGTAGAGTGGGCGGCGTGCCGAAGATCCGAGCCGCCACCCTGGCCGAGCACCGCCTGCGGCAGCGCACCGCCCTGCTGGACGCGGCCCGCGCGCTGCTGACCGAGGGCGGCCCCGAGGCGCTGACCTTCCCCGCGCTGGCCGCCCGCACCGGGCTGGCCCGGTCATCGGTGTACGAGTACTTCCGCTCCCGGACCGACGTGGTGGAGCGGCTTTGCGAGCTCGACCTGCCGCTCTGGGCCGCCGAGATCGAGGCGGCGATGGCCGCCGCCGACGATCCGCTCGCCCGCCTGGAGGCCTATGTGCGTGGGCAGCTCGCGCTGGCCGGCGACCCCCGGCACCGCGCCGTGCTCGCCCTTGGCACGCTGGAGTTGGACGAGGCGGCGCGAGCCCGGATCCGCACGGCGCACGGCGCGCTGACCGAGCTGGTTGTCGAGGACCTGGCCGCACTGGGCCACCTCCAGCCGCGGCTGACCGCGGCGCTGCTGCAGGGCCTGGTGGAGGCAGCTGTCCGGCGCTCGGCGGACTGCTCACCCACGGAGCGCGAGCAGATCGCGGACGCCGCCGTCACGCTGGCCCGGCGCGGCGTGGCGGGCGGCTGAGCCGTCACCCGCGCCGGTGGCTTGACCAGTGCTGACGCCTGCGCGTGGCCCGGCGGCTTGGCCGAGGTTGACGGCTGCGTGGTGGCCCCCGGCCGCAGCGGGAGCAGGCGGGCCCGCCCGGTGCCCAGCAGCGCGAGCGGATCCAGATACCGCTTCCCGCGCAGCAGCCCCCAGTGCAGGCAGCCGCCCCCGCAGTGGTCGTCGCCGTCCGCCAGCGTCCCGATAGGGTCGCCGGCCGCCACCGCGGTGCCGACCGGTGGGCTGTCGGCGACCGGGAGGTAGCTGGTGCGCAGCGGCGGATCCCCGGTGCCCGGGTGCAGCACGGTGACCAGCGGCCGCCCGGCCACCTCCCCCGCGAAGGCGACCACCCCGGCCAGCGCGGCGCGCACCTGATCGCCCGGTTCGGCGGCCAGGTCGACCCCGCGGTGCCCAGGCGCCCACGGCTGCGGCGGCGCCTCGAACCGGCGCAGCACACCACCGGGCCCGCCGACCGGCCAGGCCCGCCCGGCCCCCACCACCACCGCACCCGCCACCACCGCGCCCAGAGCCGGCCCCGCGGACCCCGTCGGCGCCACCGCCCCAGGCACCGTCCCAGGTGCCACCGCGGGCACCGCCGCACCCGGTGGCGCGTTCCCGGGCAGCAAGACCACGAAGAGCAGCATCAGCAGCACCACCACCCACCGCGCCCGAGGCGGCGGCACCGGCCAGCAAAGGTGACAGTTCGTCATGGCACCGAGGTTCCGCCCCGCCCCACCGCCCGCCAAGGCCCACCCGCGAACCTGTGGACAACCCCGCCCCTGTGGATAAGCCGGTGCCGCGAGGGCCCCGGAGGCCGGTCCAGCGCGCCCGAAACCCGCTGAGTCGCCGGTCACGCGGGCCGTCCCGTACACTTCACACGCGACCCGGTGTGTCCCGGGTCGACTTCGCACGCCCCGCCACTGGTGGAATCCCGGCCCAGCCGCCCCACCCGTGCGAGTGCCGCTCGGTCCCACCGAGCCCGGAGCGGTCCGCCGCCCAGGCCCGGTCGGCTCGGCACGTCGGGGCGTCAGGCGTGGCGGTCACCCGACCGGCACGGACAACCGAGCAGACCCGGTAGCCGCCGAGTGCCCGAGGGGCAGCAACGGTGTGCCGGGCGTAACACCCAAGGAGCACGGCCATGGCCGTCGTCACGATGCGGGAGCTGCTGGAGAGCGGCGTCCACTTCGGTCACCAGACCCGCCGCTGGAACCCGAAGATGAAGCGCTTCATCCTCACGGAGCGCAACGGCATCTACATCATCGACCTCCTGCAGTCGCTGAACTACATCGACCGCGCCTTCGAGTTCGTCAAGGAGACCGTTGCCCACGGCGGCAGCATCCTCTTCGTCGGCACCAAGAAGCAGGCCCAGGAGGCCATCGCCGAGCAGGCCACCCGCGTGGGCATGCCCTACGTGAACCAGCGCTGGCTCGGCGGCATGCTGACCAACTTCTCCACCGTCTACAAGCGGCTGCAGCGCCTCAAGGAGCTCGGCGAGCTCGACTTCTCGGACGTGGCCGGTTCCGGCCTGACCAAGAAGGAGCTCCTGGTCCTCCAGCGCGAGCACGACAAGCTGGAGAAGACCCTCGGCGGTATCCGCGACATGCAGCGCGTCCCGAGCGCGGTGTGGATCGTGGACACCAAGAAGGAGCACATCGCGGTCGGCGAGGCCCGCAAGCTCAACATCCCGGTCGTCGCCATCCTCGACACCAACTGCGACCCCGACGAGGTCGACTACAAGATCCCGGGCAACGACGACGCGATCCGCTCCGTCACCCGCCTGACCCGTGTGATCGCCGACGCCGTCGCCGAGGGCCTGAAGGCCCGTGCCGGTGTCGCCAAGGGCGACGTCAAGGCCGAGCCGGGTGCCGACCAGCCGCTGGCCGACTGGGAGCAGGACCTCCTGAAGACCGGCGAGCAGAAGGCCGAGGAGGCCCCGGCTGCCGAGGCCCCCGCGGCCGAGGCGCCCGCCGCCGAGGCTCCCGCTGCTGAGGCTCCGGCCGCCGAGGCCGAGCAGGCCTGACGCACTGAGGGCGAGGGGCATCAGCCGGCCGGTACCGACCGGCTGGTGCCCCTTTCTCCACGTGCCGGGACCTGATCAGGGCCCCCGGCGCACCCACCCCGCAGACACGCGAGACGCGAGAAGAGATTCACACCATGGCGAACTTCACCGCCGCGGACGTCAAGAAGCTCCGTGAGCTCACCGGCGCCGGCATGATGGACTGCAAGAAGGCGCTCGACGAGGCCGAGGGCGACGTCCAGAAGGCCGTCGAGCTGCTCCGTATCAAGGGCCAGAAGGGCGTCGCCAAGCGCGAGGGCCGCGACGCCTCCAACGGCGCCGTCGCCGCCCTGATCGCCGACGACAAGAAGTCCGGCGTCCTCGTCGAGCTGAACTGCGAGACCGACTTCGTCGCCAAGGGCGAGAAGTTCGTCGCCGTCGCCGACGCGATCGCCGCGCACGTCGCCAAGACCGCCCCGGCCGACCTGGACGCCGCCCTGGCTTCCGAGATCGAGGCCGGCAAGACCGTCCAGCAGTTCGTGGACGAGGCCAACGCCAACCTGGGCGAGAAGATCGTCTTCCGTCGCTTCGCCCAGTTCGCCGGTGACGGCTTCGTCGCGGTCTACCTGCACAAGACCAGCCCCGACCTGCCGCCGGCCGTCGGCGTCCTGGTCGAGCTGGACAAGGAGAACGCCGAGGTCGCCAAGGACGTCGCGCAGCACATCGCCGCCTTCGCGCCGAAGTACCTGTCCCGCGAGGAGATCCCGGCCGAGGACCTGGAGAACGAGCGCCGCGTCGCCGAGGCCACCGCTCGCGAGGAGGGCAAGCCGGAGGCTGCCCTGCCGAAGATCGTCGAGGGTCGCGTGACCGGCTTCGTCAAGGAGCACTCCGTGCTGGAGCAGGCCTTCGCGAAGGACAACAAGAAGACCGTGGCCAAGGTCCTGGAGGAGAACGGCGTCGCCCTCAAGCGCTTCGCCCGCTTCCGCGTCGGCGCCTGAGCCACGTTCACCCGGTTCCCGCCTAAGGTAGGAACCGCCGCCACCACTGTGACCCAGTGAGTCGGCACCATGAACGACGAGGAGGCCATTGCCGTGCAGGAGACCGTACCGGTTCCCGCGGCAGTGGCCTCCTCTCGTGTACACGCAGGCCAGGAGCTGAGCACCCCCGGGCCTGTGACCAAGCAGGTGCAGAAGGAGAAGTCCATGCAGGAGACGCAGGAGACCGCGCCGGACGGCACGCGCCGTCGGGTGCTGCTGAAGCTGTCCGGCGAGGCGTTCGCCGGCGGGGGCGGGCTCGGCGTCGACCCCGACGTCGTCCACGCGATCGCGCGAGAGATCGCCACGGTGGTCCGGCAGGGCACCGAGGTCGCGGTGGTCATCGGCGGCGGCAACTTCTTCCGCGGCGCCGAGCTGCAGGTGCGCGGCATGGACCGGGCCCGCTCGGACTACATGGGCATGCTGGGCACCGTCATGAACTGCCTCGCCCTGCAGGACTTCCTGATGAAGGAAGGCATCGAGACCCGGGTCCAGACCGCCATCACGATGGGCCAGGTCGCCGAGCCCTACCTGCCGCTGCGGGCCATCCGGCACCTGGAGAAGGGCCGCGTCGTGATCTTCGGCGCCGGTATGGGCATGCCGTACTTCTCCACCGACACCACTGCCGTGCAGCGCGCCCTGGAGATCCACGCCGAGGTCCTGCTGATGGGCAAGAACGGTGTGGACGGGGTCTACGACTCCGACCCCAAGACCAACCCGGACGCGGTGCGGTTCGACGCGCTGGAGTACGCCGAGGTGATCTCGCGCGATCTCAAGGTGGCCGACCTGACCGCGATCACGCTGTGCAAGGACAACGGCCTGCCGATCCTGGTCTTCGAGCTCCTGACCGAGGGCAATATCGCTCGCGCCGTCAGGAGTGAGAAGATCGGCACACTCATCAGCCAGGATTCCGTCCGGGCCTGAGCAGTCGTCAACCGAGCCCCGTCGGACCTGGCGGGGCCTATCAGTACGCCACGGGCGGTGAGCGCCACGGGCAACCGGACAGGGAGCAGACCGTGATCGAAGAGATCCTCCTCGAAGCCGAAGAGAAGATGGAGAAGAGCGTCGTCGTCGCCAAGGACGACTTCGCCGCCATCCGTACCGGCCGGGCCCACCCGGCGATGTTCAACAAGATCGTCGCCGACTACTACGGCGCGCTCACCCCGATCAACCAGCTGGCCTCGTTCGCCGTGCCGGAGCCGCGGATGGCGGTCATCACGCCGTTCGACAAGAGCGCGCTGCGCAACATCGAGCAGGCCATCCGCGACTCGGACCTGGGTGTCAACCCGAGCAACGACGGCGCCATCATCCGAGTGACCTTCCCGCAGCTCACCGAGGAGCGCCGCAAGGAGTTCATCAAGGTGGCCCGCAACAAGGGCGAGGACGCCAAGGTCTCGATCCGCTCGATCCGCCGCAAGGCCAAGGACGCCCTGGACAAGCTGGTCAAGGACAAGGAGTCCGGCGAGGACGAGGTGCGCCGCGCCGAGAAGGAGCTCGACGACACCACCGCCAAGTACGTGGCGGCCATCGACGAGCTGCTCAAGCACAAGGAAGCCGAGCTCCTCGAAGTCTGATGAACGACGCCCCGCACGCCCCAGGCTCCAGGGGCGCAACCCCGCAGACCCCCGCCCCGCCGCAGGCCGCCCCCGAGCGGTCGGCCGGCCCGGCGGGGGCCCGACCCCGAGCCCAGGAGAGTCAGGTGGCCCAGTCCGAGCCGCAGCAGCCCCCCAAGCAGCGGGGCGGCCGCAACCTCCCCGCGGCGATAGGGGTGGGGCTCAGCCTTGGCGTGGTGATCATCATCTCGCTCTTCGTGGTCAAGGTGCTGTTCCTGATCGTCGTGGTGGCGGCGGCCTCGGTCGGGGTCAAGGAGCTGACCAGCCGGCTGGCCGAGCGCAAGGGCATCGAGGTTCCGCTGCCCCCGCTGCTGCTCGGCGGCCTGGCGATGCTGACCAGCGCCTACTGGATCGGTCTGCAGGGTGCCGCCGCGTCGTTGGCGCTGACCGCACTGGCGCTGATGATCTGGCGGATGAGCCGGCCGCCGGAGGACTACCTGCGGGACATAACGGCCGGCGTCTTCACGGCCTTCTACGTCCCGTTCCTGGCGTCCTTCGTGGCCGTGATGCTCTCCGCCCACGACGGGCCGCAGCGGATCGTGCTCTTCCTGGTGGTCACCATCTGCAGTGACACCGGGGCGTACGCGGTGGGGTACAAGTTCGGCCGGACCAAGCTGGCGCCGACGATCAGCCCCGGCAAGACCCGCGAGGGCCTGGCCGGCGGCATCGGGCTCTCGATGCTGGCCGGAGCGCTGCTGATGTCCTGGCTGATCGACGGCGGCCACTGGTGGCAGGGCCTGATCCTGGGCGGCTGCGCGGCGGTGATCGCGACCCTCGGCGACCTGGCCGAGTCGATGATCAAGCGCGATCTGGGCATCAAGGACATGGGTACGCTGCTGCCCGGCCACGGCGGGATCATGGATCGGCTGGACTCGCTGCTGCCGACCGCCCCGGTGGTCTGGCTGCTGCTGACCGCCTTCGTCGGCGGCTGAGTTCCGAGAACGACAGCGCGGAAGAGGGTCCCGGACGGCACGCTGTCCGGGACCCTTCGCGCATCTGCGACACTGGACGAACCATGCCTGCACCCGGAGAACTCACGTTTGTCGCGCCGCGCGGCGCCAAGCCCCCGCGACACCTCGCCGACCTCAGCCCCGCCGAGCGCAAGGCGGCCGTCGCCGACCTGGGCGAGCAGCCGTTCCGCGCCAAGCAGCTGGCCAACCACTACTTCGGCCGGCTCTCGAACGACCCGGCGGGCTGGACGGACATCCCGGCGGCCAGCCGTGCCAAGCTGACCGAGCAGCTGCTGCCCGAGCTGATGTCGGTGGTCCGGCACGTCAGTTGCGACAACGACGCCACCCGCAAGACGCTCTGGAAGCTCTTCGACGGCACCCTGGTCGAGTCGGTGCTGATGCGCTACCCGGACCGGGTGACGATGTGCATCAGCTCGCAGGCCGGCTGCGGCATGAACTGCCCGTTCTGCGCCACCGGGCAGGCCGGCCTGACCCGCAACCTGTCCACCGCCGAGATCGTGGAGCAGATCGCGTCCGGGATGCGGGCGCTCAAGAGCGGCGACATCCCGGGTGGCGAGGCGCGGCTGTCCAACGTGGTCTTCATGGGCATGGGCGAGCCGCTGGCCAACTACAACCGGGTGCTGGCCGCGATCCGCCGGCTCACCGATCCGGCGCCGGACGGCTTCGGCCTCTCGCAGCGCGGCATCACGGTCTCCACCGTCGGCCTGGTGCCGGCCATGTACAAGTTCGCCGACGAGGGCCTGAGCTGCCGCCTCGCGCTCTCGCTGCACGCGCCGGACGACGAGCTGCGCGACGAGCTGGTCCCGGTGAACACCCGCTGGAAGGTCTCCGAGGTGCTGGAGGCGGCCTGGTACTACGCGGAGAAGTCCGGCCGCCGGGTGTCCATCGAGTACGCCCTGATCAAGGACATCAACGACCAGGCGTGGCGGGCCGACCTCCTCGGCCGGCTGATCAAGAACCACCGGGTGCACGTCAACCTGATCCCGCTCAACCCGACTCCCGGCTCCAAGTGGACCGCCTCCCGCCCGGAGGACGAGCGCGAGTTCGTCCGCAGGCTGGAGTCGCACGGGGTTCCGACCACGGTGCGTGACACTCGCGGTCAGGAGATCGACGGCGCCTGCGGTCAGCTCGCCGCGGCGGGCTGAGAAAAGCAGCGGGCTGAGTAGCGGCCGGCTGAGCGGCGGCGAGCTGGTCGCTGGCCGAGCAGCCGGCCGGACTATCGGCTGAGCATCCCGGCGCCCAGCGCCGCCGTCAGCCCGCCGGTGGCCAGCAGCACCAGGCCGGCCACCGACCAGCGCAGCAGGGCCGCACTGAACAGCAGCCGCGGCGAGCCGCCCAGGCGCAGCAGGGTGCCGATCACCCCGCGTCGGGCGACCCGGATCTCGGCGAGCCGGGCCAGCACCGCCGCCACCGTGCACCCGGTGAGCAGCAGCGCCTCGGCGGCCGGCAGCGGCCCGGTCCCGGCGGCGCCCGGGGCCACCCAGTGCCGCACCGAGGTCAGCACTACGGCCACGGTGAACGCCAGCACCGCCAGCGGGGCGCTGAGCCGGCGGGCGATGCCGGTCAGCCCGCGCCCGGCCAGCAGCCGCCGCGGGGTGGGCCGGCCGAGGGCCAGTAGCCGGCCGAACCCGGCCAGCAGGGGTCCGGTGAGCAGCGCCGCGCCGAGGACGGCGGTGGCCCAGGCGCCGAGCAGCACGGCACTGGTGTGGCCGAGGCCGGCGGGCAGCCGCAGCGGGCGCGGGTCGTCGGCGGCGGCCGGGCGCAGCTCGTAGAGCTCGGTGAGGGTGCCGCCGACCGTCAGCAGGGCGGCGGCGATGATCCTGGGCAGTCCGAAGCGGTGGGCCCGCAGCGGCTCCTGGCGGTCCGTCAGCGGTTGGGTGACCGGTACGGCGACGGCCGCAGCGAGCCCGCCGACCAGGGGAAGCAGGGTGACCAGGGCGATCGGCGCGGTCGTCGGCAGCGGGACGCCCATGCCCAGCTCGGGTGCGAGCGAGGGACCGGCGATCTCGTTGCGCAGCACCAGGAAGACCAGCAGGGCGACCACCGCACCCAGCGCGCAGGCCAGGGCGAGCTCGCCGGCGATCAGCAGCCGCAGCCGGGTCGGCCCGGCACCGGCGGCGGTCAGCCCGGTCGTCCGCTCGGGCCGCTGGACGGGCAGGGCGCGGGCCGCGATCGCCGCGAACCAGCCGACCGCGGCCAGCGCGGGCAGGCACCACAGCAGTCGTTCGATGGCCGGGTGCGCACCGGGCGGGTCGCTGAGGGCCCGGCCGAGCGCGCGCAGCAGGAATCCGGCGACCAGTGCGGCGGCCGCGGCGGTGAGCAGCAGGCGGCCGAGGTCGACCAACCGGTAGCCCCTGACCAGGCGGAAGTAGAACACCGGCGTCCTCAGTGTGAAGCGATCAGTGCGAAACGATGGCGGGCGTGGCGGCCGGGCGTTGGACCGGCGTGGCCGGGGCCGGGGTGCGGCCGTCGACCAGGGCCACCGAGCGGTCCGCGTACTTGGCCAGCTCCGGATCGTGAGTGGCCAGGACCAGGGTGAGGCGGTGGGAGCGGGCCGCGCTGGTGAGTATCCGCAGCACCTGGTCCCGGGCCTCGCGGTGCAGCGGGGCGGTCGGGTCGTCGGCGAAGACCACCCGGGGGAGCGGGGCCAGCGCGCGGGCGACCGCGATCCGCTGGCGCTGACCTTGGAGCAGTTCGATCGGGCGGTGCTTGGCGGCGTCGCTGACGTCGAGTCGCTCCAGCCAGTCGTCGGCCGCGCGGTACGCGGCCTTGTGGCTGCTGCCGGCCAGCAGCAGCGGCAGGGCGACGTTCTCCCGGGCCGTCAGTTCGGGCACCAGTTGGGGCTCGGAGCCGACGTAGCCGAACCGGTCGCGGCGCAGCTTCTCCCGGCCGGCCCGGCTGAGCGTGTGGACCGGGGAGCTGTTGAACCAGACTTCGCCGGAGTCCACCGGCAGCTGCGCGGAGAGGCAGCCGAGCAGGGTGGACTTGCCGGAGCCGCGGGCCCCGGTGATGGCCAGCACCTCGCCCTCGCGGATGCCGATCGAGACTTCGCGCAGCGCGGGGGTGCCGTGGTGGGACTTGACGATCCCCCGGGCCCACAGCACGTCGTTGTCGGGCGGGGCCGCTGACATGTGTTCCTCCGCCGGTCCGGATGGGCTCTGCACGGTGCAGGGGTGACACTGGCCAGATTAGAACGACAAGGCCGCGGCGCGGTTGCGGCACACCACACAAAATCGTCATAAACCCGGATGAACCATCAGCTGATCGTCTGAGAAAAGCACCACGTCAGCACGGAGACACCGAAGGGCGGTCCCGTCGGCCCTGAGGAGGTGGCCGGCGGAACCGCCCTTTCGGCGGAGGGTGCGTCAGAGAAGCACGGCGGACGCGTCAGGGACGCGCCGTCAGATCTTCGCCCACGCGTCGGAGAGGCTGGTCCGCAGGATCTGCTCGATCTCGTCGAAGGTCGACTGGTCGGAGATCAGCGGCGGGGCCAGCTGCACGACCGGGTCACCGCGGTCGTCGGCACGGCAGTACAGGCCGTTCTCGAAGAGCGCCTTCGAGAGGAAGCCGTAGAGCACGCGCTCGGTCTCCTCGTCGTTGAAGCTCTCCTTGGTGACCTTGTCCTTCACCAGCTCGATGCCGTAGAAGTACCCGTTGCCGCGGACGTCGCCGACGATCGGCAGGTCGCGCAGCTTGTTCAGGGTGCCCAGGAAGCGGGACTCGTTGTCCAGCACGTGCTGGTTGAGGCCCTCGCGCTCGAAGATGTCGAGGTTGGCCAGCGCCACGGCGGACGACACCGGGTGGCCGGCGAAGGTGTAGCCGTGCAGGAAGGTGTTGTCGCCCTTGTAGAACGGCTCGGCGATCCGGTCCGAGATGATGGTGGCGCCGATCGGGGAGTAGCCCGAGGTCATGCCCTTGGCGCAGGTGATCATGTCCGGCACGTAGCCGAACTTGTCGGCGCCGAACATGGTGCCCAGGCGGCCGAAGGCGCAGATGACCTCGTCCGAGACCAGCAGCACGTCGTGGCGGTCGCAGATCTCGCGCAGCCGCTGGAAGTATCCGGGCGGCGGCGGGAAGCAGCCGCCGGCGTTCTGCACCGGCTCGACGAAGACGGCGGCGACGGTCTCCGGGCCCTCGAAGAGGATGGCCTCCTCGACCTGGTCGGCGCACCAGCGGCCGTAGGCCTCGGGGTCGACGGTGCCGTCCGGGCCCGCCAGGTACTCGGGGGCGCGGTAGATGTTGGTGTTCGGGGCCTTGTGGGTGCCGGGCACCAGCGGCTCGAACGGGGCCTTCAGGCCCGGCAGGCCGGTGATCGACAGGGCGCCCTGCGGGGTGCCGTGGTAGGCGATGGCCCGGGAGATGACCTTGTACTTGGTCGGCTTGCCGATCAGCTTGAAGTACTGCTTGGCGAGCTTCCAGGCGGTCTCGACGGCCTCGCCGCCACCGGTGGAGAAGAACACCTTGTTCAGGTCGCCGGGCGCGTAGTTGGCCAGGCGCTCGGCCAGCTCGACGGCCTTGGGGTGGGCGTAGCTCCAGATCGGGAAGAAGGCCAGCTCCTTGGCCTGCTTGGCCGCGACCTCGGCGAGCTCGGTGCGGCCGTGGCCCGCCTGGACCACGAAGAGGCCGGCCAGGCCGTCGATGTACTTGCGGCCCTTGTCGTCCCAGATGTAGGTGCCCTCGCCGCGCACGATGGTCGGGACGGGGGAGTTCTCGTACGACGACATGCGGGTGAAGTGCATCCACAGGTGGTCGTATGCGGCCTTCGAAAGGTCCTTCGGTGCCGGATCGGCGCTCATCGGGTGCCCCAGGTGTAGGTCTGTTTCCGGAGCTTCAGGTAAACGAAGCTCTCGGTCCTCCGCACGCCGGGAAGCGCGCGGATGCGCTTGTTGATCATTTCGAGCAGGTGCTCGTCGTCCTCGCACACCAGCTCGGCCAGCAGGTCGAACGAGCCTGCGGTGCAGACCACGTAGTCGACCTCGTCCATGGCGGCCAGGGCGTCGGCGATCGGCTCTATGTCGCCCTCGACCGTGACGCCGACCATCGCCTGGCGGGTGAAGCCCACGGTGAGCGGGTCGGTCACGGCGACGATCTGCATCACGCCTTGGTCGAGCAGCTTCTGGACCCGCTGCCGGACGGCGGCCTCGGAGAGGCCGACGGCCTTGCCGATGGTCGCGTACGGGCGACGGCCGTCCTCCTGCAGCTGCTCGATGATCGCCTTGGAGACGGAGTCGAGGGGAACGCTGCTGTTCCGGTCGCGGTTGGCCACGCGGCCACTGTGCCTGATCGTTTCTGCATCCGCAACCCGTCGGCCTGCTGATTTCGTCGAACAACTGCGGATCGGGAACGGATTGCGTGGCATTTGCCGATGGGCCCTGTCGATAACGTAAGTCGGCGAGGTAGCCTGGCCGCGTACCCGTGTCGACGTGCACACGCCCGAAAGTGGACCTGCCCATCCGCACCCGGCGGCCCGACGCCAGCGGTAACCTGGCGCGGAATCTGCAACGTCGCAGGCCCAGACCGTAGGAGAATCCCGTGAGCGACCTTCGTACGCTGCGCAACTACATCAACGGCGAGTTCGTCGACGCGGCCGACGGCCGCACCCTGCAGATCGTCGACCCGACCACCGGTGAGGCGTACGCGACCTCCCCGCTGTCCGGCGCCGCGGA
>NZ_JARZAH010000040.1:0-71324 GCF_029892145.1 Kitasatospora sp. GP30
AGCGAGCGAGACCTTCGCTGTCACTGGACCGGCCGGCCTCGCGACAGCGCCCACATGTCAACTGACCAGCACGGACGTGGTTCTTGGCACCTACAGCGTTCGCGGGCCAGATGCAGCATGGTGCCGGTGCCGCACCCGACGTCCAGGACGGACTGGGCGCCCATGACAAGCGGAAAGTAGAAGGCGTCCCCTGGGCGGTGGTCCGGATCCCACGGGTTAAGCGCGTCGTACAGGGCGGCAGCATCGGCATCTGTGAACACCGCGGTAGTGTCCGCCTCTTGCCACCTCACGGCAAGCGATTAAGCCTGCAACGAGGCCGCGCCGGCAGCGCTGAACGCCGCTCCAGGCGTCATGTCGCGTGCGTAGTTCAGAGAAGCACCCGTGACAGCCTGGTGGCACTCGCCGTCCGCGGCGACGCCATCCTGATGACGACCCTGCTGTGGCCCGACGAGGTCCGGCCGGTCGAAGGCGTCGCCCCTGCAAGGCTGGAGTTGCGCCCCGAAGAGGTGCAGTTGGCCACGCAGCTGATGGACGCGGTCAGCGCGGACTTCCGGATCGAGGATGAGCGGGACGAATACACGCACGCCCTCGAGCAGGTCGTCGACGCGAAACTCGCCGGCCTCCCGGCACCGCATGCCCCCGAGGCGCGGGTGCTGCCGCCCGCTGGCGGGGTGAGCGACCTGCTCGCCGTGCTGGAGGCCGCTGTCGCGAAGGCCCAAGAGGACCGCCCGAAGGCGGAGGCCAAGCAGCCGGCGAAGAAGGCGGCCTCCAGGAAGGCGCCGGGTCGCCGGCCTAGTTAGCGGTACCGCTGGGCCACGTCGTCGGGGCTACCCCCCGCCGAAAAGTCGTGCGATGAGCTTGAAAGGTGCCGCTACCACGGTGGCGATGGCGTTGCCCACCGCGCGGAAAACGTCGGCGATCGTTTGGAACATGGCTGCTACTCCGGTTGCTGCCGCCTCGCCTCTACCGTTTCCAGCCTGCGCCTCGACTCGCCGTCCGGCACTTCAGGCTCGCGCCCTTATCGCCAACACGCTGAGCTACCAGCCGGGCCCGTAGTTCAAATCAGCGGGGCAGCAAGCGCGTCTGGGAGAATGCTCGGCGGTCCATCGCCCTGCACCCCGGAGTGATCGTGCGTCATCGTGTTCCTGCCGCTGCTGTTCTTGTTGTCCTGCTGGCGGCCGGCTGTAGCCCGTCCCACTCGTCGCACGCCGGCGGCCAAGGCCCGGCGGCGCCCCCGGCGAGTGTCGCGGCCGGGACGCTGGCAGTCGGCCCGGGCCCGCAGGCCTCGTACACCGTCCAGCCGCAGCCCGCGCCGGGCTCCTGCCACTACCGGCACACGGCGGACGGGCAGCCGCTGCCGGATCCGGCGTGCACGCCGGGTGCGACGAGCCCCGCCGTCACCCAGGCGAACCTGAAGGACACGATCTGCCGGCCGGGCGGCTACACCTCCGGCATCCGGCCACCGGTGTCGGTGACGAACCGGGAGAAGACGGAGAACGCGCGGAGCTACGGCTACACGGGCGCGATGGGCGATGCCGAGTACGACCACCTGATCTCGCTGCAGCTCGGCGGAGACCCAGACGACGCCCGAAACCTGTGGGTGGAACCCCCATCGCCGGGCCACGTCGCTGGCAAGGGTCCGAACAACCCGAAGGACGCTGTGGAGTCGGCGCTGCACTCCGCGGTCTGCAAGAGCCAGGTGCAGCTCGCCGCGGCGCAGCAGGCCATCGCCAACGACTGGACGACGGCCCTGGCCCGACTCGGCGTCAAGGCCGGCGGTGGCGGCGACTCCAGTGACGGCGCCTGACCTACCGTCTTCCGCGGTGGACGCCCGCCCTGAGTCGACCCTGAGGCCGCGCCGGCAGGCGAAGATGAGGCCCATGGACGATCTCCTACGGTTCCTCCGTGCACGCAACTTGGAGGACAACCACGCCTACGCCTACGTTGCGCGGGTCTTCGGCGCCGAGGCCATCCTTGACAGCCACCTACCCATGCTCGATCTGATCGACATGCTCGCGCGAGACCACGCAGCGATGGACCCGTCAGACCCTCGTTCGGTCGGCCTTGCCTACGCACTTCGCGTCCTCGCGCAGTCCTATGCCGAACACCCCGACTACCGTGAGGAATGGCGTCTCAAGCTGAACGGGCCCGCCACGCTCGTCCGAGAATCAAGAAGGAGTGAGGACTTGAGGCATCCTTCGCCTCGACTGAATCGGGTACACGTGATCCCAGTGCCAGATGGCTACGCGAACTCGATTGCCTTCAACGGGTGGCAGCAAGCGGTCCAGGCGCACCTGAGGAAGGCTGTCGCTGCACGTCAAGGCGAGACGGCGGCTGGCCTGGCGACATCGGTCGTGGGCTTCGAGAACCGCTTGTATCGCTGTCCGGTTCGAAGCGAGGGGCGGCGCATTGAGGTAGGACTGCTTCTTGTTGAACCAGCCGATCACCTCGACCTGGACAGGTTCGGCGGGCTGGCCGCGGATCTCGCGTGTGACTGGAAGCACGGCTACACCGAGCTGGCGCGTCACTGCCCCATCATCAAGCACTACCCGGAGAATGGGGTCCCGCTCGACTGGGCGCTTGAGAACGAGGGGCTGCTCTAGCCGCCGACGACCATCGCCGATATCTTTGCAGGCTGGTTGTTGGGCTGGCTGGCGGCATGCCTCATCTCGCGCCGCTGCGTGCCCGTAGGCGGCCTCGCAGGATCGGGTCGCTGTCCGGCCCTGAGCGACCGTCAGACCGCCCTCCTGGCTCGTTCAGTGGCGTCCAGGAAATTCAGTCACCATCTGTCACTCGCTGCTGACAAACTGCCGCTGTGACCGTCACCCCGCAGCGCACCATCCAGCCCAACACCCCCGGAGCCAGCGCACGCCGCGAAGCCGCACGGCTCCGCGCTGGCACGACCGGCACCACCCAGCCGGAACGCATCTACACCATGCGCCGCCCAGCGAAGTGCGCCGCCGTCGCAGCCCCCTACACCCTCGTATGGCTCCTCATCGCCTACGCGGCCGACCTCGGCATCCTCCTCGAGTTACTCGCGGTCCCCATCGCCACCATCGCATACGCCGCGGCCAAGAAGCGCCCCGTCGCGGGCTGGAGCGAACCGAAGACGTACCACGTCCCGCCCACTGCCGAGGACCTCAAGGCGGCCGACCGCTGGGAGCGCGGCGCCGAGGGCGAGGAAGCCACCTACCGCATCCTCAAGCCCCTCGAGGCCGAAGGATGGACGATCCTCAACGACCGAAGCATCCCGGGGCACCGGGCGAACCTGGACCACATCGCTATCGGCCCCCAGGGGCAACTCCTCGTCATCGACTCGAAGAACTGGAAGCCGGTCCCGGGGGCGAAGGTCAGGCCCACCGATCACGAGATGACGCTGACGTACGGCAAGTGGGACTGCACCAAGGAGGTCCGCAAACTCCTCACGGAGATCGAATGGTCCAGCAACGACATGCTCGGCACTCCGGAGCCGGTAATGGTCATCCACGGGGCGCCGCTGTGGGGCCCGTACCTGCGCTGCCTGAATGTGCACATTGTCAGCCCGGAGCGGCTGCTGAGCTTCGTTCGGGAGTCACGGAAGGACCGCCGCCACAGGAGCGACTTGGCCGCGCACATCGCCTGGGAGTTCAAGCCGTACGTCGACTAGTCATGGGCGCGGGGTGTTAGGCGCTCCCGTCTTTCCGGGCTGCGGGCGTGGTGTGCGTCTTCGGCTCCCACTGGTACGGCAAAGCCACGGACGGGGCGGCGGTCCTGGTCGACCGCCGCCCCGTCCGACTCACCCTTGCCTACGCCGGGTCAAGGATTGCTTCGGCACGTGCTTGGCGTCATGGATCAGCACTGAGGGATGTTCGGATCCCGGTTGACGCTACGGGCGTTGCCGTCGGCGTACCCGGCGAAGACGTAGGCGGTGGGTAGACCCGTAACCCATCCGTAGCCGTCGTTCCAGTCCACCTCGTTCGTGCGGTACCAGGTGTCGCCGTAGTTGCCGATAGCCTGGCCGACGGTCCAGCACTGGGCGACGATAGCGCCACCCGGGGGAACATCGGGCAACTGGTAGCCGTTGTAGTAAACCTTGCCGCCGGTGGTGTTGGGCTGGTTGTAGAGGCCGACATAGTGGCCGACGCTGATCGGCACGGTATCGGCAGCGGAAGCGCTTCCCGCCATCGTGACGAGCGTGCCGACACTCATTGCTGCGGCTGTTGCGATCATTGCTGTGCGGCGCCCGAATCTCAGTCTCATGCAGAGCCCCCCATGGTCCGTTGTGCGGAGTGCCGACATCGCAGCGCTTGTCGCGCTGGATCGCCTTTGGGTATGAGGGTAGCCGCGCAGCGGCGACCAGACCAGAGCCTGACGGCTGGGGCGGCGCGGCCTGCAAAGGGAGCCTGTTCACCCGCGCGGACGTGCTGAGCGCCGACATTGTCTACAGTTGCCGTGCGTGCAGGTCTATCTGGGTAGGTGCCAGGTCACGCAAGGGCATCCCCGAGAAGTGGACGCGCCCGTGGGGCGCAGCGCCGCTATGCGCCCGTAGGCGGCTTCACAGGGCCGGGCAGCTGTTCCGCCTCCAGCCGGGCCCTGAAAGGCCGCCAGAACCCCGCTGTGGCCCATCAGTCGGGACCCTGCGCCTCAAGGGCACGGGCAGGTGGCGGCCGGATGCGGCCCGCGGCGGTCGACGCGGGGCCGCGGGGGCTGATGCAGCGGCTGGCAGCGCTTCACGACGGCCCGTCCTCCTCAGGCACGGCGCTTAGTGGTCGAGCCTGGAAGTCCTTCGGGGGTTGACGTCGGAGTCTGCTACGCGTAGGCCCCGACGCCTCGCGCGCGCAAGCCCGCCCGGCAGTAACACCACGACGATGTTGACACCTATCACCTGGAGTTGGCCTTGGTCTGCCCCGGATGGAGCAGGCCGAGGATGGGTGCCCAGGCTGCTTCGCCAAGCAGGGCGTCGCTGCGGGCTGTCCCTCCGTATGCAAAGGTCTTCGAGGGTGCGGCGGGGCCTTCACCCGGGAAGCGCGGCCGGTGTCCAGCGTCGTCGCGGGTCACCAGGTGGACCGGGGCGTCGGCTGTTCGGCGGCGCGCGGCCAACTGCTCGGCATACCGCAGGGAAGGCCACATCGCGTCGTCGCCGCCGGCGACAAGCAGGATGTCGGCGGACGCCTTCTCCACCGGGATCGCGGCGGCGTCCAGACGTCGGGCGAACGTCCGCTCGCTGAGTTCGTACCAGCCGCGGATCGCCACCGGACCGTCGCCTTGCTCCACAGGCTGCCAGGAGTCGCCGTCCATCGGGATGAAGGGCAGCGGCTGCCCCTGCCAGGTCCAGGAGGACCTCAAAGGCCGGTCCCGCCCGTCGAGCCCCGGCCCCACATTGCACCAGACCAGCGACGTCGGAGAGATGGCCACCACCGCGTTGACGCGCGGCTCGTAGACCGCGGTGAGCAGCGCGGCCTCGGCACCCTTGGACCAGCCGAGGATGCCGACGCGCTGCGCTCCACGAGACTTCAGCAGGTCGACGGCCGCGACGAACGTCTCCAGAGGCACCTCGCAGATCCCCGCCGGCTGCCCTGGTCCGCCGAACCAGCGTATGGCCAGGACGAGGAGACCCTGCTCGGCGAGAAGCCTCGCTCGTTGGCGGTCCACGCGGCCGCTCGATCCGGCCAGTACAACGACACCCGTGCCGTTGCCCGCGGTCGGCTCCATCAAGACCGCCTCCCAAGGGGCCGTCAACTCGTGTTCGACGATCACGGTGTCTCCTCTCTCGGCAGGGAACTCACATGAAGAGAGGCTATTGGCACCCCGACGGGCCCCATCGTGTGGGCCCGCACTGCGTGCAGACATCACGTATAGGTACTCGGCTGCGGCCAAGCCGTGCGGGCGTGCCCTCCAAGTCGGCGCTCCGGGGGGCCTGGTGTGATCCGGCGGTGTGGGCACGACCGCCATGGTGCCGGGTGGGCCGGGGACCGAGCACAGCAAGCTACGGGCTGTCGTGATCCACTTCTCCCGATTGGTCCTCGCCTCATGCCCGTTGCTCCGGCCCGCCCGATATCTCCAACCGCCTCGGACCGCGAGCGGCTGAAGAAGATGGCCTACGGCCACAAGACCGAGTATCGGCTGCGTCTGCGGGCACAGGTGGTTCTGCACGCGGCGCGTGGACGCTCCAACGCGCGCATCGCCCGGGAGACCGGCCTGCATCTGGACACGGTGCGCAGGTGGCGAGGCCGCTTCGCCGAGCAGGGCCTGGCCGGGCTGACCGACCGCAACCGCCCCGGTCGCCCTTCCGCGTTCAGCGCGCTGCAGGCCGCCCAGGTGAAGGCGCTGGCCTGCCAGTTGCCCGTCGAAACCGGCGTGCCGCTGTCGCGCTGGTCGTGCCCAGAGCTGGCCAATGAGGCTATGGCCCGGGGCATCGCTACGTTCGTGGCGGCCTCCACTGTGCGCCGCTGGCTCGCCGAGGACGCGCTCAAGCCCTGGCGGCACCGCTCATGGATCTTCATCACCGACCCCGACTTCCGGGCGAGGGCCGAGCGCGTCCTGGACCTGTACGCCCGAACCTGGCAGGGCCAACCGCTCGGTGAGGACGAGTACGTGATCAGCGCGGACGAGAAGACCTCTATCCAGGCCCGCTGCCGCTGCCACCCGACCCTCGCCCCCGGGCAGGCCCGCGCGATGCGCGTGAACCACACCTACGGTCGCGGAGGCGCCTTGGCGTACCTGGCCGCCTACGACGTCCACTACGCAAAGGTGTTCGGCCGTACCGAGCCCAGGACCGGGATCGAACCGTTCATGACCCTGGTCACCCAGGTCATGAGCCAGGAGCCCTATGCCAGCGCCAAGCGTGTGTTCTGGATCGTCGACAACGGCTCCTCCCACCGAGGCAAGAAGGCCGCCGACCGGCTGATCATCGCGTTCCCGAACGCGGTGATGGTGCACACCCCCATCCATGCTTTGTGGTTGAACCAGGTGGAGATCTACTTCTCCGTCGTCCAGCGCAAGGTCGTCTCACCCAACGACTTCACCGACCTCGCCCAGGTCGGGGACCGGCTCTGAGCCTTCGAAGACCGCTACAACGCCACGGCACAGCCGTTCCAGTGGAAGTTCACCACCTCCGACCTGGACGATCTGCTGGCCAGGCTCGACCGGCGCACCGCCGATCACCAGGAAGAATCCTCCTTCCGCCTCGCCGCATGATCAACCCCCGAAGGACTTCCGGAGCCGACCACTAAGCACCGGCGACGCATGGCCTGGCGCGTGGGACAGCACCGCAGGTGAGACGGTAGCGGGCGGCTTTGCCGATGGCACTTCCTACTGGTGCGCTACTCGGAAAGGAGGTCGTCGACGAAGTCATCGACGCTGCCGTTCACTTGGAGCGGATGGACCACGCCGTCGAAGTCCGAGAACCAGAGCGTCTCCGCATCCGGCGCCAGGCGCTGCAGCAGCTGGAGCACCATCGAGGCGGGGACGTCGAGCTCGTCCTGCTCGGGGAACACGAATACCGGCCTGTCGGCGAAGTAGAGGATGCTGTGGTCACGCACCTGCCCACGGACCTGGATTTCGATCGTTGCATCAGGCCCGGACGACCCGGACGCGGTGGCGTCGGGGTTGAGTTCGGTGACGGTTCGGGTGAGTTCGTCCGTGGTGAAGTCCCAGCGTGCGCCTTGCCTTTCATCGGGCCGCACGTAGTAGCTACCTGACATCGGCGTTTCCTCTCGATCCTTCCGGGGCGATGGTCATGGGACGATGCGGGTTTGGCCTGGCACGCCGTTCGCTAGCCGCATCGCCTCGAAGTAGGCGGCTGCCTTTGGATCGTTGGTATCGATCTCGAGGTGGTTGACGCGGTTGCGTGGGTCGTTGATCGCGGAGCCGTAGCGCGCGATCTCCCAGCTCTGCTTCTTCTCGTTGTCCTCGTACAGGAAGGGGATAACGCCGTCCGAGTTGTTCAAGCGGTACGGGGAGCAGTTGCCGGGTTGCTGGTTGACGTACTTGGCTTCGACGATCGCCCCGTCTTGCGGACGAACGCCGTCGGCATCGACCGCCCACTGGCTGCCGTTGTCCTTGAGTTCGGTGGTGTACAGGCTGTATTCGGTGTCGCCGGAGATGCGCAGTTGGTAGGCGCGGGCGTCGATGACCGACGGCTTGGTCGGCTTTCCCTTCGAGTTGACCAGTGGGGGCATCACCTTGGGTGTGGTGCGGCCGTCGGCGCCCATCTGCTGCATCCACTGCCGGAACTGGGCTTGCTGTTCGGGTGAGAGGTCTTTGAACGGGGAGTTCGGGTCTGGGGGGATCGGGCCGAGCACGCTGGGGCCAGGGGCTCGTGGCGGGCCGGGTGGCGGGCCCGGTGCTGGTGTGGTCGCCACGGCCGCCGGCGCGCCGGCGATAGCCACGGTGGCTCCAGCAGCGGTGACCGCGGCGGTCGTGACGATGGGGGACAGGCCGGCGGCGGCCTCGTTGACGATGGCCTCCGCCTCGGCGAGGACCGCGAGTTCGGCACTGCCTTCGAGCTCGGTGGCCATGGCGGCGGCCGCGGTACCGGCCTCCGCCGCGATGGCCGCCTCACCACCGGCCGCGGCCGCGTCCGAGGCGCCGAACGTGAAGAGCGTCAGGCCGATCCCGACGCCCGCGACGATAGCGGCGCCACCCGCCAGTTCCTCCAGCTTGGAGCGCAGGTCGTCGACGGCCTGGGCGTAGGACTCGCATGCGGTTCCGAGCTTGTAGGCGGCGTTGGTGATGGTGTTCAGCAGCGGGCCCTGTGTGGCGCATCCGTCGTGCATTTTCGCCCAGGACGCGGCGAAGCCGTCGACGGCCGATGAGGTGCTGGACGCGGTGACGGTTTGGACCCGCTTGTCGCATTCGAGACCGAGGGTGCTGACTAGCTGGGCCAGCTTCTTCCAGTCTGAGGCGGCCTGGCGGAGCTTTCCGGGGTCTCCCTGGGGCCAGAACTGGGCGATGATCTCGTCGACGGCGGAGTTGTTGTGGCCGACCGCCGAGGGGATCTGCACATTGAGTGGCTCCTCGTCGCAGCCCGGGTTGCTGGAAGCCGGCAGCTCGTAGGGCTGCATCAGGTTCGCCGCGACATCGGCGTCCGTCTTGATGTAGTTCATCGCCATCGAGTACAGGCCGTTGGCGGTGCCACCTAGCTGCGCGACAGCTCGTCCGACCGCGGTCACCACGGCGTGCGCGGCGGGGTCGTACTTGGCGGCGAAGGAGTGGCCGGCATCGTCGTCGCCGGCCATGCCGGCAGCGTCGTCCATCGAGCCGATCAGGGCGCGATGGATCTGGAGGGACGCCCAGTTCTGAAGATCAGTGAAGCCTGCTGAGGCGATGAGCATGTCTGTTGGTACGACGTGGAATCCGCCTGCCATCACGATCCCCCTCGGCTGCTGTACACGACCGGTTCCTGAACGTAACACGTCGAGGTGACGGTAGTGGTTCCTATGGAACTGGGCCGCAAATCGCCGTCCTGCTGGCGGCCGGCCACCCGGGTTCGCACCACTCGGTGTTGGAGCCGGGCAGTGGAAAGCAAGTCGAACAGCAGGTAGGGGATGTGGCTGACGCATCTCAACTTCTGTGATCTGCATCACATTTGACTACGTATCGTAATCGATTGCGCGTTCTAAGTGATCACTCTTGGCATATGCCAAGCTGCCTAAACCTTTTCGGTGGCGATGACAACAAGTCGCTGACCTGCGGGTCTCCCTTGGTATGGCGAAAGGGTCGCCGCACACCCAGCTGCCACTGTGCTTGACCGTCGTCGGTCGGGGTCTCCTGGAAGGTGTGGTGGCCCGAGTCGGCTCTCCGGGCTTGCTGGGGAAGGGTTGCACAGTTATCTGCACCTCTGTCTCTCGTTTATCCCGGTGACAGTGACCGAAGCCCAGGCCGGTCTCGGCTCAGGCAGTGTGGCCCGTAGCGTTCCGAATGGACGGGGAGACGGCGTCACGGGTCAGAACATCTAGGGCCTGCCGGGACCAGTCGGCGCGGGCGCAGTAGGTCTGGGTGTCGGTCGGCGGAGCAGCGTCCGGTCGTCGCCGAGTCCGTCGGATGCGGTGCCTGCCTCTGTCGCGCTCACGCCGCACAACCCAGCGCCGGCCCGCGGCCGAAGGTCGGGGAGGTCGGTGTGCTGGCGCAGACTTCCGAGAAGGGTGGACAAACGAGACATTCGCGGCCGTCTTTTGCCCGCGTTTGCACGGGGGGCCTTTTGGCGCTGTCCGCCAGGGCTGCGGAGGTAGCGTTTCGTGTCGAGGCCGCGACTCACCGTTCGGGTGGGTTGTCGTGGGGGGGGGCCCCCCCCCCGCCCCCCCCACCACGGCAAGGGCAGGTCGCCGCTGTCCCTGCCGGAGCTCCATAACGCGATGTGATGGAGTTCTGGGATCTTCTGGAGGGCTCGTCGGTCAGCCAATCTTCTCCCACGCATGAAATGTCACATCATGCATGGAGGAGACGTGAGACAACGAAGAGTCGGGCTGGCCCTCGGCACCGCCCTGGGGCTGCTGTCGGCGGCCGGTTGTACGGGCGGTGGCGACGGCTCCACCGTGACGGGCGCGGCAGCGGTGAAGGGCGGCACCCTGCACGTGCTGTCCACCCTCGACCTGGAGCACCTTGACCCGGCGCGCAACTACGTCACGTCCTCACAGGACGTGAGCCGGCTGATCTACCGGACGCTGACCACCTTCGCCGCCGCGCCGGGTCAGGCGGGCGGGAAGATCGTGCCGGATCTGGCCACCGACACAGGTCGGCCCAGCGACGGCGCGAAGACCTGGACCTTCACCCTCAAGCAGGGGGTGAAGTTCGAGGACGGCCGCCCGATCACCAGCAAGGACGTCAAGTACGCAGTGGAGCGGACCTTCGCCGCCGAGCTGCCCGAGGGGCCGCCGTACGCCCGAACGTGGCTGGCCGGCGGCGAGTCGTACAAGGGGCCCTACAAGGACCCCGCCGGGCTGGCCTCGATCGAGACCCCGGACAGCGGCACCGTCGTCTTCCATCTCAACCGCCCGGTGGCCGACTTCGGCTCGGCGGCGTCGCTGCCGATGTTCGCGCCGGTGCCGCAGGACAAGGACACCGGCGTCAACTACGACTCCAGGCCGTTCTCGTCCGGCCCGTACAAGATCGACGGCTTCGAGCCGAAGAAGCAGCTCACCCTGGTCCGCAACACCAGCTGGGACCCGGCGACCGACCCCGTCCGCAAGGGCCTGCCCGACAAGGTCGTCATCGACCTCGGTCTGGACGCGGCGGTGGTCGACCAGCGGCTGATCGCCGGGCAGGGGGAGGACGCGAACGCGGTCGCGCTGGAGCCGATCGGTCCCGCTTCGGTCGGGCGGGTGCTGAACGATCCGCAGTTGAAGAGCCGGCTGGTCACCGGCGACTCGATCAACACCCGCTACCTGAGCATCAACACCAAGCACAAGCCGCTCGACGACATCCGGGTGCGCCAGGCCATCGCGTACGCGCTGGACAAGGACGCCCTGCGCACCACTCGCGGCGGTCCGATCGCCGGCGACCTGGCGACGAGCCTGCTGCCGCCGTCCCTCGGCTACCAGGCCGAGGACCCCTATCCGAGCAAGGACGGCAAGGGTGATCCGGACAAGGCCAAGGCGCTGCTCGCCGAGGCGGGCCACGCTTCCGGCCTCACCCTGACCCTCGACGCCCCGGCCTCGACTGCCGGCAAGGCGCAGGCCGAGGCGGTCCAGGCCTCGCTCGGCCGGGCCGGCATCACCGTGAAGATCAACGAGATCAGCTCCTCGGCGTTCTACAGCACGGTCGGCAACACCTCCCAGGAGCACGACCTGGTGATCGCCGGCTGGTCCCCGGACTGGCCTGGCGCGTCGACGTACCTGCCGATCGTGTTCGACGGCCGTCTGATCACCGGTCAGGGCAACAACAACTACTCGCAGTACGACTCCCCGGCCGTCGACGCGCAGATCGACAAGATCGCCGCCATGGGTGATCCGGCGGCGGCCCAGGCGGCGTACGGGCAGCTCGCCCAGCAGATCATGAAGGACGCCCCGGTGGTGCCGTTCCTGTGGGACAAGGCGCCGATCCTCGTCGGTCCGAAGGTCGCCGGAGCGTACGGGCACATCGCCTACGTCGGCCGGCTCGACCTGGTCTCCCTGGGGTTGCGCAAGTGACCGTACTGCCTCAAGTGACCGTGCTGCGACGACTGTTGGCCCAGCGCTCGGCGGCCATCGCGCTGGCCGTGGTGGCCGGGCTGGTCCTGGTCGCGGTTGCCGCGCCGCTGATCACCTGGGTCGCCGGGAGTTCGCCGACGGCCTTCCACAGCGACGCGGTGGACCCGGCGCTCGGCGGCCTGCCGCGTGGTGCCGCAGGCGGGATCAGCACCCGGCACTGGCTGGGCGTGGAGCCGGTCAACGGCCGGGACGTGCTCGCCCGGGTGGTGTACGGCGCACAGGTGTCACTGCTGATCGCCGTGCTCGCCACCGCGCTGTCGGTAGTGTTGGGAACGGCGCTGGGCCTGGTCGCCGGGTTCTTCGGCGGGTGGGTCGACACCGCGATCGGACGCACCATGGACCTGCTGCTGTCCTTCCCCAGCCTCATCTTCATGATCGCTCTGATCTCGGCGGCGCCCGGTGTGGACCGCCGGCTGCTCCTGGTCGTGGTCCTCGGCTTCTTCGGCTGGCCGTACGTCGGCCGGATCGTGCGCGGACAGGCGATGGTGCTCGCGCGGGGCGAGTTCGTCGCGGCCGCCCGGGTGCTCGGCGCCTCACGGCGGGCGCTGCTGCTGCGCGAGGTGCTGCCCAACCTGACCGGGCCGGTCCTGGTGGTGGCCACGATGTCGATCCCCGGCTACATCGCCACCGAGGCCGGCCTGTCCTTCCTCGGTGTGGGTGTCCAGGCCCCCACCCCCTCCTGGGGTCAGATGATCGCCACCGCCGTGCCCTGGTACGCCGCGGACCCCGCCTACTTCCTGATCCCCGGTGCCTTCCTGTTCGTCACCGTGCTCGCCTTCAACGTGCTCGGTGACGCCGTCCGCGACGCGCTCGACCCCCGGAGCCGGCCTCGATGATCCTCTACCTGCTGCGCAGACTGGCCGTCACGGCGGCCATCCTGCTGGTGGTCTGCGCCGCCACCTTCGCCATCTTCTACCTGATGCCGGCCGACCCCGCGCAGGGCGCCTGCGGCAAGGCGTGCAGCCCGGAGCGGATCGCCGAGATCCGCACCACCCTCGGGCTGAACCACTCGCCGCTGGTCCAGTTCCGCGACTACCTGGCCGGCATCGTCTCGGGGCGGACCTACGGCAGCGGCGCGCAGGCCGTCAACTGCCCTGTCCCGTGCCTGGGGTTCAGCTTCCAGACCGACCAGCCGGTGTGGCAGACGCTCACCAGCCGGCTGCCGGTCAGCTTCTCGATCGCCATCGGTGCCGCCGTGCTGTGGCTCGCCGTCGGCGTCGGTGCCGGCGTGGTCTCGGCCCTGCGGCGTGGCAGCCTGTGGGACCGGGCGGCGATGACGGCCGCCCTCGGCGGGGTCTCGCTGCCGATCTACTTCACCGCCCTGGTGCTGCAGTACCTGCTGGTGGTGCAGCTCAAGCTGCTGCCGTACCCGCAGGTCGTGCCGTTCACCGCCGATCCGGTCGGCTGGGCGCAGTCGATGGTGATGCCGTGGATCACGCTGGCCATGCTGTACGCCGGGATCTACGCCAGGGTCGCCCGTGGCGAGATGGTGGAGAGCCTCGGGCAGAACTACGTGCGCACCGCCCGGGCCAAGGGCCTGCCCGAGCTCACGGTGGTGCGTCGGCACGCCCTGCGGCCCGCCCTGATGCCGATCGTGACCATCTTCGGCATGGACCTCGGCGCGCTGCTCGGTGGCGCGCTGATCACCGAGTCGGTGTTCGGCCTGCCGGGCGTCGGCAAGCTCGCGGCTGACGCGATCGCCTCGGCCGATCAGCCGGTGATCCTCGGGGTGACGCTGTTCGCGGCCGCCTTCGTGGTCCTCGCCAACCTGCTGGTGGACCTCGTGTACGCCGTCCTCGACCCGAGAGTGAGGGCACTCGGATGACCCTGCTGACGGTACGTGACCTGGCCGTGGAGTTCCGCTCCGGCGTTCGCGCCGTGGACGGGCTCGACCTCGACCTGGACGCCGGCCAAGTGCTCGGCGTGGTCGGTGAGTCCGGCAGCGGCAAGTCGGTCACCAGCCTCGCCGTGCTCGGCCTGCTGCGCGACGCCCGGGTCAGCGGCGAGATCCGCTTCGACGGGCGGGAGTTGACCGCGCTCGACCAGCGCTCGCTGCGCCGGCTGCGCGGCGACCGGATCGCGATGATCTTCCAGGATCCGCTGTCCTGCCTCAACCCGTACTACTCGGTCGCGTTCCAGATCGCCGAGGCGTACCGGGCGCACCACCGCGCCGGACGCAAGCAGGCGCACCGGATCGCGGTGCGCATGCTGCACCGGGTCGGCATCCCGGAGCCGGAACGGCGGGCCCGCTGCTATCCGCACGAGTTCTCCGGCGGGATGCGGCAGCGCGTGATGATCGCGATGGCCCTGTGCCTGGAACCCGACCTGCTGATCGCCGACGAGCCGACCACCGCGCTGGACGTCACCGTCCAGGCGCAGATCCTCCAACTGCTGCGCGAGCTGCGGGAGGAGACCGGCACGGCCATCATGCTGATCACCCATGACATGGGCGTGGTCGCCGGCCTGGCCGACCAGGTCACGGTGATGCACCAGGGTCGCGCGGTCGAACGCGGTCCGGTACGGGACGTGTTCCACCGGCCGCAACAGGCGTACACCCGGGGCCTGCTGGCCTGCGTTCCGCGCATCGACGGCCCCCTGCCGGACCGGCTGCCCACCCTCGGAGCCGCAGAATGAGCCTTCTCGAAGTACGGAACCTGGTCAAGCACTTCCCGGTACGCCACGGTCTGACCCGACGGCTGGCCGGCCACATCGCGGCCGTCGACGGGGTCTCTCTGGTCGTCGGGCCCGGCGAAACCCTCGGCCTGGTCGGCGAATCCGGCTGCGGGAAGTCGACCGTCGCCAAACTGATCACCCGCCTGGAGCGGCCCACCTCGGGCAGTATCCATTTCGCCGGGCGCGATCTCGCCGGGCATGGGGGCACCTCCCAGCCCCCCGTGGGGGCTGGGGGAGCGACGGCCCTGCACCCGGTCCGCCGTGACCTGCAGATGGTCTTCCAAGACCCCTTCTCCTCGCTCAACCCCCGGCACACCGTCCGTCAGATCCTCTCCGGCCCCTACCGCTACCAGGGGCTGGAACCCGACCAGCCGGCCGAGGAGTTGCTGGCCCGGGTCGGCCTACGGCCGGAGCACGCCGACCGCCATCCCCACGAGTTCTCCGGCGGACAAGCCCAACGCATCGGCATTGCCCGGGCGTTGGCCCTGCGTCCGAAGCTGGTGGTGTGCGACGAGCCGGTCTCCGCGCTCGACGTGTCGGTCCAGGCGCAGATCCTCAACCTGCTGAAGGACCTGCAGGATCAGTACGGACTCAGCTACCTGTTCATCGCCCACGATCTCGGCGCCGTCCGCCAGATCAGCACCCGGATCGCCGTGATGTACCTCGGCTCGATCGTCGAAACCGCCGACCGCGACACCCTGTTCGCCCACCCGGCCCACCCGTACACCCACGCCCTGCTGTCCGCCGTGCCACTGCCCGACCCGGACCTGGAGGCTACCCGGATGGGGGCACCTCCCGGCGGTAGCCGGGGGAGGATCGTGCTCCACGGCGACCCGCCCAGCCCGTTCGTCCGCCGCGGGGGTACCTCCCGGCCGGAGGCTGGGGGAGGCTGCCGGTTCCGCACCCGCTGCCCCAAGGCCGACGAACTCTGCGCCGCCGAACGCCCGCAGCTGCGGACGATCGCCCCCGGACAGCAGGTCGCCTGCCACTACCCCGAGAGGACGCCGTGATCCGCGCCCAGTACCGGCTGCCCGGACTCGCCGTGACCGACCACGTCTTCGACGTGCCGCTCGACCACACCGAACCCGGGCGGGGAACCATCGAGCTGTTCGCCCGGGAGGTCGTCGACCCCGTGCGGGCCGACGAACGGCTGCCCTGGCTGCTCTACCTCCAGGGTGGGCCGGGCGGGAAGTCCCCCCGCCCGCTGAACGCCACGGCCGGCTGGCTCGGCCACGCGCTCAAGACCCACCGGGTGCTGCTGCTGGACCAGCGCGGCACCGGCCGCTCCACGCCGCTCACCGCACGGGCCGCTGCCCAGTCCCCCTCGGCCGGCGCGCTGGCCGACCACCTCGCCCACTTCCGCGCCGACTCGATCGTCGCCGACGCGGAACTGATCCGCCGTCAACTGTGCGGCGACGAGCCATGGGAGACCCTCGGACAGAGCTACGGGGGCTTCGTCACCCTCAGCTACCTCTCCTTCGCCCCCGAAGGCCTGCGCGCCTGCTACGTCACCGGCGGCCTGCCCGGCCTCGACGCCACCGCCGAAGACGTCTACGCCGCCACCTACCCCCGCGTGCGGGACAAGGTCGGTGCCTACTACGCCCGTTACCCCGAGGATCGCCGGCTGGTCCGCCGGATCGCCGACCTGCTCGACCAGCGGGCCGTCCACCTCCCCGACGGCGACCGGCTGACGGTCCGGCGGCTGCGCACCCTGGGACTGGCCCTCGGCATGGGCGACGGCTTCGAACGCCTGCACTGGCTCTTCGACGAGGCCCTCGACCCGGACGGCGCGCTCTCGGCCACCTTCCTTCAGCAGGTGGCGCATCTGACCGGCTTCACGGACAACCCGCTCTTCGCCGCCCTCCAGGAGTCGATCTACGGCTGCCCCGGAGCCGCCACCGGCTGGGCCGCCGCCCGGGCCGTGGCCACCCGCCCCGAGTTCGCCGAGGACACCGACCCCCTGCTGTTCACCGGCGAGATGTTCTACCCGTGGATGTTCGAGGAGATCACCGGGCTGCGCCCGTTCGCCGAGGCCGTCCACCTGCTCGCCGAGCGCACCGACTGGCCCGCCCTGTACGACCCGGCCCGGCTCGCCGCCAACCGGGTTCCGGTCGCCGCCGCCGTCTACCACGACGACATGTACGTCGACGCCGGCCTGTCGCTGCGCACCGCCCGCGCGGTCGGCTCGCTGCGCGCCTGGGTCACCAACGAGTGGGAGCACGACGGTGTCACCGCCTCCGGTGACCGCGTCCTCGCCCGCCTGATGAACCTTGCCGCCGACCGCAGTTGACGCGTCGTCAGATATTCTCGGAAAGGGAACGCCATGAAACTCCGCCCGCTCACCGCCGCCTTGGCGCTGACCATCACGCTGACCGCCGCCACCCCGGCCCTGGCGGACACCGCCCGGCCCGGCACTGCCGCGCCGGCCTCCGACTGCGCCCTGCCGGGACAAACCGGCTGGACCGACGAAGGCCACAACACCGACTACACGCAGTTCCAGCAGCCGCTCGGCACCAAGCACGTGCTGATGCTGTTCGTCGACTTCCCGGACGCACCGGCTACCGGCTCCCTCGACGACTACTACCGCGAACTCGCCCCCGCGCAGGACTGGATGAAGCAGGACTCCTACGGCAGACTCCACTTGGAGATCGATCCACTGAAGCGATGGATCACCATGCCGCAGACCTCCGCCTCGTACGGATTCCAGCGCGGCATCACGTTCGACCAGCAGGAGCTGTACGTGAAGCAGGCCGTCCAGGCCGCCGCACCGTACACGGACTTCTCGAAGTACGACATGCTCTACATCGTCCCCACCAAGACCGCCTCCGCGATCGCCTTCTCCCCCACGTACCTCTACGACCCGACCACCGCCGGGATCACCGTCAACGGCACCCGGATCAAGTGGGCGATCACCTTCGGCCAGGACATGTACCACTGGGGCTACAAGGTCGCCGACCACGAGACCTCCCACACCTTCGGCCTGCCCGACCTGTACGCCTTCACCGGCACCGACGTGCACCCCTACGTCGGCGGTTGGGACCTGATGGGCAACATCGCCGGCCCCGCACCGCAGCACACCGGCTGGGAGCGCTGGAAGTTCGGCTGGATCGACGACCGCCAGGTCGCCTGCCTGCCCGCCTCCGGCAGCCGCACCGCCCGCTTGGAGGCCGTCGAGCGCCCCGGCGGCACCAAGATCGCCGTGATCCGCACCGGTGAGAGCACGGCGTACGTCGCCGAATCCCGCCGGGCCATAGCCGGGGACGCCAACGCCTGCTCCACCGGTGTGCTCATCTACAAGGTCGACACCTCCACCCAGACCGGCTACGGACCCGTCCAGGTGGTCAACGGCAACCCGGGCGCCACCGCGCCGACCGGCTGCACCGCCCTCGACATGGCCGCCTATCAGCCCGGCCAGTCCTTCAGCGACCCCACGACGGGGGTCCGGATCGACGTGCTGCGCCGAGGGCCGCTCTCGGACACCGTCAGGATCACCAAGCAGTAGATCCGGCGTGACCACCCATCAGCTCGCGTCGTGAAGCTGCAACGGCGGCAGTTGCCGACAGTACGCGGGACCGCTCAGTACACCCGGTCGGCCGACCGCGAGGGCGCGGCCGGCCGGGTTCGCAACTCGGGGTGGTCACCAACCCCAACGCCGCCGCACCCACCGGAAACCGCACCACACTGGACATGCAGACCTGGCAACCCGGCCAGTGGTTCCAGGACGACACCGCCCGCATCCGGGTCTACGTGAACGCCTCCGACGCGTCCACCGACACCGTCTGGACCTACAAGTGGTGCCCGGGTAGCGCCGCGGAACTTCCGCTCAGCACGCCGGCTGCGTGCGCTGTGGTGGTGCGGCGCCGTCGTGCCTTTCGAGCCAGCCCTGGTAGACCGTGCTGCGGGCGCACGCCGCTTGGTACGCCTCGGTGACGTTCCGCACGAGCGAGGGGCCCAACGGTTCCAGCGGCCCCTCCTCATGCCAGGCAAGCAAATGCCGGTACCAGAGCGGATTCCCGGCAATCGGACGTACGGCGATGCCCGGCACCTCCTCGAACGTGGCCTGGCAGAAGCTCACCGCGTGGCCGTTGCGGACGACGTCCAGCAGGAGCCGGCCCTCCGCCTCGTGGACGACGCGCATGCGATGGCCCATGACGAGCAGGGTCCTGGACCAGTACTCACGGATCCGGTCGTTGTCCGGACGAGGAGCGGCCCAGTCCTCGTCCTCGAGGTCCTCCAGCCTGACCTCCTCCAGCGCCGCCAGCGGATGGGCTGCCGGCAGTGCCACGAAGAGCGGCTCGGTGGCGATCGGCTCGGCGGTGACTCCTGGGGGGAGCGCGAGCTGGTAACCGGGGCTGTCGCCCACCACCGCCGCTTCGAGACGGCCGCCGGCGATGTCGTCGACGAGCGGGACGGTGCATCCCTGGCCCCGCGAACTGATCTCGGCCTCCGGATGGTGCAACCTGATCGCCGTGATCAACCCGCCGAGCAGAGGAGCGTTGACGGAGCCGAGCCGGAAGCGGTGCGGCGAACAGCCCTTCTGCGCAGCGAGAGCGGAGACCTCCAGCAGCTCATCGACGGTCGGCAGCACCGCTCGCGCGCGGCTGAGGACCACCTCCCCGAACGCGGTCGGGACGACACCCGACTGCGCGCGGCTGAACAGCTCACCACCGAGGACCCGCTCGATCCGCGTCAACTGGGCACTGAGGCCGGGCTGGGTCAGCCGCAACGACGCGGCGGCCCGCGTCAGACTGCCGCTGTCCGCGATGCTGCAGATGATCCGAAGGTGCCGGAATTCGAGCTCCATGGCGAGATGGTATGGAGCTCAGGCCCATATCAATAGGGGTGCGTCGGTAATGGCCCGGCCATCGAACCCGCAGACCCTCGGATGACCTCGCCCCCGTCCGCCACATCCTCGACAACCAGCCCGGATGGTCCCGAAAACACCACACCTACAAGCTCGTTGACATCTCCGGTCCAGGGGTTGGCCTCGGCGAAGTAGCTCTTGGTGTTCTCGGTGAGCGCGAGGCCGTTCACGGCGCTGGTGATCTCGAACCGGCCGTTGCCCAGCGGGGTGAGCAGCCGGCCGGAGGCCACGGGGCCGCTGGCCCCGGCGATGATCGAGGGACCCGAGGCGGACCCGGTCGCGATCGGGCCGCTGCCGGTCTTCACCGTGGGGTAGAGCGGAACATCGCTGGTGCCACCGCTGCCTGGGGCGTGCTGGGGGTCCCGCCGATCGGGGTCCCACCGCCGGCACTGGGCACGCCTGGAGGCCACCGGGCCCTGAGGCGGAGCCTGGGGTAGGAGCAGGGTCCTGGTTCCCACCTGCCGGTGGACCCCGGTCCCCCACGCGTTCTCGTCCCGCGCTCGGACGAGAACGCGCCGGCCAGGTGATGGGCTGGAGTCGGGCCCGGGAATCCTCGGCCGCCTCGTAACCACCCCACCCCAGGAGGAGATCGTGATCCGCGCCCTGACCGGGTTCGCGACCAGCAACCCGAGGAAGGTGACCGCCGCCAACGAGCCCGCCGCGACTGGGTACGAAGCGGCCCCCTCCTCCGTGGACCGGCCGGCGCACCCCGCGATCGAGCTGCACGGGGTGCGCCGCACCCACGGCCGTGGCGACAAGGCGGTGCACGCCCTGCGCGGGATCGACCTGGTGCTCAGCCACGGCAGCTTCACCGCCCTGATGGGCCCGTCCGGGTCCGGCAAGTCCACGTTCCTGCAGTGCGCGGCGGGCCTGGACCGCCCGGACGCGGGCGAGATCCGGCTCGGCGGCGAGGAGATCACCCGGCTGAGCGAGAACCAGCTCACCAAGCTGCGCCGCAGCCGGATCGGCTTCGTCTTCCAATCCTTCAACCTGCTGCCGTCTCTGACGGTGGAACAGAACGTACTGCTACCGCAGCGGCTCGCCGGGAAGCGCCAGGACCGGGCGCGGGCCCGGGAGTTGCTGACCCGGGTGGGTCTGGGCGAGCACGGCGGGCGGCGGCCGGACCAGCTGTCCGGCGGGCAGCAGCAGCGCGTGGCGATCGCCCGGGCACTGATCACCCGTCCGGACGTGGTGTTCGCCGACGAGCCCACCGGCGCGCTGGACACCCATACCGCGCACGAGGTGCTGAGCCTGCTGCGGCACGCCGTGGACGCGCTGGGCGCGACGGTCGTCATGGTGACCCACGACCCCGTGGCGGCCTCGGCGGCCGACCGGGTGCTGTTCCTCGTCGGCGGCGCGATCACCGACCAACTTCACCACCCGGACCCGCAGACCGTCGCCAACCGGATGGTCGCGCTGACCGCCCGCCCGGTGGGTGTGGCGGCGTGACGAACGGACTGGCCCGCGCCTCCGTGCGCTTCCGGCCCGCCGCCTTCGCGGGCACCCTGATCGCCCTGCTGCTGGGAGCCGCCGTCATAACGGCCTGCGGCATCCTGCTGCAGACCGGCCTGACCGCGAAGCTACCGCCCGTCCGGTACGCCGACACGCCGGTGGTCATCGCCGCCGACCCGGACGTCAGGATGACCGTGAGGGACGGCCAAAACACCGAGACCGTGACCCAGTCGGTGCCCGAACGGGCCCGCCTGGACGCCGCGTTGGCGGGCCGGATCGCCGGACTGCCTGGGGTGGCCGCGGCCCGCCCGGACAGCGCCTTCCCCCTGCCGGCCGGCAGCGACCACCCCGCGCTGACCGGCCGGGCCTTCGCCGCGCTCGGCATCGCCGGCCCCGCCGACCGGCTCGTCGAAGGCCACGCGCCCGGCCCGAACGAGGTGGTGCTGGACGCCGACACGGCGCGCACGTTCCAGCTCTCGCCCGGCGCGAGCCTCACCCTCACCGCTCCCGGCCGCACCGGCAGCTACCGCGTCTGCGGCCTGGCCGCCGGACAGTCCACCGGCCCCACCGCCTGGTTCGCCGACGCCACCGCCGACCGGATCTCCGGCCACCCGGGCCGCATCGACGCGATCGCCGTCCAGCCGCGCGACGGCATGACCGACCAGGCACTCGCCACCCAGGTTCGCCAGGCCGTCGGCGGCGCCGCCGAGGTGTTCACCGGGGACGGCCGCGGCGCCGTCGAGCAGCCCGAGATCGGCGAGGCCCGCACCCTGCTGGTGGGCATCGGCGGCTCCTTCGGGGGGTACGCCACCATGACCGCGGTCTTCGTCGTCATGAGCACCGTCGCCCTCGCCACCGGTCAGCGCGCCCGAGAGTTCGCCCTGCTGCGCGCCATCGGCGCCACCCCCCGGCAGATCCGCCGCACCATCGCCACCGAGGCGATGCTGCTCGCCCCCGTGGCCGGGGCACTCGGCGCCCTGCCCGGACTCGCCCTCGCCCGCTGGTGGTTCGACCAGTTGGTGTCGCGCGGTGCGGTCCCGCCCGGCGTGCGGCTCGACGTCGGCCCGCTGCCGATCGTCGCCGCCGTTGTCACCTGCACGCTGGCCGCGTTGGCCGCCGGCTTCCTGGCCGCCCGCCGCCCGTCGCGGCTGCGCCCCGGCCAGGCTCTCGGCCAGGCCGCCATCGAGCCGGGCCGACCCGGCGCGGTACGAACCTCCTTCGGGTTGCTCTTCGCCGCGGGCGGCGTGGTGGCCGCCGTCTTCGCCGCCACGCTGGACGGCACGAACGCCGCCAACACCGCGCTCGGCGTCGTCATGTGCCTGATGATGGCGGTCGCCCTGCTCGGCCCCTGGGTGGCCCGGCTGGCCGCCGCCGTGCTCGGCGCCCCGCTGCGGGCCGGCGGCGCGCCCGGCTCGCTGGCCGCCGACAACACCCGGGCCAGCGCCCGCCGACTGGCCTCCGCGATCACCCCGATCGTCCTGGTCACCGCGTTCTGCGGCACCCTGCTGGTCTTCCAGAGCACCATCGCCCACGCCGCCGGCGAGAACATCCGCACCGGCATCACCGCCGACCAGGTGCTCGGCTCCACCGGCCCCGGCCTGCCCGCAGGCACCACCGAGCGGGCGGCCCAACTACCCGGCGTGGACGCCGCCGTGGGTGTGCTGCGCACCTCCGTGCTCTTCGCCAACGATCACGCCATCGACTCCGCCACCGCGCTCGGCGTCGACGGGGCCCCGGCCAGGCTGCCCCGGGTGCTCGACCTCGCGGTGCGCAGCGGTTCGCTCGCCGACCTCGGCCGCGCCACCGACACCGTCGCCCTGGACGCGGGCCTGGCCGACGAGTTGGGGGTGCGAACCGGCGACCGTGTACCACTCTGGCTCGGGGACGGCACCACGGTGAAGCCCACCGTGGTGGCCACCTATGATCGCGGGCTCGGCCTCGGCCAGGTGCTGCTGCCGCAGGCGGCAGTCGCCGCGCACGTCACGGCCGGATACGGCAGCCAGGTACTGGTCGCCGACGCGCCGGGCGCGGATCGTGCGGCCGTGGCGGCCGGGCTGAACGGCCTGGGCGGGGGCACGACCGTCACCGACCGGGCCGGATTCGTCGCCCAGTCGGACCGGATGACGGAGCTCAACGCCTGGGCCAATACCGTGATGGCGGGCGTCCTGGGCGGGTTCGCCGCGGTCAACGCCGCCAACACGCTGGTCATGACGGTGCTCGACCGGCGCCGCGAGGTCGCGCTGCTGCGGCTGGCCGGCACCACCCGGCGTCAAGTGCGCGGCATGATGCGCTGGGAGGCACTGCTGGTCGCCACGGCCGGCCTGACGGTCGGCGGGGCGATCGCCTGGACCACCCTCGTCCCCATCGCCCGCGGCGTCGCGGGCACCCGACCGTACGTCCCGCCGGGCCTGGCGATACCACTGGCCGTCGGAGCCGTCCTGCTCTGCCTCACCGCGACCGGCCTGCCCACGCGGGCGCTCCTGCGAAGCCACCCGGTCACAGCGGAAGGCCGACGGCGGCGGCAGCGCAAGCGGCTGCCCAGCCCGCAGGACGGGGCGGGAATCGGCTAGGTACCGACTTCTGATGATCCGCCGGCTCGGCTGACCCGATCAATCTGCGATGCGCACTTCAAGGCCGGTCCGCCGGCCTCGGTGTCGTCCTCGTCCACTCGCCGGCAGCCGCCGACCGGCCGTACGCGGCCGCGCTGCCCGGCGCCGGGTCGCCCGGTGCCGGGTCACCCGGTGCCGGCCGGCTGCGCCCCTCGCGGGGAGCAGCCGGCCGCGCCGTCTCATCCGCAGAGGGCGGCATCCACCGCGGCTTCCACGTGCGGGGCGGACGCGGCATCCGGGGTGGTGGTCACGCTGATGCTGACGGCGCGCCCGTCGTCGGTGACTCCGCCGCGGGTGCGGTAGCCGGGGATGTCGCCGCCGTGGCCCCAGTACACCCCGCCGCAGGTCAGCGGGCGGCTCATGATGCCGAGGCCGTAGCGGGTGCCGGGGCCGACCTCGTCGGCGGGGACGGTGGTGCGCATCTGGGCGAGTTCGGCCGGGCCGAGGAGCTTGCCCGTCATGAGGGCGGTGAAGAACTGGTTGAGGTCGCTGTTGGTGGAGACCAACTCGCCCGCGGACCAGCCGGCGGAGGGATCGAACTCGGTGACGTCCTTCCAGGGGCCACCCGGTGTCGCACGCTCGTAGCCCTCCGGGTGGGGCCCGCGCACCGTCAGCTCCCCCTGGGCCGGGACATAGGTGTGGCGCAGGCCGAGGCGGTCGATGATCCGCGTGGTGATCTCCTCCCCCACCGGTCGGCCGGTCACCTTCTCGATGAGCAGGCCCGCGACGATGTAGTTGGTGTTGGAGTACTCCCACTTCGTGCCCGGGGCGAAGTCGGCCTTCTGCGTGAGGGCGAAGTCGAGGAGGTCACGGGGTTCGTAGTAGCGGTGCGGGTCGGCGAGGATGTCGCCCATGGCCGCCAGGTACTCGGGCAATCCGCTGGTGTGCTGGAGGAGTTCGCGGACCGTGATGCGGCGGCCGTCGATCCCGTCGCCGCGGAGCAGCCCCGGCAGGTAGGTCTCGACCGGCTGGTCGAGACCTACCTTGCCCTCCCCGACCAGCTGGAGGATCACGGTGGCGGTGAACGTCTTGGTGTTGCTGCCGATCCGCACCTGGCCGTCGCGCGGGACCGGGGCCCCGGTGGCCAGATCGCCGACGCCGGCGGCGTAGTTGCGGCTGCGGCCGTCGCGGCCGGTGACGGCCGCCAGTGCGGCGGGCATGCCGTCGCTGTGGACCAGCGTGTTCATGCTCTGCTGGACGGGGGCGGGGGTGGCAGCCAGGGCTGCGGGACTGCTCAGGGCAGCGGTGGTCGCGGCGAGCGCGGCGAGGAGCGTCGCGGTTCGACGGGCGGCGCGGAACGGCGGGTGGGACGGCCTGGCCATGAGGGACGGTTCCTTCCGGTGGCTGGATTCTCTGCTCTCCAGCTCATCAGTGCGCCCAGCGCGGATCGTCGGAGCGGGGAAGGAGAACCCGAATGGGACCGCAGGACCAGGACGGCCGCCGACCGGGACCGTGCTCCCAGCGCGGTGCCCACCGTGACGGCCTCCTCGACGGCGTTCATCGCGAACAGCGTGTTGCGGCGCAGTCCCCAGTGCTGGGCGCCGACCGCCCGGTGAACAACACCCAGTCGGTCGTGCCACCGGGTCTGATGGTGCGGTAGGTGGCATCCTCGTCGAGCCGGCCGCAGAGCACGCGCTCGGTCCGGGAGGCGATGGTCACCGCGCCAGGAGGTGGGGGCACAGGAGGATCATCCATGAGGACGACGGGTTCGGCGGTACCCCGACCCGGGTCCGGTGCAGACGATGGAGGCATGACGAACAGCACTCTCTCCGCTTCGGCGGCCGATCCCGCCGCACTGCGCGACCGGTACGACCGCGACGGTGTGGTCCAGGTCGACGCGGTGCTCCCGGTCGCCGAGACCGACGTAATCCGCTCGGCATTCATGACTCAGGTCGAGGCCGACCGTTGCGCGGTCGGTGCCGTCGAAGAGGTGGCGCAGGACGCCGTCCTCGCCCGTTATCCCCGTTTCATGAACCCGCATCGCCGCCCGGATCTGGAGATCGGGCGCCTGGCCCGGACGCTGATGACCGATCCGCGCCTGCTCGGGCTGGTCACCGCCCTGGTCGGCCCGGCCTACGGCGCCCAGTCGATGTTCTACTTCAAGCCCCCGTCGGCCCGTGGTCAGGCTCTGCACCAGGACAACTTCTTCTTGCGCGCCCACCCGGAGACGTGCATCGCGGCGTGGATCGCCGTCGACGCGTGCGACGCTGCCAACGGCGCACTTCGTGTGGTGCCGGGCAGTCACACCATGGAGATCGTCTGCCCCGAGGAGGCCGACCCCGGGCAGTCGTTCACCAGTGGGCTGGTCCGGGCGCCGGCGGGGCTGCCGGTCGTGCAGAGCGAGATGCGGCCCGGCGACGTGCTGTTCTTCCACGGCAGCGCAGTCCACGGATCACTGCCCAACACCACCACGGACCGCTTCCGGCGCTCGCTGATCTTCCATTACGTCCCGCAGAGCAGCACCGAGATCGCCGGCTGGTACCTGCCGCTGGTCGACCCGAACGGCAGTGACGTCGACCTCGCCGAGGCCACCGGCGGCGGGCCCTGCGGAGACACCTGGACCGGGGCCGCCCACTGACCGTCAGGCCCGGTGCCCGTTTTGATCGCCTGACAGGTCAAGCCGCGGCGGCCGGATCGGTTGAGGAGGAGGTGAGGGCGTGATGCTCGTCGAAGGGCTGCCGTGGTCGGCACGGCTAGGGCCTGAGAACGATCTTGCCGTGGGTGTGGCGGCGTTCGAGCTCGGTGTAGGCCTCGCGGACTCGCGCCAGCGGGTAGACGTTCGCGATCGGCACGTCGAGGTGTCCGTCGGCGATCAGGCCGGCCAGTTCGGCGAGCACCTTGGCGCCCGGCCCGGCCCGCGGTGCGGCGGTCCGCGAACAATGCTCTTATACAGATGACACATAGGCTCATGAGGGAGCTGCCATGTCCTCCCACACTTCGATCTCACCCCAGGAAGCCGCTGACCGGCTGGCCATCCGTGAGCTGATCGACGCCTACGCGCACTGCGCCGACCGGCGCGACGCCGAGGGCCAGATGGCGCTGTTCACCGACGACACCCGCTTCCTCGTGTACATGGACGCCACTGCGGCCGAGCCCACCCAGGAGCTCCACGGGCGCGCGGCCCTCGCCCCGGTCTTCGACAACCTGAACAGCTACCGGGCCACCACCCACTTCAACGGCCAGAGCACCGTCTCCCTGGCCGGCGACCGTGCGACCGGCGAGAGCTACTGCCTCGCCCACCACGTCTCGTTCGGCGAGGACGACGAGCGCACCATCATGATCGCGTCCATCCGCTATCTCGACGAATTCGTCAAGCAGGGCGGCGAGTGGTACTTCGCCGAGCGCCGCCTGATGGTCGACTGGACCGAGACCCGCCCCTGCGCGCCCTGAAGCCGCGAGGCGGTCGAGTAGTGGCCGCCGGCGGGGAGTTGACAGCGGATGAAGGACGACGACGCCCGCGCCGCAGCGGGGGAGCCCACGTTCTGGAGGCAGTTGCGGCGCCAGCTGTGGCAGCCGCCGCGCGCCCATGGCGAGCAGCCGCGCGAACGCGTCGTCGGCCCGCTCGAGCTCTTCTACGACCTGGTCGTGGTCGCCCTGGTCGCCCAGGCCGCCCACCACCTCGCGGGGCAGCTCACCTGGCGCGGGATCGGCGAATACAGCGCCGTCTTCGCACTGGTGTGGATCACCTGGCTCAACGGGAGCCTCCACCACGAACTGCACGGGCATGAGGACGCCCGCGCCCGCAGCACCTTCCTGCTGCAGATCCTGATCCTGGTCCCACTGGGTGCGTTCATCCCCGAGGCGGGCGGCGCCCGGGGTGCGGATTTCGCCGTCACGGCGGGAGTCCTGTTCGCGGTGCTGACACTGCTGTGGCTGCTGGCCTCACTGGGCGACAGCCCCGAATTCCGCCGCTCCAGTGGGCTCTACATCGCCGGGAGCGCCCTGTGCGCCGCGGTCCTCATCCTGAGTGCCCCGCTCCCCGCCACCACGCGGATCTGGACCTGGGGGTTGCTCGATGTCGCCTACCTGGCGGGCTTCGCCGCCTTGTTGCTGACGGCCACACCGGTCACGGTCGCCGCGCTCAGCATCACCGACGCGCTGATCGAACGGTTCGGGCTGCTCATCATCATCGTCCTCGGTGAGACCGTGACCGGCGTGGTGAGCGGCCTCGCGGCCGAACCGGTCAGCGCCCTCACCCTGACCGTGGGGCTGATCGCCGTCGTGGTCGGATTCGGCGCCTGGTGGACGTACTTCGACTTCGCCGGCCACCGCGAGCCCCGGCGGTCAGCCGCGGCCACCGCCCAATGGATGCTCGCCCATCTGCCGCTCACGGCCGCGATCGCCGCCATGGGCACGGCGATGGTCAGCCTGGTCGGGCACGCCCACGCCGCCCGCACCCCCGCCGCCACCTCCTGGGTGCTGTGCGGCGGCGCGGCCGTGGTGCTCGCCGGCACCATGCTCGTCGCCGCCGCCCTCCAGGCCTGGCGCACCAAGCCGGACCTCTACCGCCCGCTGTCACGGACCTGCGCGGCGGCTGCCCTCGCCTGCCTCGCGCTCGGCGCGGCCCACCCGGCGCCGCCGGTGCTCGGCGTCAGCCTGGTCGCGCTCTTCGCGATTCCGTGGGGGCTCGCCGTGGCCTACCGCCTGCGCCATCAGGGGACGGCCGCCCGGGGGTAGACCCGTCCGGCGATCCGGGTCTCCGCGAACCGGACCACCACCCTGACCACAGGCCAAGACGGGTGGCCGCCTACTATCGTTCCGCATTCTTCGGGGGACGCTGACGCCTGATCGGCCGTGCTCGTCGCCCAAGGCCACGCCCAACACGGCACCACGAGTCCGCCGCACGACGGTGGACTCGTGAATCGAGGAGGAACGTTCATGCACGCCCGGAGAATCGGCGCCGTCGCCGCGACAGCAGTGGCCGTGGTGGCTGCCCGCGACCTCATCCAGAAGCGGCACGCACTGCTCCGGAACTTCCCGGTGATCGGCCACGCCCGGTACCTGCTGGAGGCGATCGGGCCGGAGCTGCGGCAGTACATCGTGACCTCCAATGAGGAGGAGCGCCCCTTCAGTCGTGACCAGCGCACCTGGATCTACGCGTCGGCCAAGGAGGAGAACAACTACTTCGGGTTCGGGACCGAGGTCGACGTCGAGCACGTGCAGGGGCACGCCTACCTGAAGCAGCGCACGTTCGCCGGCGCGCTGCCCGACGCGCACGACCCGCAGGCCCCGCTCCCCTCGGCCAAGGTGCTGGGCGGGCCGCGCGGGCGCGCCAAGGCGTTCCGGCCGGCGAGCGTGGTGAACATCTCGGCGATGAGCTTCGGCTCGCTCTCCGGCGCGGCCATCACGGCGCTCAACAAGGGGGCGGCGCTGGCGGGCGCGATGCACAACACGGGCGAGGGCGGCCTCTCGCCGTACCACCGGAGCGGCGGTGACATCGTCCTCCAGATCGGTACCGCGTACTTCGGCTGCCGCAACGAGGACGGCACCTTCAACCTCGACAAGCTCAAGGAGGTGGTCGCCGGCGCGCCGGTCAAGGCGATAGAGATCAAGCTCTCCCAGGGCGCCAAGCCGGGGCTGGGCGGGATGCTGCCGGGCGCCAAGGTGACCCCGGAGATCGCCGAGATCCGCGGCATCCCGGTCGGCAAGGACTGCGCCTCCCCGTCACGGCACACCGCGTTCAGCGACGTCGACTCGATGCTCGACTTCGTCGAGCTGCTGGCCGCCGAGACCGGTCTGCCGGTCGGGGTCAAGAGCGCGGTCGGGGAAATGGGCTTCTGGCAGGAGCTGGCCACGCTGATGGCACGTGGTGACCGCGGTGTCGACTTCGTGACCATCGACGGCGGTGAGGGCGGCACCGGAGCGGCGCCGCGGATCTTCGCCGACTCGGTGGCGCTGCCGTTCCGGATGGGCTTCTCCCGGGTCTACGGGACGTTCGCCGAGCTGGGGCTGACCGACGACCTGACCTTCATCGGCTCCGGCAAGCTCGGCCTGCCCGAGAACGCCGCGGTCGCGTTCGCCTTGGGCGCCGACATGATCAACGTGGCCCGTGAGGCGATGCTGTCGATCGGCTGCATCCAGTCGCAGAAGTGCCACACCGACAAGTGCCCCACCGGCATCGCCACCCAGAACCCCTGGCTGGCCCGCGGCCTCGACCCGACCTCGAAGGCCACCCGGGCCGCGGTCTACCTGCGCACCCTGCGCAGGGAGCTGACCAAGGTCTCGGCGGCCCTCGGCGTCGCCCACCCGGGCCTCATCACGGCCGACGACATCGAGATCATGAACGGCGACTACGAGGCCCGCACCCTGGCCGGCGTCTACGGCTACAAGGACGGCTGGGGCGAGCTCGGACCGCACCTCGCCGATGAGATCACCGCCCTGCTCACCGCCAAGCCGGCCGTCTGACGCTCCGACAGCGACGGGGCACCGAGCCCAGCGGCCGGGGCGACCCTGGCCGCAGGGCGGGTGCGGATCATGGCGATCGCCGACACGACGTGCTCGGCGAGCCGAGTCCGCGGCGGCCACCGCCGTGAGTCCCGTCAAAGACCGGTTCCACCGAAAGGCCGTTGCCCGGCTCGACCGCAATGGAGGTCGAGCCGGGCAACGGTAGCGGGCGGGCGGGTCAGTGGTTCTGGTTGCCCTGGTCATTCCGGCCGTCCCGCTCGTTGCGGCCGACGCTGCGTCAGCTCATGGCGCCAGCTTGGCCACCAGCGCGTCCAGCGCCGCCATTTCGGCCGCTGGCAGCGCGACCAGCGCCTGCGGCGGCCGGGCAAGGATCCCGTTCGCCAACTGGGCCATCTCACGGCCCTGGTCGGTCACGGTGACCACCTTCGCCCGCCGGTCGTCCGGCGCCGTGGAACGGACCACCAGGCCGCGCCGCTCCAGGTCGTCCACGATCACCGTGGTGTACGGCTTGTCCACCACCAGCTCGGCCGCCAGCTCACTCATCCGCATCGGCCGCTTGGCCAGCCGACGCAGCGCCCTGGTCCGGCCGAAGCTCAGCCCGGTGGCCTCCACCACCTCGCGCTGGCGGTTGTCGGACTCCAGCACGAGGTGCGCCATCCTCTGGAAGATCCGGATGGCGGTGGCACGGTGCGCGTCGTCGTTCATGCTGTGCTGTTCATGGTCGGGGAGCTCGGCGTCCTGTGGTCCGTCGGTTCGAGGGATTCGGCGACCCGGGTGGCGGTCTGCACCGCCCGCGCGCTGGTGGACAGGATACCGAGCACCACCACCAGCAGGCCGAAGCCCACGATGATCCACCAGCCGGCATGACTGGCCGTCGCGAAACCGGACCGCAGCGGCCCGTGCACGCTGGAGACCACCACCGAGACGATCACCGCGACCCCGAGTGACTGCCCGGTCTGCCGGCTGGTCGAGGCGACGGCTGCCGCGACGCCGGCCTGACTGCGCGGCATGCCGGAGACGGCCGTGTTGGTGATCGGCGCATTGATCATGCCGAAGCCGATCCCGAACACCACGTAAGCCGCCATCAGCTGCGCCACCGGCGTGCGGTCGGAGAGCCCGGTGAGCAGCAGCCCGCTGACCGCCATCGCCGCCCCCGCCACCAGCAGCGGCGGACGCGGGCCCCGGCCGCCGACCAGCCGTCCGGAGACCGGCGAGAAGACCATCGCCATCACGGCCATCGGCAGCACGTAGAGGCCGGCCTTCATCGCGCTGTACCCGAGCACGTCCTGCAGGTACAGGGTGTTCAGGAAGAGGAAGCCGGCCAGCGAGGCGAAGCCGCTGACCGCGATCACCGTGGCACCGGCGAACGGCACGCTGCGGAAGAACCGCGGGTCGATCAGCGGCTCGGCGCAACGCGACTCCCAGAGCACGAAGACCACCCCCGCCACCGCGGCGACCAGGAACCCGGCGACGGTCCGGGGCGCGGCCCAGCCCACGTCGGGCGCCTCGATCAGGGTGAAGGTGAGCAGGCCGAGCAGCAGCACCATCAGCACCTGGCCCAGCGGGTCGGGGCGGCGCGGCTTGGCGGCCCGCGACTCCGGCACGAAGCGCTGGGCGAGGGCCATCGCCGCCAGGCCCACCGGCAGGTTGATCCAGAAGATCGCCCGCCATCCGACGCTGCCGACCAGCAGACCGCCGGCGACCGGCCCGAGCGCCATGCTCACCCCGGCGACCGCGCCCCAGACGCCGATCGCCCGGGCCCGCTCGCGCGGCTCGGTGAACGTGTTGGTGATGATGCCCATCGCCACCGGATTGAGCATCGAGCCGCCGGCGGCCTGCACCACCCGGGCCGCGATCAGCCAGCCGAGCCGGGGCGCCAAGCTGCAGAGCAGCGAGCCCAGGGTGAAGAGCGCCAGGCCGATCTGGAAGGTGCGCCGCCGCCCGAGCCGGTCGCCGGTCGAGCCGGCGAGTAGCAGGAGGCTGGCGATCACCACGGTGTAGCCGCTGATCACCCACTGCAGCCCCGCCACAGAGGCGTTCAGGTCGTGCTGGATGGCGGGAAGCGCGACATTGACGATGGTGTTGTCGATGCCGACGACAAACAGACTCATGCAGCAGATCGCCAGAATCAGCGTCCGCCGTTGTGCACTGGGCTCAGCCACGGCCCCTCCCCCATTGGTTATATAGTCACAATAGTTAAGACTATACAACCACCTTCGGGGCCGGAACGCGAAGGGGCCAGGTCGGAGCACGGTGGCTCCACCCGGCCCCCGGGATGGGACCACGGCTTGGCGCTCACTTCCGGGAGAAGCGGCACCCGCGCCGGCAGGGCGGCCGTCCGGGCCAGCAGGCCCGGCAGTCCGCCGCGCTCAGGGTCCTCGCCGTACCTGTCGTCGAAGGCGAAGCGCCAGACCTATCAGTCCGCCAGCAGCCGCAGCATCTCCGCGCCCACCGCGGGATTGGTCCGCGCGGCGAGGGCACCGCTTCGCTGACCCCGCAGCCGTTCCGCCCGCTCGGGCAACCCGTCGAGCAACCGGTGCTGTGCCATCCAGCCGAAGCTCTCCCGGTCGGCCTGCTCGGCATGCCTGTTCAGCAAGGAGGGGAAGGGGCACCACGACTCGTCGGACGTCCCGTCGGTCGCTGCGTCGTGGAGATTGCCCCCGGACCTCCCGGCCTCACCGTTCGGTCGAAGGGAGTGTGAACGCTGTCGGCACGGGTCGCTCCGTGCCGACAACACGGTTCAACGCCGGTGCAGGACCAGGCGGGTGGCGAGGCCGCCGCGCACGCGCAGGGCCATGTCGCGACCGGCACTCCCCCGGTCCGCCGGCTCGCTCCCCGCGGTCTGCTGCCCATCGCCGCTGCAGCCGGGCGCACATGCCGGCGCCCCCTGCGGCGTTGGCAGGGGGCGGGGGTGGTGCGTGCCCTGCACCGCATAGTCCTGGCCGAGTTGAACGCGGCCGGACCGGTCAACTGGACGCGCGCCCGCGTGGACGCCTCCCACGTGCGCGTGAAGAGGCGCCCCGATGGTTTCGTCAAGCGGCGGTGACGGTCAGGGGTTCATAGAAGGTGCGATTGATCAAGGATCAGGCTAGTACGCGTGGTGGACCTGCCAGAACGACCAGGCGTCACACGGACTGCCGTAGGTGGCGTTCATATAGCCCAGGCCCCACTTGATCTGGGTCGCGGGGTTGGTCTGCCAGTCCGATCCGACCGAGGCCATCTTGGAACCGGGCAGCGCCTGCACCAGGCCGTACGCGCCGGAGGAGGCGTTGCGGGCGGTGATGTCCCAGCCGCTCTCGCGCGTGACGATGTTGCTGAAGCACTGGAACTGGGTGCTGTCCATCATCCCGGCCGCGATCGACTGCGGCGAGCCCCCGGTGTACGAGCCGACGGGCGGCGCGGAGTCCGTGGTGGTGGCGAGCTGCGACTTGGCCGCGGCGCGGGCGGCAGCCTGCGCGGCGGCGGCGTCGGCGTCGGCCTTGGCCTTCGCGTCGGCGGCGGCCTTCTGAGCCGCGGCGGCGTCGGCGGCCGCCTTGTCGGCATCGGCCTTGGCCTGCGCGTCGGCGGCGGCCTTCAGCCGGGCGGCCTCCTGCGCGGCCTTCTGCGCGGCGAGGTCGGCCGACTGCTGCTGAGCCGAGGACTGGACGGCGAAGTTGTCGCTGATGGTCTGCGCCTGGGCGGTTGACGGCACGTCCGCGAGGAGGGTGGCTCCCGCGACATCGGCCGACTGGGGCGTAGCGCCCTCGCTGCCCGACGAGACACCCACGACGGCACCCACGGCGGTGACGGCGGTGGCAGAGGCCACAGCAACTCCCCGGACCGAGATCCGAGTCACATGCTTTCCTTCCAGTGTCGACCCCGTGTGACCGTGAGGACGCAACATGCCCTGGTCACTGGCCTCCACCTGTGCTGGTCACGGGAGGCACTGGCCCGGCGCCCGGGTGCCGGACGAGCCGGTGCGGGCAAGGAGTTCGGGCGGCGTACGGACCATCGGTATTCAGTTGACGCTCAACACACGGACCGTACACGGGGCCTGACAGAAGTTTCACAATGCCGCAACCGGACATGGGTCCGCAACCCCCGACTGCATGGCGAAGCTCACATCAGCCCCCGCAGTTGAGATCGGTCCTTCGTCGGACGACACCCGGTCCGATCTGCTGACGATCCGCCCGACTCCAGCCGAAGGCCGGGACCCAGGCGGATCGTTCGCATACGCCAGCCGTGAGCTGCGGCTGGATGCCACAGCATCTCGGTCATAGGGCGGCGATCGGGGTGCGCCCGGAGCGCGTGGGGGACGATACGCGCGAAGAGCGGATGCCCATGACAACGTATCGTCCACGCCCCACGGCGTGATGCTCACGTCATCACGAACGGACGAATCGTCACATCGGCAAGGGCGGCGAGGCGTCGGCGTTCGGTGACCAGGATCTCCAGAGCTTGGGAATACGGCTTTGAAGGAGTGCCCCTTGCAGGCGGGCTTGCCGGTCTTCCGCGCGCACCGGTAGTACTCATGGACACCGTATGGGGCCCGTGTTGGCAGCGGCGGAATTCAGCCGCTGCCAACACGGAGCAGACGGTTCCGCACTGTGGGCCGAATCCGCCGTGGGCGGCTGACCTCCGCACCGACGGAGCGCCCGGGAGGCGCCGAACCAGATGTTCTTGCCGATCCGTTTGTACCTGTGCGCCCAACGCGTGTCCGGGGGTGACGGGGGCGTGAGCGCCGCGCAGTGATTCACTATTTTAGGGGACTGTCAATGGTGACCCAGCCTATTCGATTCCTCATGCTCGGGCCCGTGGCAGCCCATCACGGGGAGGTGGCGCTGCCGGTCGGATCGCCGTTGCAACAGGCCATGATGGCGGCCCTGTTGCTGCGGGACGGACGGGCCGCCAGTGCGGGCGAGCTGATCACGGCCTTGTGGGGCGCGACGCCGCCCAACAGTGCCTCCGCCATGCTGCGCACGTATGCCTGGCGGTGGCGCAAGGAACTCGAACGCGACCGCAGCGCCCCGGCGATCCTCACCTCGCTCGGCGACGGCTACCGCATGGTGCTGCCCGCCGAGAACGTTGACGCCGTGAGGGTGGAGTCGCTCGCCGCTTCCGCGCTGGCCGCGACCAGGAAGGGCGAGGACCACGCGCGGGCCCGGCGGCTGCTCGACGAGGCGCTCGACCTCTGGTTCGGGGAGCCGCTGGCCGGGGTGCCCGGGCCGTTCGCGGAGCAGCAGCGGGCCCGCCTGGAGGATCTGCGGATCAGCCTGCTCGTGGAGAAGTGCGGCCTGGAGCTGGAGTTGGGGGACCAGAGCCGCGCTGTCCCGGCGCTGCGCGAGCTGACCGCCGAGCACCCGCTGCGCGAGCGCCCGTACGTGCTGCTGATGCGCGGGCTGTACCAGAGCGGACGGCAGGCCGACGCGCTCGCGGTCTTCGAGCGGGTCCGCCGGCTGCTCGCTGCCGAACTCGGCATCGACCCGGGGCCGGAACTGCGCGCGATGCACCAGCGGATCCTGCGCAACGACCCGGCCCTGGTCGGCACCGCCGCACCCGAGCCCGAGCCGACCACCGGTGGCCGCAGCCCCGCCCGGTCCACCCCGGTCCCGGCCCAACTTCCCGCCGACATCCCCGACTTCACCGGGCGCGAGCAGGAACTCGCGGCGCTGCAAGCAGCGCTCGGCCGGGTCGTGCAGGACACCGCCGACCACACCGTGCTGCCGATCGCGGCCGTCTGCGGCATGGGCGGCGTCGGCAAGACCGCCGTCGCCCTGCGCGTCGCGCACCGGCTGCGCGCCGGGTTTCCCGACGGCCAGCTCTACGCCGACCTGCGCGGCGACCAGCCGAAACCGGCCCAGCCCAGCGTGCTCCTGGCCAGCTTCCTCACCGCGCTGGGGATCGCCCCCAACGCCGTACCCGAGACCCTGGAGGACCGCTCCCGGCTGTTCCGCTCGCTGCTCGACGGCCGGCGCGTGCTGATCCTGCTGGACAATGCTCGCGACACCGCCCAGGTCCGCCCGCTGCTGCCCGGCTCCGCGCACTGCGCCGTCCTGATCACCAGCCGGGCCCGGTTGTTCGGCCTGGCCACCGCCGCCCAGATCGACCTCGATGTGTTCAGCGTGGGCGAGGCCACCGAGATGCTGGCGCAGGCCGCCGGTGGCGGCCGGGTCTGCGCCGACCCGGCCGCCACCGGCGAGTTGCTGCGCTACTGCGGCCGGCTCCCGCTGGCCATCCGGATCGTGGCCTCCCGGCTCGCCTCCCGCCCGTCCTGGACGGTGGCCCGGCTCGCCGACCGACTGGCCGCCGAACAGCACCGGATGGCCGAACTGAGCCTCGGCGACCTCGCGGTGGCCAGCGCCTTCGACTGGGGCTACCGGCAGTTGACGCCGGACCAGGCGACGGCATTCCGGGTGGTCGCCGCGGTGAGCCGACCGGACATCGGCCTACCGGCCGCGGCCGCCGTGCTGGGCGTCGACCGGCGCCGGGCCGAGGACCTGCTGGAGTCGCTGGTCGACGCCGGCATGGTCACCCAGACCCACGCCGGCCGGTACCGCTACCACGAGCTCCTGCGCGTCTTCGCCTCCCAACTCCCCGCTCCGGGCGGCGCGGTGGAGTCCGCCACCGCGCTGAGCAGGCAGCTGGACTTCCTGCTCGCCACTGCCACCGCCGCCTTCCTGCAGATGGTGCCCGGCGACCCGATCGGCCCGGCGCTGCGCACCCCGGCGGTGCCCGGGCTGCGCTTCGACTCCCCGCGCGCGGCCGCCCGCTGGGTGGCCGAGGAGTTCGACGCGGCGATCACCGCGGTGCTGGCCGCGACGACGGCCGCCACCTCGGCACAGGACCTGCGGACCGCCGCCGACCTGCTGATCGCGCTCTGCCCGTTCGACGCGGACCCGCGCCACGAGCGGCTCGCGGTGGCCGCGGCGGCGGTCTCCGCCGCGGCCACCGACCGCGCCGACCGGCACTCGCTGGGCCGGGCCGAGTTCATCCGCGGGAACCTGGCTGTCCAGGCCACCCGGCTGAGCGAGGCCGCCGAGCGCTGCCGGCGGGCGGCCGCTGCCCGCCGCGACGGCGACGACCGGGTGATCCTCCGGACCAGCCTCGCAGGCGCCGACATCCGCCCGATGTCCGCCGCACACCGCCCGTAGAACCGGGGCGGTGGTATGTGGAGCGGGTGACGGCGGCCCGCCGTCACCCGCTACCGCTCGGATGCCCGCCATGCGCGACTGGCTGGCGGACACCATCAACGGCGGACGGTTCCCTGTCGCGGGAGGGGGTCGGTTCTTGCCCACCGGCCGGCAGCTCGCGGATTCGCCGCAGCGGGGAGGCGATCAGGATCAGCGGTACCAGGAGCTCGCCGAGCTGAGCCGCCCACAGCGTCGACCGTGCTCCGACTCCGGCACCGAGTGCTCCGCCCAGCAGCGCGCCCAGCGGCATGACTCCCCAGGTCAGGAAGCGCATGGTGGCGTTCATCCGGCCCAACGCCCCGTCCGGGCAGAGCGTTTGGCGCAGGCTCACCTGGGCGACGTTGTAGGCCACGATCGCGAACGAGCAGCCGAGCCACCCGACCACGAACGCGATGAGCCCGATCCCGCCGTGGGTCAGGGGGATGAGGAGCCCGAGCGGCAAGCCGACGAGCGGCGGCAGCCACACCCCGCGGGCGAGGCCGGCCCGTCGGATGAGGCCGGGGGCGGCGAGCGCGCCGGCGAGGCCGCCGGCACTGCCCGCTGTCATCAGTACGCCGATGAGTCCGGCGGACAGCCTCAGATCGTGAGCCAGGAACGTGGTGATGACCGCCGCGAACACCGACATGAACAAGTTGACCGCGGCGGTGGCTCCGGCGATCGTGCGCAGGATCGGATCGCGCAGGACCAGCCCCAGTCCCTCTCGGACGTCCCGCAGCAGTCTGGGCTTCTCCGGACGGGACGGCGCGGGCTCGGTCTGCCGGATGTTCGCTATGAACAGGCCCGACAGGCCGAAACTCACCGCGTTCGCCGTGATCGCCACTGGTGCGGTGAGCAGTTGGACCAGCACGCCGGCCACCGACGGCCCGGCCATTTGCGCGACCGAGGCGCTGGCCTGCAACTTCGTGTTCCCTTCGACCAGGTCTCCGGGGGGGATCAGGGTAGGCAGATAACTCTGATAGGCGACGTCGAAGAAGACCGTGGCGAAGCCCTGAGCCAGCGCCACGGCGTAGAGCTGCCAGATCGTCAGCGCACCGCACCAGGCCGCGAGCGGTACCGACGCCAGCAGCACGGCGCGCACCAGGTCGGCGCACACCATGATCGGGCGCCGCCGGCCGCGGTCGCACCACACCCCGGCCGGCAACCCGATCAGCAGGGATCCCAGGAACTCCATCGCGACCAGCACGCCCACAGCCTGTGGTCCGGAGTGCAGGTACAGGACGGCCACCAGCGGCATCGCCAGCACGGACACCTGCACCCCGAACTGGCTGACCGTGTCGGCGATCCAGAGCGAGCGGAAGTCCCTGTGGCCCGACAACCCCGTGCGGCGGCGTCGGGGCAGGTTGCTCATCCGTGTGCCTCTGCCTCGTCGGCGAGCAGGAACTCCGCCAGCCGGGGCGCCATCGCGGCCACCGTCCGGCTCTCGAAGAGCAGACTCATCGGGAAGTCCAGAGCGAGATCGTCACGGATCCGGTTCGCCATCCGCATCGCGAGCAGCGAATGGCCGCCGAGGCCGAAGAAGTTGTCGTGGATTCCGACGTGCGCGATCCCGAGTACGTCGCACCAGAGGCCGCAGAGCCATTCCTCCAACGCGTTGCGCGGTTCGCCGTCACCCGCGCCGGGTGCCGACAGGTCGGGCGCGGGCAGCGCCGCCCGATTGAGTTTGCCGCTGGCCATCCTGGGGAGCTCCGGCACGAGGAGGACCGCGCTCGGCACGGCGTGGGCCGGCAGGCGCCGCTCCGCGAAGGACCGCAGGGCATCGGGCTCCGGCAGGGCGCCATCCGCGGCCACCACGTACGCGACGAGCCTGGAGTCGCCGGGCGGGACCGCCGAAACCGTCGTCGCGCATTCCCGGACGTCGGGGTGCGCGCACAGGGTCGCGTCGATCTCACCGAGTTCGATGCGGAATCCGCGGACCTTCACCTGGTGGTCGGCCCGTCCGAGGAAGTCCAGGCTCTCGCCGTCGGGGCGCAGCCGTACCAGATCCCCGGTGCGGTACAGCCGTGCGCCGGGGCGGGCGGAGAAGGGGTCGGGGAGGAACCGTTCGGCGGTCAGGCCGGGGCGGTTCAGGTAGCCGCGGGCCACGCCCGTGCCGCCGATGAACAACTCGCCCACGGCGCCCGGCGGTACCGGCCGCAGATCGGCATCCAGGATGTGGGTGGCGGTGTTGCCGAACGGCGTTCCGAGCGGCACCACGCTCAGGTCGGCCAGCGTTTCGGGCGTGCACTGCCACCAGTTCACGCAGACCGTGGCCTCGGTCGGGCCATAGCCGTTGTACAGCTCGCAGCCCGGGAGTTTGCGAAGGAGCTCCTGCGCCGTGGCGACGGGTACTTCTTCGCCGCAGGCCACGACGAGCCGCAGTGTCGTGCATTCCTCGATACCGCGCTCGGTGAGGAGAACGCTCAGCATGGACGGCACGAACTGGGCTGCGGTGACGCCCTGGCTCCGGATCAGGTCGCGAAGGTAGCCGGTGTCCTTGTGGCCGTCGCGGCTGGGGAGGACCAGGCGCGCGCCGACGGTCAGCGGCCAGAAGAACTCCAGGACCGAGGCGTCGAAGCTCAGCGAGGAGCGCTGCAGGAAGGCGTCGTCGGGCTGCAGCGGGTACCTCGCCTGCAACCAGTCCAGCCGCTCGACCGCATTGCGGTGGGAGAGCACCACGCTCTTGGGACGCCCGGTCGAGCCCGATGTGGAGATGGTGTAGGCGACATTGTCGAGGTCGCAGGGTGCGGCCGGGTCGCTGTCCGGCCAGGCGGCCCACTGCGCCGGATCGTCGAGGTCGAGGATCAGCGCGTTCGTGGGCGGGAGCGCTTCGGTGATCCGCCCCTGGGTCAGGATCACCGGCATGGCCGTGTCCTCGAGGAGATCGGCGAGGCGGTCCCGCGGATGCTCGGGGTCGAGGGGGACATAGGCGCCCCCGGCTTTGAGGACGCCGTACAGGGCGGCCACCAGCTCCATCGAACGTTCCGCGCGGACGCCCACCAGCGTCTCCGGGCCGACGCCCGAGGCGCGCAGACGGTGCGCGATCCGGTTGGCCTGCCGGTTCAGCTGGGCGAAGGTGGTCGCCGTGCCGTCCGGGAGCACCAGCGCGACGGCGTCCGGTGTCTCACCGGCCTGGGCGGAGAAGCGCTCGTGCAGAGCGGTCTGGGACGCGGGCCTGTCGGGTCCCGCCGAGAACCGCGCCAGGGTTCGTCGGGCCTCGGAGTCCGGTGACAGGTCGCCGATCCGACGCTGGGCGTCCTCGGCGACCTGGGAGAGGACGGTTTCCAGGTGCGAGGCGAACCGGCGCATCGTCTCGGGCCGGTACAGGCTGACGTCCCAGGCGACGTCCACGGCTATCGCGCCGTCCACGCGGTGGTCGAACCAGATGCCGAGGTCGTACTTGGATCCCACGCCCGGCACCGGCAGTTCGGTGACGGTCAGCCCGGCCAGGTCGGGCGCGAAGCGGCGGCCGCTGCCGTAGCCGACGATGATCTGGAACAGGGGTGTCCTGGAAGGGTCGCGCTCGGGGGCGAGTTCCTCGACGAGCAGCGGGAACGGGACCTGCGCGTGTTCGAAGGCATCGAGCACGAGGTCCCGCATCCGCTCGACCGATTCGGCGAAGGTCGGATCACCGGAGGTGTCACCGCGCAGCACCAGCATGGTGAGGAGCGGGCCGATCATCGAGGCCGTCTCGGCCGCTTCCCGTGCCGCGGCGGCGGTGCCCACGGTCACGTCGTCGCGGCCGGTGTACTGCCGGAGCACGATCTGGCACGCCGCGAACAGCACCATGGCGGGTGTGGCGCCCACGGACCGGCCGAGTCCGGCAAGCCGCTCGGCTTCCGGACGCGGGATCACGAAGCCGGTGACGTCCCCGGCACCGGACCGGTGCGCGGGCCGCGGCAGCTCCGGGAGCAGTTCGAACGGGTCGAGGCCGGCGAGCTGCCGGCGCCAGTAGTCGAGGTGTTCCGAGCTGCTCTCGTCCCGGGATTCGTCCTCCCGCGCCGCCGCGAACTGCGCGTACGAGATCTCCAGCGGGGCCAGGTTCGCCGCGCGGCCCGTGACGGCGGCGTTGTAGAGCTCTGCCAGGTCGGCGTAGAGGACGTTGCGCGACCAGTCGTCGAAGGCCAGGTGGTGGACGGTGACGAACAGCAGGTGGAGCTCGTCGGCCAGGCGGATGAGCCGGGCGCGGATCGGCAGGCCGTCGGCGACGTCCAGCGGTGCCGTCGCCTCGGCGAGCACGTGATCCTCGATGCTCCTGCGGTCCGGCGCGTCCGTGGCGTCCTCGGTGGCCAGACTGAACCGGTCGGCCGGCCGCACGACGCCGCACGGCTCGCCGTCGATGAGGCGGAACGAGGTCCGCAGCAGTTCGTGCCGTGCGACGAGGGCCGACAGCGCGGAGCGCAGCGAGCCGACGTCGAGCGGTCCCGCCAAGCGGAGCGGCAGTGGGACGAGGTATCCGGCCGGGTGCGCACCGAGTTGCTCGGCGAACCACAGCTGCTGCTGGCTCTTGGACAGCCGGACGAGGTTCGTCATGGTCCCTTCCTGGGCGTTGACTTGGGCATTCGGCGTCCGGGGCGGTGTCACGGTGCTTCTTCCTCCTCCGGGTCGGCGCCGAGCCCGCAGCTCATCGCCAGGGTGCGGGCGTGCCCGAGGAACCGGTCGACCAGCTCCTGGATGGCGGACGCCTCCCATTCGCGGCCGGGATACCCCCAGTGCAGTCGCAGTTCGCCGTCCGCGACGAGCGCCGTCACATCGAACCGGTAGGGGCGCGGGAGACCGGGCGCGAACTCCGCGCCGCGTTCACCCCGAGCCCGCCGGAGCAGGCCGTCCTCCGAGCCCGAGCTGAGTTGCCCGTGGTAGTTGAAGCAGAGGTCCGACGCGGTCCAGGGCTCGGACGCGTCGCGTAGGTACCTGGTCATCCCGTACCCGGCGCCGACCGGCTGTCCGGAGAACTGCCGGTGGACGTCCAGCAGTTGAGCGACCGGGTCGTCTCCCTCCGGCAGGCGCACGTGCACCGGGTAGACCGCGGTGAACCACCCGACGGTGGCCGACACGTCGAGGTCTGTGCCCAGGGCGTCGCGGCCGTGGCCCTCGGTGTCGATCCGGAACTCCCGCCTCCCCGTCCAGTCCGCCAGAGTCCGGACGAGGACGGTCATCAGCACGGACTTGATGTCGGTGCGGTGGACCGCCGCCGATCGGCGCACGAGTGCTTCCGTCGCCGCCCTGTCCAAGGTGCCGGAGACGGTCCTTGCGTCGGCGGCCAGGTTGCTGCCGGCGCCTTCACCGTGCGGCAGTTCGCCCGCGTGGATGGTGCCGAGCGCACGCCAGTGTTCGGCTGCCGGGGCGAACTCCTCGGATCGGGCTCGGGCGGCGACCGCGCTTGCCCAGGCTTGGAACGAGGTCGTCTTGGCGGGGAGGCTCGGCTGCCGACCGGCTTCGAGCTGGCCGTAGACGAGACCGAGGTGCTGCAGCAGGATGTCCCAGGACACGGTGTCCACCGCCAAGTGGTGCACGACGAGCACCAGTTGGTCGGGGCCTTCGTCCGCTTCGAGCAGCACCGCGCGCAGCAGCGGTCCGGTGGCGAGAGCGAAGGACGCCTGGGCGGCTTCGGCGGCGGCCAGCAGCGCCTGTTCTGCCTCGTCGGCGGTCAGGCCGGCGCCCTCGACGATGTCGAGGAGGTCGGTGTCGTCGACCGGTGCGAGGTACTGGTGCCAGCGGCCGTCGCGTTCCTCCAGCCGCAGCCGCAGCGCGTCGTGGTGCCCGACCAGCGCGGACAGCGCGTCGCTCAGCAACGTCGAGTCCAGTTGCTCGGCGCACTCCAGCCGCACCGACTGGTTGAAGTGGCTTTCGGGGCCGTGGGTTTGGAGGAACCAGTGCTGGATCGGGGTGAGCGGGACTTCGCCGGTCACCGGTCCCTGCTGCGCCCGCACCGGGGCGCCACTGGTTCCGGCGGCCTGCGCGAGTTCCGCGATGCTCTGGTGGTCGAACACATCACCGGAGGTGAGCGTCACGCCGGCCTGGCGGACCTTGGAGGCCACTCGGATCGCCATGATCGAGTCGCCGCCGAGCTCGAAGAAGTTCTCGTCGATTCCCACCTCGGCCAGACCGAGCACCTGGCACCACGCCTCCGCCAGCACCTCCTCGGTCCGGGTACGCGGGGCCCGGCGGGGGCGATCCGCACCGGCCTCCTCCGCCAGGACCGGCGCCGGCAGCGCCTTGCGGTCGACCTTGCCGTTGGCGGTCAACGGGATCCGCTCCACCACCACGAACGCCTGCGGCACCATGTACTCCGGCAACGCCTGCCCCACATGAGCACGCAGCACCGACACCGGCACCTCGACACCACCCCGCACGACGATGTAGGCCACCAGACGCTTGTGACCACCGTCGGCATGCGCCACCACCACCGCCTCGGCGATCTCCGGATGCGCGATCAACCGCGCCTCCACCTCACCCGGCTCGATCCGGAAACCACGGACCTTCACCTGCCGATCGATCCGACCCACGAAATCCAACTGCCCATCGGCACGCCACCGCACCGCATCACCCGTGCAGTACATCCGCGCACCCGCCACCGCACTGAACGGATCCGGCACAAACCGCACCGCCGTCAAACCCGGATCATTCAGATACCCCCGCGACACCCCCGCACCACCCGTACACAACTGCCCCACCACACCCACCGGCACCGGATCGAAGTTCTCATCCACCACATACACCGACGTCCCCGAGATCGGACCACCGATCGGTATCCGCGCATCGACGGCGTCCTTGATGACGACGCTGGTCGTCGTACCGGTGTTCTCGGTCGGGCCGTAGCAGTGGACCAGCGCCACCTCGCGGGTCGCCGGATCGGCGAGCGCCGCCGCGAACGCGCTCGGCATGGCCACGTCGCCACCGATCGCGACCTGCCGAAGGCCGGCGAGCGCTTCGAGATCGTGCTCGACGAACTGGTTGAACAGTGCGGTCGTGGTGACCAGGCTGGTGATCGAGTGCTCGCGGATCAGCGCCGCGATCTCGGGGATGTCCAGCTGCCCTGCCCTCGGCATCACGAGTCGCCCGCCCTGCAGCAGGCTCGTCCACAGTTCGATGGCGGAGATGTCGAAGCTGAGCGGCGCGAGCTGGATGAACGTCTCATCCCGGCCGTGGGCCAGGAAGTCGGGCAGGTAGGCCAGCCGCAGGATGTTGCGGTGCGTGATGCCGACGCACTTCGGGACCCCGGTCGAACCCGAGGTGAAGCTGACGTACGCGAGCGAGTCCGGGTGCGCGGCCGTCGCCAGCGCATCGGCGGGTTCCGCGGCGAGCGCGGCCTGGACCTCTGGATCATCGAGCACGACGACCGTGCGGCCCTGCGCCGCCGCACCGATCCCGGCCAGCGACTCGGTCGTGGCCACGATGACCTCGGTCCGGCTGGCCGCGGCATAGCCGGCGGCACGCTCGGCCGGTCCGGCCGGGTCCAGGAAGAGATAAGCACCGCCGGCCTTCAGGGCTCCCAGCAACGCGACCACCGTCTGCGCCGATCGCGGAACCGCGATCCCCACGACGGAATCCGCGGTCACCCCGTGGCCACGTAGCAGCCGGGCCACCCGGTTCGTCTGCGCGTCGAGCTCGCCGTAGTCGAAGGTGCCACCGGCCCCGGTCAGTGCGACGGCGTCCGGGTACCGCGCCGCCGCGTCGGCGAACAGCTCGCCGATGGTCCCGGTCGATCGGTCCCAGTGCACCGACCCCGTCCACGCGGTGATCCGATCGGCTTCAGCGGCCGAGTCCAGCCGCAAGCCCGCCGGCGCGGCCGCGGGATCGGTGATGGCCTGCTCGACGGCCTGCCGGAAGTGGTCCATCAGGACCCCCACCGTCGCCGGTTCGAACAGCCCAGATTCCCCGATCAGTTCGAACTCGATCACGGGGCCCCGGCCGAGCCCGACGAGCATCAGGTCGTTCTTCAGCGAGCCGAGGTCGGCGGGCACCGGCTCGGCGGCGACCTCCGCCAGCGACCAGCCGCCTGCCTCGGTGTCCACCCAGTCCGCGACCGCCTGGCACAGCGGCATCCGCGAGCCACCGCGGGGCACGCCCAGCTCGGAGACGATGCGCTCCAGCGTGATGTCCTGATGGTCCAGGGTGCCCAGGAACGCTCTCGCCGTGTGCCGCACGGCGTCCTCGACGGTGGCGGCGGCGCCGAGCCGGACCGGGATCGGCACCAGGTTGGCGAACAGGCCGACCAGCCCCTCGGTCTCGGTGCGCCGGCGGCCGGAGACCGCGGCGCCGATCACCAGATCCGACTGCCCGGAATGCCGGCTCAGGACCGTGGCGAACAGCGCGACCATCGCGGTGAACGGCGTGGCGCCTGCGGCGGCGGCGAGATCGCGGAACCGCTGGCTCTGCTCGGCGGACATCGTCCACTCCGCGCGGTGGCCCCTGGGCGAGCGCGCCGAGGTCCTCGGCCGGTCGGTCGGCAGCTCCAGCACGTGGGGGATGCCCGCGAGCGCATCGCGCCAGTACCCGAGATCGCGCTCGCCCGGCTCGGAGTCGAGGCGGGCCGCCTGCCACTCGGCATAGTCGCCGTACTGGACGGGGACTGCCGGAAGCTCGACCGGGGCGCCGGTCACCCGGGCCGTGTAGCAGGCGTCGAGCTCACGATGCAGGACGCCGAGTGACCACTCGTCACCGATCAGGTGGTGCATGGCCAGCAGGAGCAGGTGCTCGTCCGCCGCGGTGCGGGCCAGCCGGACCCGCCACAGCGGCCCGCCGGCGAGGTCGAACGGGCGGGCGCCTTCGCGTGTCAGCGCCCCCACTGCGTGCTCGCGGGCTGCTCCGCCGTCGGCGCTCAGGTCGATGACCTCGAAGTCGACCGCCGCCGAGGCCTGAGGGGCGACCGACTGGCGCGGCGGGTCCTCGCCGGCGAAGGTCGTCCGCAGCGTCTCGTGGCGCCGTGCGAGGTCCGTGAAGGCTTGCCGGAGGGCTTCGTGATCCAGCGCTCCGCGCAGCCACGACAGCTCGGTCATGGTGTAGAGGCCCTCGTCGGCGGCCAGCTGCCCGGCCGCCCAGACTCCGCGCTGGATCGGCGAGAGCACGGCGTCCGCGCCCGCCCGGCGCGGGATCGCGCGCCGGGCGAGCCTGGCGGCGAGGTCGATCGTCTTGCCGCCGACCCGGAGCTCCCGGCTCGCGACGCTTTCGACACCGGTCATCGGGCTATCCCCTGTCCCAAGTCATGAGCGGGCCCTGGGCGCGCATCACCAGGTCGACCCGCAGTTCGGCGAGCAGATCTTCGAGCAGCGGCGTGGCGCCGTCGCCGTTGGCGAGGATCACCAAGCCGTGGCCGGACACCGGATCCACGGCGTAGACGCTGCGGAATCCCGGACCGTCGCCGGGGTGTCCGATCCACCGCCTGCCCGCCACGGTCTTCACGGAGGTGCCGAGCCCGTAACCGGTCCGCAGTCCGTCGAGCATCTGCTCGATGTCCGAACGGCTGAGCACGGCTCCCCGGTCCTGCGTCAGCGCGCGGTGGAGCTCGAGACCGACCCGGGCCAGGTCCGAGGCGGACATCCAGACGAGTTCGGCCGCCGCCGCGTGGGCGGGACGCCGACCGCGCCCGTAGCGGCGCCCGGTCGCGGTGTGCCCGACGGCGACGGCGTCCCCTGCCCCGGTGGGGAACTCGGGCAGGAACACCGTGTCGTCCATGCCCAGGGGATCGAGTACCAGAGTCCTCAGCGCCTTCGGGAACGCGAGGTTGGTGACGTCGGCGATGATCCGCTCGATCAGCGTGTAGTTCGCGAGGCTGTACTCGTAGTGGGAGCCCGCCGGTCGGCTGACGGCGACGAGCGGCCCTTCCGCGTCCTCGTCCGAGCTCAGTCCCGCGCTGTGGCACAGCAGATGACGGACCGTCACCGGCTGGGCCGGGTCCAGCGTGTCGACGCGCTGCTCGAGCAGCAGCTCGTTCACGGGGGTGTCGAGCCCGAGCACACCGTCGCGGGCGAGCCGCATCACCGCGATGGCGGCGAGGTGCTTCGCCACCGACCCGACCTGGAAGACCGTGTGCTCGGTCACCGGGACCGAGCCGCCGGCCGCGGTCACGCCGCTCCCCCACGCCGTGATCTCGCCATCCGTGATCGTGGCGACGCTCAGACCGGGCACGCGGTAGCGCACCATCGGTCCGATCAGCAGCGGCGTCTTCGGATGGATGCGCCGCAGCCACTCCTCGGGCTCGGCCTGGTCCGCGTCCCAGAGCGAGATCTGGTTCACGAAGCGCCGCAGTTCCCGGAGGTGGTTCTCGGCGACGGACCGCACGGTCTGACGGTCGAAGGCGTCGGCCGCGTACAGCCACGTCACCTGGAGCCGGCCGTCGATGATCCCGGCCATGACCTCCAGCGGATAGGAGCTCGCGAAGTCCGCCGGCGCCTCCGACCCGAGCGTGCGGGGCAGGTCCGTGAAGGGGAAGCTGCCGTCGCCGGGTGCGTCACCCGCCTCGCCGATGTAGTTGAAGCCGATCTCCGCGTCGGAGCTGACCGCCGCGGCGAGTTCGGGGCCGGCGAGGTAGCGGGCGACGCCGTAGCCCATGCCGCGGTTGGGCATCGCCTGGGTCTGGTCCCGCACCTGCGCCACGTAGGAGCCGAGGCTGTCACCAGCCGTGAGGTGCAGGGTCATCGGATGGACGGCGGTGAACCAGCCGACGGTCCGGGCGACGTCCTGGTCGCGGGCGAACGCCTCGCGCCCGTGGATCTCGACGTCGAGGGCCACGGCGCCGCCGCCCACCCAGTCGTGCAGCGCCGGGACGGCCGCGACGAGCAGCAGTTCGGCGGCGGTGATCCGGCCGGTGGTGCGCCTCGTCGCGGCGCGGAACGCGTCGGTCTCGGCAAGGTCCAGCTCGACCACCACCCGGCCGGTCCCCGCCGGGTCCGACCCGGAAGCCGCGTCGCGGGGCAGCGGCGTGGTCCGGCTGCGGGCCTGGGTCCAGTACTCCGCGTCCTTCTGGAACGCCGGGCCGGCCGCGTACCGCTGCAGGTGCTCCGCCCATTCCTTGAACGACGTGGTCTTGCTCGGCAGTTCGACGGGCTCGCCGCGCACGGCGCTCGTGTACGCGGCGGCCAGATCGCCGACGAGGAAGCTCCAGGAGACGATGTCGACCGCCATGTGGTGGACGACGATCAGCAGTTCGTCCGGCGCGGTCCCGCCGTGGTCGAAGAGGACCGCGCGCATCATCGGGCCGGTCACGAGGTCGAGGCCCGCCTGGGCCCGCGCCCCGGCCGCCTCGGCCAGTTCCTCGCGCTGGGCCTGCGGCCACGCCGAAGCGTCGATGATCTCGAGGAGGTCGGTGTCGTCGACCGGTGCGAGGTACTGGTGCCAGCGGCCGTCGCGTTCCTCCAGCCGCAGCCGCAGCGCGTCGTGGTGGCCGGCCAGCGCGGACAGCGCGTCGCGCAGCGCCTCGGGGTCGGCCTTGTCGTGCCAGCGCAGCAACTTCGACTGGTTGAAGTGGCTTTCGGGGCCGTGGGTTTGGAGGAACCAGTGCTGGATCGGAGTCAGGGGGACTTCGCCGGTCACCGGCCCCTGCTGCGCCCGCACCGGCGCGCCACCGGCCCCGGCGGCCTCGGCGAGCTCCGCGATGGTCTGATGGTCGAACACATCACCGGAGCTGAGGATCACGCCGGCCTGGCGGACCTTGGAGGCCACTCGGATCGCCATGATCGAGTCGCCGCCGAGCTCGAAGAAGTTCTCGTCGATTCCCACCTCGGCCAGGCCGAGCACCTGGCACCACGCCTCCGCCAGCACCTTCTCGGCCTCGGTACCCGGGGCACGACGGGCACCGCCGTCCTCGGCCGCCTCCGCGGGCGAGGGGGCCGGCAGCGCGTCGCGGTCGACCTTGCCGTTGGCGGTCAACGGGATCCGCTCCACCACCACGAACGCCTGCGGCACCATGTACTCCGGCAACGCCTGCCCCACATGGGCCCGCAGCACCGACACCGGCACCTCGACACCACCGCGCACCACCAGGTACGCCACCAGACGCTTGTGGCCCCCGTCGGCATGCGCCACCACCACCGCCTCGGCGATCTCCGGATGCGCGATCAACCGCGCCTCCACCTCACCCGGCTCGATCCGGAAACCACGGACCTTCACCTGCCGATCGATCCGACCCACGAAGTCCAACTGCCCATCGGCACGCCACCGCACCGCATCACCCGTGCAGTACATCCGCGCACCCGCCACCGCACTGAACGGATCCGGCACAAACCGCACCGCCGTCAAGCCCGGATCATTCAGATACCCCCGCGACACCCCCGCACCACCCGTACACAACTGCCCCACCACACCCACCGGCACCGGATCGAAGTTCTCATCCACCACATACACCGACGTCCCCGAGATCGGACCACCGATCGACACCCGCGGCCCCTGCTCGGGGCCGAGCACCGCCGCGGTCGTGACGCAGGTGTTCTCGGTCGGGCCGTAGGCGTTGATCAGGGTCAGTTCCGGATGGGCGCGGACGACGCTCGCACAGGGCGCGGGCAACGCGACGTCGCCCCCGATGAGCAGCTGCCGCAGGCCGGTGAACGCCGCCATGTCCTGCTCGGCGATCTGGTGGAACAGCCCCGTGGTGGGGCTGAAGCTGGTGATCGAGTGCTCCCGGATCAGCGCCGCGATCTCGGGAACGTCCAGCCGCCCGGGCGCGGGCGCGACGACGGTGCCGCCGTTGACCAGCGGAACCCAGATCTCCTCCAGGGAGACGTCGAAGGCGAGCGGGACGGTGTGCAGGGCGGTGTATCCGGGGCCGGACGACAGGTAGGTCTGCCGGTGCGCCAGCCGGACGATGTTGCGGTGGGTGATGCCGACGCACTTCGGGACCCCGGTCGAACCCGAGGTGAAGGTCACGAACGCCAACGAGTCCGGATGCGCGGCCGTCGCCAACGCCTCGGCGGATTCCGCGGCGAGCAGTGCCCGGACCTCGGGGTCGTCGAGCACGACGACCCTGCGTCCCTGCGCCGCCGCACCGATCCCGGCCAGCGACTCGGTCGTGGCCACGATGACCTCGGCCCCGCTGTCACCGACGAGCAGCCGGTTGCGCTCCGGCGGCGCGACCGGATCGAGCGCCAGGTACGCGCCACCGGCCTTGAACACCGCGAGCAGCACCATGATGAGGGCGGCCGACCGGGGAATCGCGACCCCGACGACGGTGTCGGCCCCCACGCCCCGCGCGCGCAGCACCCGGGCCAACCGGCTGGAGCCGTCATCGAGTTCGGCGTAGGTCATGGTCCGGTCCACCCCGACGACGGCCGTCGCGTCGGAGACGGTGGGCAGGATGGCGGCGAAGAGCTCTGGCACCGTGGTCTCGACGGTGCTGCCCAGGGTGCCCAGACCCCAGTCGAGCAGTTCCCGGCGGTCGGCGGCGGTGAGGACCTCGAGCTCGCCGATGCGGGCCTCGGGCCGCTCGGCCAGCTGCCCGAGGATCAACTCGTAGACCCCCAGGACGCGTTCCGCGTCGGCCGCGCTCACCCGCGAGGGCTCGTAGGTCAGGTGGAGCAGCAGTTCGTCGCCGGCCACCACGCTGAGGTCCAGCGGGAATCCGGTCTGCTCGTAGCTCCGGATGACCTGCAGATCGAGCCCGGTGGCCTCCGCATCGGCATCCTGGTGGAGGTCGACGAACTGGAACAGGTTCTCGAACAGCGGCGTCCCGCTGGGCACCGAGGTGTGCCGCTGGATACGGGCGATGCCGATGTGCTCCGCCTTGCGCATCCCGTTGAGGGAGGAGTGCAGCGCCGCAAGCCAGTTCGCGACGACCGCGTCGGCATCGACCGTGACCCGGGCCGGCACCGTGTTGATCAGCAGGCCGACGATCCGCTCCAGGTCGGCCTGGTCCGCGGAGCGGCCGGAGAGGATGGTGCCCCAGCACACGTCCCGCTGTCCGCTGTACAGGCTCAGCGCGATCGCCCAGGCGCCCTGCACCACCGTGTGGACGGTGCAGTGGTGGCGCCGGGCGAGTTCGGCCACCTGCTGGGTGAGGGCCGGGGAGACGGTGCGGACGACCGACGCGCTGCTCGAACTCGCCTCGCGCGCGGCAGCGGCGATGAACGGCAGCGTCGTCGGCGAGTCGAAACCGCCCAGCAGGCCCGCCCAGAAGTCCTCGTCGGCCTGCTCGTCGCGCCGCCGCAGCCACTCGACGTGGCGGCCGAACGGCACTGGCTCGGGAAGGTCGGGGAGCGAGCCCGCGGCCAACGCGGAATAGGCCGCGCCGAGTTCGCCCCGGACGATGGATCCGCTCCAGGCGTCCATGAGGATGTGGTGCTGGTGCCAGGCGAGCAGCCGGCGTTCGCCGTCGAGCCGGATCAGGTCGAAGGCCAGCGGCGGCGCGGCGGCCAGGTCCATGCCGCGGTGGCGCCGGTCGAGGAGCAGCCGGGTCGTCGCCGCGTGTATCGCCTCGTCATCGCGGCCGCGCCAGTCCAGGGTCCGCAGCGGCAGCGGGAAGCCCCGGTGGACGACCTGGACGGGGTGCGTGACGCCGTCCGTGACGAAGGTCGTCCGCAGGATCGGGTGCCGATCGATGACGTACCGCCACGCGGCGATGAACGCCTCGGTGTCAAGCCGGCCCCGGATCTCGAACACCGTCTGGGTCAAGTAGTTCCCGTTGCCCGGGCGGTGCGTCGATTCGAAGAGGATCCCCGCCTGCAGCGGCGACAGGGCATAGATGTCCACGACCGTGTCCGGAAGGTACCGGTCGAGGACGCTGTCCAGACCATCCGCATCCAGATCGGCCTCGGGGAACTGCTCGGGGGTCGGCCGGAACCGTTGATTCATCGCCATCACCAATCAGCCTCGCTCAGAAGATCACAGGATCAGGCGTCCGCCGCAGCGGCCATCCGGTCGCGCAGGCTGCGCGGCCGCAGGTCCGTCCACACCTGCTCGATGTGCTTGACGCAGTCCTGCTTCGAACCCGCCGTCCCCTCGTCGAACCACCCCGGCGGATTCGGCCGGTCCGCGGCCCAGACGGAGTACTGCTCCTCGTGGTTGACGACTACCTTGAACTGCGCCTCATGGCCGTCGGCCATGGCTTCCTCCTTCTTGTCGGGGTGTCGCGACCGGTCAGCTCATCGCGACGAGGATCCGGCGGTCGCCGGTGTACGGCTCGCGGCCGTGAGCCATCAGCATGTTGTCGATCATCAGGACGTCGCCCTGCCCGTACGGCAGCGCCAGCGCGACGCGGTCGTAGACCGACGCGATCGTCATCAGGTCCTCATCGGTGATCGAACCGCCGTCCGCGAGGTAGGCGTTGCGGGGCAGGTCGGCCTCCTCGTACACCCCGAGCAGGGCCTCGCGCACCTCGGGCTCCAGGCTCGAGACGTGGAACAGGTTGGCCTGGTTGAACCAGACCTCCTCACCCGTGTGCGCGGTCCGGGCGGTGGCCGGCCGGCGGTGCCGGGTGCGCAGCCCGTCCTCGACCCACTCGAACTCGATGCCGTGGCGGGTGCAGTACTGCTCGACCGCTCCGCGGTCGGCGGTCTGGAACGCCTCCTCCCAGCTCAGGCCGAGCCCGTCGCGGTACGTGCGGGTGTAGACGACGCCGTCGGCGAAGCGCGCCCGCAGATCCGCGGGCAGCAGGGCGAGCACCGACCGGCTGTCGGCGATCGGGGTGGCGCCGCCGGTCGCGGGCGGGGTCTGGCAGGAGAAGAACAGCAGCTGCGGCCAACGGCTCGCGTAGGAGTTCTCGTTGTGCATCGGGATCGCCTGGTCGGCGGGGTACTCGGTGGAGGTGTAGATGTTGCCGCTGACCGCGCTGCGCGGGGTGGAGCGCTCGGTGTACTCGAGCAGGTCGCCGCCCACCGCGCTGACCACCTCGTGGAACGCCCCGACATCGCCCGCGGCGCCGCGCAGCAGGACGAACCCGCTGCTTCGGAGCGCGGCGCGCAGCGGCTCCCGGTGGGCGGTGACCCACTCCAGGGGATCCTCGACGGTGGCGAGATCGTAGACCAGTGCGGCGGTGTGGCCGTTGTCGTGAACGTCGGCGGGCACGCCGCCGAGCGTGCTGCCTTCAGTGCGGAGCATGGAGAGTCCTGTTCCTTGAACGGGAGACCGGGGACCGGTCAGTCGGCGAGGATGTCCCGGACGGTGCGCTTGCGCAGCACGTCCATCAGACCGACCTGCAGTCCGGCCTTGCGGGCGCGGGTGACCACGCGGGCGGCGGCGATGCTCGTGCCGCCCAGGGCGAGGAAGTCGTCGTCGATACCGACCTCCTCGGCGCCGACGGTCTCCCCGATGATCCGGCAGAGCAGTTCCTGCTCCGGGGTCATCGGCCCGACCCCGGACCGGGTGGGCTCGGCCGTCTCCGGCCCGGGTAGCGCCGCGCGGTCGAGTTTCCCGTTGGCCGTGAGCGGGAGATCGGCCATCGGTACGAAGACGGCCGGGACCATGTACTGGGGCAGCGTCTTCGCCAGGAACCGGCGCAACTCGACGGCGTCGACGTCGGCTTGGGCCGCGCCCACGACGTAGGCCGTGAGCCGGGTGTTGCCGGCGTCGTCCGGGCTCGGCACCACGGCGGCCCGGTCCACCAGCGGGGACCCCGCGAGCGCCGCCTCGATCTCGCCGAGCTCGACCCGGTAGCCGTTGACCTTCACCTGGTCGTCGGCCCGGCCCAGGTACTCGAGCTCGCCGTCCGGCCGCGTCCGGACCAGGTCGCCGGTGCGGTACGTCCTCCCCGGGCCCGGTTCGCCGAACGGATCGTCGATGAACCGCTCTGCGGTGAGCGCCGGACGGTTCAGGTATCCGCGCGCCAACTGGGCCCCGCCGATGAACAGTTCGCCGATCTCGCCATCGGGGACGGGCCGCCGGGCGTCGTCGAGGACGTACAGCCGGGTGCCCTCGATGGCGCGCCCGATCGGCACGGCTCCCGGCTCCAACCGGCGACCGGGTTCGACCACGTACACGCAGCAGCCGACGGTCGCCTCGGTGGGGCCGTACTCGTTGACGACGCTCACCCCGGGGTGTGCCGCCCGCCATGCCTCCACCGCCGCGCCGAGCAGGGCCTCGCCGCCGATCACCAGTTGCTCGCTCGGCGAACACTCACCGGGCAGCCGACGCAGCAGCGCCAGGTGCGACGGCGTGACCTTGAGGAAGCTCGGCTTGCGGAATCCCGGCGGAAGGGCACCGCCGTCGGCCAGCGAGACCAGATCGACGACCTCGACCGATCCGCCGGCGATCAGCGGGGGGAAGATGCTCGTCACGGCCAGGTCGAAGGAGACCGAGGAATGCAGCAGGGTCCGGCCGGCCGCGGCGGGGTAGTGCGTGCGCGCGTAGTCGAGGTAGGTGTTCAGGGCTCCGTGCTCGATCACGACGCCCTTGGGCATGCCTGTGGAGCCGGACGTGTAGATCACGTAGGCGGTGCTGTCGTCTTCGGGCGGCGGGGCCGCGGATGTCGAGAACGCCGAGTACACCGATCCAGCCGGGTCGCAGGCGTCCAGCAGTCCTTCGGTCTCCGGAGATTCCAGGTGCAGGACGCGGGCCCCGGTGTCGGTGCCGGCGAGCACGGTGCGAGCGGCCTCGCCCGACGCCACCACGATCGGCGCGGCGGAGTCGGCGAGGACGTGCGCGATTCGCCGGGCCGGGTCGTCGATGGCGATCGGCACGTACCCGGCGCCGGTCTTCAGCACCGCGAGCAGCGCGGCGACGATGTCGGTCGACCTGTCGAGCATCACGGCGACGAGCGCGCCGGGCCCCACGCCCTTGGCGGCGAGCACTCCGGCGAGCCGGGCCGCCCTGTCGTCGAGTTCCCGGTAGGTCAGCTCGCGGCCGTCATGGACGACGGCGACCGCGTCGGGAGTCGCGCGGACCTGCTCAGCGAACAGCTCGGGGACCGTTCGCCGCACGTCCGTCGGAAGTCGGGATGACATGGTTCGGGTTGACATGGTGATGGCCTTTCAGCTGCTGACCGTGAGCGTGGCCGTGACGGCGGCGGCGACGGCCGGGCTGCGCAGCAGATCGGCGCGGCTGCTGTCGAACGAGGTCTCACGACCCGTGAAACCGCCTTCGTGGTCAGCCGAGTTGAGGGACAACGCGTCCACCCACCGCGGCCGGCGCTCCAGTTGGCGCGCCGCCGACAGGTAGCGCGTGTAGGCGCGGAACAGACCCATGAGCTCGTCGCCGACCTCGCCTTCGATGCCCCACCGCTCGAACGCGATCCGGCTGGCGTCGACGTAGACGGCGCAGAACTCGTCGGCCAGCGCCGCGAAGTCGCCGGCGCAGTGCTCGACGATCTCCTCCGCGCGCTGCCGGAACCGCTGCCGCTCGTCCTCGTTCAGCGCGGTCATCGACCCCAACGCGCCGAACAGATCGCGGCTGAGGGTCGCCGTGTTCGGCGATCCCGGGTTGAAGAGGACGACCTCGGGCCGAACCTCCTGCCTGAGCTCGATCGCGTCGGACAGCGCCGCCGCGTACACGCCGCCCGCGCAGTAGCCGAGGACCGCCGAGACGCGCTCGCCGGAGCGCGGCAGGGTCTCCAGCCACCAGGCCAGGTACTGGTCGGCGTGCTCGAGATCCGCTGTCGGCGGGACCGCGTGCCACACGTCCAGCCGATCGGGCAGCAGTCGGGCCAGGTCCCGGAAGGTGGCCTCCTGGCGGGTGCTTCCGTCGAAGTCGACGGCCAGGACCAGGGCGCCCTGGCCGCCCCCGCCGAGTCGGTCCCACCCCTGCGATGCTGAGGTCATTCGCGTACCTGTCTCCAGTGTCCGGCGGTGCCCTAGCCCTGAGCGGTTCGAACGGCCACGGCCTCGGCCACGCCGTCGACCGTCCTGGCCCGGAAGACGTCGCGGATCGTCACCTTGACGTCGAAGACCTGGCGCAGCCGGGCGACCAGGCGCGCGCCGAGCATCGAGTTCCCACCGAGCTCGAAGAAGTCGCTCTCGCCGTTCACGGGTGCGTCGCCGCCGAGGACCTCCTGGAAGACCTCCGCGACCTGCGGTGCGAACAGCTCGGCGGTGGGCTCGTTGGACGTCAGGTCTGATGCGGTGTTCATGTGTCGTGTCCTTAGGTCAGGGGTAGCGGTGAGTCTGATGTCGCCATCGCCGGCTGGGAGTTACGCGCCGGCGCCGTCGATCGCGACGAGCCGCAGCTCGGACGCGTAGGCCGCGCCCGCGCCGTCGCGGAGCCAGTGTCCGGACAGGTCAGGCAGCATCTCGGAGAACGAGACCCGGGACGCGGGATCGTCCTCGGCCGCGCTCCGGACCGCGGCGGCGAGCAACTCCACCAACGCGATGCTGCTGAAGTCGACGTAGATCGGTTTGGCCTCCACCGCGACCCGGTAGAAGGCGCGCCGCGGCAGCCCCACCGAGTCGCGCCAGCGCACTGCGGCCCGATGCCGCTCGACGCGGTCGGAACGCCGCACCCAGGCCAGTTCGGTGACGCCGATGCTCCAGGACTCGCGGGAGATCACGAGCCGGTCGATCGTGACGCGGGGACGGTATGCGGCCGACGGCAGCGGTTTGAAGCCGTTCATGGCGGCGCCGGACAGGTACTCCCCCAGCACCTCCAGGATGTCCAGGTCCGGCGCCTCGGGGGACTTGACGATCAGACGCTCACCATCGCGGTGGACAGTCATGGACGCGCCGGGGATGACCCGGCCCGTCGTCCCGGTGTTACGGGCATGCATGGTCCACACCAGGTCCTGCGGGCCGACCAGCACCGGAGGGTACGTGCGGGAGTTGACCGCCGGGGATTCCCGTGCGGGCAGCGGGAGCACGCGCGGCGTCCGGCGGTCGGCCGCGTCCGTCGCGGCGAACCGGCCGGGGTCCGGGCACTGCGCGATCCCAGCCGGGCTGTCCTGCGTGTTGATCGCCAGATGCAGCTCTCCGAGGACGAACTCGTAGTCGCCGGCGGCGATCGCCTCCGGGTCGCGGCCGGTGATCATGATGTCCGGACACTGGTGGACCGCCGACGACCACGGCGGCTCGCAGGCCGGGAACAGCTCACGCACACGGCCGGCCAGGTCGGCGGCCGACACCTGGTGGCGGCGGACGCCGTCCGGGACCGCAAGGATCTCCGCCCAGCGCCGCTGGAGCTCCGGGACGACCGCCGCGACCGGCGGCGCGAGGTCCTGGAACGAGTAGACCAGATCAGGTGTCATCGCGTTGAGGACGGCGTTCAGCGACACCTCGCCGTCCGCGGAGACCGAGCGGAGCCTCTCGTACACCTGCATAAGGCGCCTGCCGTACGCCTCGCCCACCTGGCCGACGAACCAGCGCGCACTGTCGAGCAACAGGCCCAACGGCGCGGCGAGTTGTCCGAGCAGGTCGGTCCCCAGCGCCACTGCGGTGTCGCGGACCGTGTCCTCGTACACCACGCGCCGACCGCCGTAGGCCTGCCCCGCCCGGCGTGCCGGGTCCTGCCCGGTCACCCGCTCGAAGACCTCGTCGAGCCGTTCCATGGCCTTGAACACCGAGTCGGCGTCGCCCGCCGCCTCGGTCACGGCCTCGCGGGCGGCGAGCACCTCGTCCAGCAGGCCGAGCGCCTCCTCGCGGGCCGCCGTGTCGGCCACCGCCAGGAGCTCGCCGCGCAGCTCCTGCTCGCGGAACTCGCCTACGGAAAGCGGAAGTTCGCATACCAGCAGGTCTTCTGCGCTGAGCCGGTCGACGACAGCCAACACGCTCTCGCCGGTCCGCTCGGCGTAGCCCGGGACCGACCGCTCGATCTCAAGGATCGTCGTGGCCCCATCACACAGGTCGAAGACCTCGGCCTCCGCGGCGGTGAGCTTGCGCACCGGGCCGCGCGGCCTGCGGACACTGCCGTCGCCCAGCAGGGCGTCGGCCTCCGAGCGACGCGGCTTGAGGGACACCCGCACCCGCGGATCGGCGGCGAGCGCCCGGGCCACCGCTTCGACGGCCCAGTGCTCGAAGTACGCCTGGCGTCGGCGCAGCAGCCGGTCACCGGGCCGGACCGTCATCCCGGTCGTGTCCTCGCACCATCGACCCCAGCAGTGCGGTCCGAAGAAGCCGATGGTCTCGTTCTTCAAGCCGTAGCGCTGGAGGTATGTGGCGACCTTGAGCTCCCGTCGGCGCTGCCGTGCCGGCTGGGCCTTGGATCGGGTGGCGACCTTGTCCACGCAGTCGCGGAGCATGGCGGGGTTCTGCCACGCGACCGCTTCGCGGAGCATCGGGTCCGCCGCAGCCGTCCGGAGCGCCGTCTCCATCCGTGCGATGGCGCGGTCGTACTCCCGGGCCAGCGCGTCCGACACCGGAGCTTCGGAGTCCTCGGCGGCCGCGGCCGCCAGCAGCTCGTCGTCGGCCAGCGGCTCGACGATGGCCGACGGGAACCCGGCAGAGCGCAGCTCCACGTGTCGCCACACCTGCCACCCGGTGTCGCCGAGGGGTATCAGATCCTCGTTCTGGTTCCCGCTCGTCCCGGTTGTTCCACTCATCCCGTTCATGAGGCCTCCTCAATCCGCACCGCGGTTCCGGCGCACTGTGCGAGTGACTCGGCCAGGCGCTCCGTGTACCGCTCGCCGGACCGCGCCGACAGGTGCCCGCTCCACTGCACCTCGCAGCCGAGGCCGCCACCGTCCTCGAAGAAGCGCACCGACAGCGGGGTCTTGGCGGCGTAGTTGGGAACGTCGAGCTCTGCCGTGCACGTCACACCCGCGAAGGCGCGCTCGACGGACTGCTGCTGGCTGCGGTAGGAGATCATCACCTGGTTCAGTGCCTCCACCGCACCCCCGCCGCGGCGCACGTGCGCGGCGAGGTCGGCGAAGGAGTAGTGGCGCCGCCGCAGATCGTCGGACCATCTCGCGTGCTCCCGCCGAGCCAGGTCGACGACTGTCTCACCGGCCTCCCGACGCGCGGGCAGCGGCACCTCGTTGATGAAACACCCCACCACCGCGGCCTCGCCGGCGAGCCGCTGGGACGCGGCCGCGCCGAGCGCGGTCACGCCGCTGTGCGGCACCGGCAAGGCGTGGTGCACCGCCGCCGAGACCAATTTGAATACGCTGATGCCGACGGAGCCGGCGCACGCGCTGATGCCTGCCGCGGCGGCCGGATCCGCGGTGATGATCCGCCGCAGCACCGTGTCGGGGGCGCCCTCGCGCGGGAACGGGGCGACCATCGCCGCTGGCGGGATCCGGTCGTACCAGTAGTCGCGGTCCTCGGTGAGGGCGGACTCCTCGGCCGCGCGAACCCGGCGGACCAGGCGGACGTACTCGTCAGGCGAGGCCGGCGTCACGGCGCCGGCGATGGCCGTGCTCAGCTGCTCGGCGAGGAGGCGGTGGCTGATCCAGTCGTAGCTGAGATGGTGGACGATCAGGACCACCGTCGTGTGCCCGGGAGCCACCGGCAGCACGAGGAACCGCACCAGCGGGCCGTCGTCCACCTCGAACGGCCGCATGGTCCGCGCCGCGATGAAGGTCTCGGCGTCGTCCACCGGCTCGGCGAGCATCTCGATCTCGGGCTCGTCATCCGAGAAGCCGTAGACGATCTCCCCGGTCCAGGCGTCGATGCCCATCCGCACCCGAAGGGCCGGCGTTGCGGCCACCAGCCGCCGACAGGCGGCGGCCAGGTCCGCCGCCGCGATCCGGCCCCGGACCTCCACGCGTACCGCGAGGTTGAAGGCCCCTGTCGCTTCGGCCTTCTCATCCGCGAAGTAGAGCGCGGCTTGGGCCAGCGTCGCCCGCTCGCTCCCCTGAATCAGAGCCACGTCGGCTCCCTGCTCGTCGACCTCATGCCGACCATTCCAGAGGATGGGGATCCACAGGAGATATGCGATCGGTCCGTGGGAGATCGACGATCCGAGGGCTCGGGCCGTTGCCGGCCCTGGAATCGGCTCCGCGCTCGCGGACGGGCGTGGAGCGATCGTGGATCGCGGACGGGCGTGGAGCGATCGTGGATCGCGGACGGGCGTGGAGCGATCGTGGATCGCGGACGGGCGTGGCACGCTGCACCTTGAGTGCGATCCTGCGACGTATACGCGCGTGCGTCGGGCGCGTCGGGCGTGGCAGGCCGTGCTTCGCGGCGATGATCTGCGCATGAGTGCGGTGAAGCCCACGTCATCGGAGCAGCCAGTGACTGATCGGATCGTGTCCCAATCGACCCCCGCGCCCGTGCCGACCCGACGCCGGTTCCTGATCGGCGGCGCCGCCGCGCTGGCTGCCACCCCCGCGCTCGGCGGCCCGGTGCAAGCCGCCACCGGCCGCCCGACCTGGGAGGTCCGCCAGGCGCACGGGTCACCTGACGAGGAGTCGACCGACCCGGAGCTGGTGCTGCGCCGGCTGATCGAGGGCAACGACCGTTGGGTGTCGGGTCAGCTGACCCATCCTCACCAGACCGTGGCCCGCCGGATGGCGGTGGCGGCAGGGCAGCACCCGCTCGCCACGGTCTTCTCCTGCATCGACTCACGGGTGCCACCGGAGATCGTGTTCGATCTCGGGGTCGGCGACCTGTTCGTGGTCCGGACCGCGGCGCAGACGAACGACGGCCTGATCCAGGGCGCGGTGGAGTACGGAGCCGAGGAAGCCGTCACACCGCTGGTCGTGGTGATGGGCCATCAGCGCTGCGGCGCGGTCACGTTCGCGGTGGACGCGCTCAACAACGGCACCGAGGTGCCGGCGAAGTTCAAGGATGTGGTGGAGGCGCTCCGACCTGCCTACGAGGCGGCGCTGCCGCTTCCCGGCGACCAGGTCGAGAACACGATCCGCGCCCAGATCCGGCTCACCGTGGCACAGTTGCGCGTCGATCCGGTGCTCGCCCCGCTGATCAGCGAGCACCGGATGCGGGTGGTCGGCGCCTACTACTCGCTGGACACCGGCTGCGTCGAGTTCGCCCTGCCGTGACGGCGCTCTGGCCGCAAACATAACGGTCTTTCATCTTCGCCTTGGTGAAGGCCAGTTGTGGGTAGATACCCGGTCCGGCCCACGGATCGCGGGCCGTCGGGATCGAGACGGTGCGCGAGGTGTCCGTGGCGAGTGGTCCTGGCAGTGCTGCCCGTGCGGACGCGCTGCTGCAGCTCAGGGGAGTCAACAAGCACTACGGACAGTCGCATGTGCTGCGGGATGTCGACCTCGATGTGCACGCGGGAGAGGTCGTGGTCCTGCTGGGCGCCTCCGGCTCCGGCAAGTCGACGCTCTGCCGGTGCGTGAACCGGCTGGAGACCATCGACTCCGGCGAGATCGTCCTGGACGGCACGCCGATTCCGGCCGAGGGCCGCGAACTGGCCCGGCTGCGTGCCCAGGTCGGGATGGTGTTCCAGTCCTTCAACCTGTTCGGCCACCGGACGGTACTGGAGAACGTCACGCTCGCGCCGGTCCGGGTGCGCGGGCTGCCCCGGGGCCGGGCCGAGGAGCGTGCCCGGGAGCTGCTCGACCGGGTCGGGCTCGCCGACAAAGCCGATGCCCATCCCGCCCAGCTCTCCGGCGGGCAGCAGCAACGCGTCGCGATCGCACGCACGTTGGCGATGGACCCGCGACTGATCCTGTTTGACGAGCCGACCTCCGCGCTGGACCCCGAGATGATCGGCGAGGTGCTGGAGGTGATGACCGAACTCGCTGCCGAGGGCATGACCATGCTCGTGGTGACGCACGAGATGGGCTTCGCCCGCCGCGCCGCCGACCGGGTGGCCTTCCTGGACCAGGGCCGGATCCTGGAGACCGCGCCGCCCGATGTCTTCTTCGAGAACCCGAGCACCGACCGCGCCCGCGACTTCCTCGGCAAGATCCTGCGGCACTGACGGCCGACCGCCCGCGGCACCACCGCGCTCCCTCGCCTGCTAGGAGACCCCGCATGACCACTCGTTCCTCCCTGACCCTCCCGGCGCTGCTGCTCACCCTGACGGTCGCGTCCGGCCTGACCGCGTGCAGTTCGTCGAGCAAGCTGCCGACCCCACCCGGCTCGTCCGGCTCGGCGCTCGGGGCGGACAGCTACCAACAGGTCATCGACGACGCGCCGGTGGCCGCCGCCTCGGACGTCCCGGCCGGCAGTCTGATGGCGAAGATCAAGGCCCGCGGCACCCTGAACGTCGGTGGCACCGACGCCGCCGCGCTGTTCGCCCTCAAGGACCCGGTCAGCGGCAAGGTGACCGGTTTCGACGCCGGCCTGGCCGACATGCTGGCCAAGTACATCATCGGCAAGCCGAGCACCAACCGGGTGCAGATCGACGTCACCACCCGCGAAGTCCTGCTGCAGAACGGCACGGTGGACTCGGTGATCGCCACCTACACCATCACCCCCGCCCGCGCGCAGAAGGTCGGCTTCGCCGGACCGTACTACTCCTCCGGCGACGCCATCCTGGTCAAGTCGTCCGACACCGCCATCACCAAGGCGTCCGACCTCAACGGCAAGTCGGTCTGCACCGAGACGAGTTCGACCGCCGCCAACGACATCAAGCAGTTCGCCCCGAGCGCCAAGGTGGTGCTGTTCCAGACCAACGCCGAGTGCCAGCAGGCCGTTGAGCAGGGCCGGACCGACGCGTACGTGCTGGACCAGGCGCTGCTGCTCGGCGACGCGGCCCGGGACAAGAACGTCAAGGTGGTCGGCCAGCCGTTCACCGACGAACCGTACGGCATCGGAGTGCCGTTGAGCTCTCCGGAGATGAAGACCTTCGTCAACAACTGGCTGAAGCTGATCGAGTCGGACGGCGAGTGGGCCAAGCTGTGGAAGGCGACGATAGGCACCGAACTGTCCGGTGACGCCCCGACGCCGCCCGTCGTCGGCTCGGCCGCCGGGAGCTGAGTCCGGTGCTGACGGCGGTCCTGAGCCAGCTAGGCGACGGCCTGCTGGTCACCGTGGAGATGACGGCGCTGGCCTTCGCGGGGGCGTTGGTGCTGGGGGTGCTGCTGGCGATCTGCCGGATCAGCCCGGTGCCCCCGCTGCGGCTGGCCGGCGCGGCGTACGTCACGGCGTTCCGCAACATACCGCTGCTGGTGCTGCTGGTGCTGTTCGTCTTCGGGATGCCCGAAGTCGGGCTGCTCTACCCGCTGTTCGCGACGGTGGCGCTCACCATGGCGCTGTACTGGGCCGCGTTCGTCTGCGAGGTGGTGCGCTCGGGCGTACGGACCGTGCCGCGCGGGCAGATCGAGGCGGCCCGGGCACTCGGCCTGACCTTCACCCAGTGCCTGCGGTTCGTGGTGATACCGCAGGCGCTGCGCTCGATGGTGCAGCCGCTGGGCAGCGTCTTCATCGGCCTGGCGCTCGGCACCTCGCTGGCCGCCGCCGTCGGCGTGCCCGAACTGACCGGCCAGGCCCAGCTGGTGACGCTCACGTACGACAACCCGCTGACCAGTTTCGCGCTGACCACGGCGGTCTACGTGGCGATCACCCTGACCTCCGGGCTGATCGCGGGCCGGATCGAACGGAAGGTGGCCATCAAACGGTGAAGGGGCAAACGGTGAACGACGACCAGCTGTTCGACGTCCCGGGCCCGCGGGGCCGGCGCCGGATCCGGATCGTCACCGCTGTCTCGGTCCTGGTGCTGGCGGCGCTGGTGGCCCTGGCGCTGCGCCAGTTCGCCGCGCACGGGCAGCTGGCGGCCTCGCAGTGGCAGATGTTCGGCAACTGGGCGATCATCCGGTTTCTGCTCGACGGTGTCGGCCAGACCCTGCTGGTCACGGTCGTCGCCGCCGGACTGGCGCTGCCGCTGGGGGCGTTGATCGCGCTGGTCCGGCTCAGCCGCAGCCGGGTGGCCCGCGCGCTGGCCCGCGGCTATGTGGAGTTGTTCCGGGCCGTGCCGCTGCTGTTGCTGCTGTACATCTTCCTGTTCGGCCTGCCCCGGGCCGGGTTGACCTTTCCGGTGTTCTGGCAGCTGGTCATCCCGATCGTGCTCGGCAACGCCGCCGTGCTGTCCGAGATCTTCCGGGCCGGCGTGCTGGCCCTGGACCGCGGCCAGTCGGAGGCCGCGTACAGCCTCGGCATGACGTACTGGCAGGCGATGGCCTGGGTGGTGATCCCGCAGGCGGTCCGCCGACTGGTCCCGACCCTGGTCAGCCAGTTGGTCCGGCTGCTGAAGGACTCCACCCTCGGCTATGTGGTCAGTTACCTCGAACTACTGCACAAGGCGCAGGTGTTGGGCGAGTACTACCACAGCGTGCTGCCCACCTACCTGGTCGCGGCGGCCTGCTTCGTCCTGATCAACACCGCCCTGTCCGCCCTGGCCACCTGGCTGGAGCGCCGCCGCCGCACCTGACCGGTTCCACCAGCAGCGGCGTAGGCGACGTGTGCGTCGCCTACGCCGCGCTGAGTTCCGCTGTGGCAGGCGGCTGGGATGCAGAGAGCTGCGACAGGGCGGTGCGGTGGCGGTGGTCGGGTCTCAGAGCTGGTCCACGAGTGAGCGGTATGCGCTCATCGCAGGGACGCCATCCATGCCTCGACCTCGTCCGCGCCGCGCGGCAGGCCCGAGGACAGGCAGACCGGGCCGTCGGCCGTGATGAGGAAGTCGTCCTCGATCCGGATGCCGATGCCGCGCAGTTCCTCGGGGATGGTCAGGTCATCGGGCTGGAAGTACAGTCCCGGCTCGACGGTGAGGACGTGGCCCGCCTGGAGCACGCCGTCCGCATAGGTCTCGCTGCGGGCGCCGGCGCAGTCGTGGCAGTCGAGGCCGAGCATGTGGCCCGAGCCGCAGACGGTGTACCGGCCGTACAGCGCGGGGTCGGGGTCGATGGCAGTGCCGCCGGGCCGCAGGCCCCAGCCGTCGAGGCCCTCGGCGATGACCCGCATCGCGGCGTTGTGGAAGTCGCTGTACCGCGCCCCGGGCCGCAGCGCTGCGATGCCCGCCGACTGGGCGGCGAAGACCAGGTCATAGACCCGGCGCTGAACATCTGTGAAGTGTCCGCTGACCGGCAGCGCCCGGGTGACGTCGCCGGTGTAGAAGGAGTCGGCTTCGACACCGGCATCCAGCAACAGCAGGTCCCCGTCCCGCACCGGGCCGTCGTTGCGCATCCAGTGCAGGACGCACGTGTGCGCGCCGGCAGCCGCGATGGTGTCGAATCCCAGGCCGTAACCGTCAAGCCGGGCACGCCGGTTGAAGGTGCCCTCGATCCAGCGCTCGCCCCGCGCCAGGCCGGTGGCGTGGCGCAGCTCGCCGACGACGTCGTGGAACCCGGCGACCGTGGACCCCACGGCCGCGCGCAGCTGCTCGATCTCCCACTCGTCCTTGACCAGCCGCAACTCCGAAAGAAAAGTGCCCAGTTCGGCTTCGTCCCGGGAGGACGGCGGCACCAGTGCGTCGACCAGCGCGTCCTCGCCGCGCAGCACTCGAGTGGGGACGTTCCCGCCGAGGGCTCGTTGCAGGTCGTCGCGTGCAGCGGCCTCGATCCCGAAGGCGTCGGCGGTCTCCGAGAGCGTCCGGCGCCTCCCGACCCAGAACTCGCCGTGCTGGCGGCTGCGGTAGAACTCCGTGCCGTTCGGCCCGCCGTCCCGCGGTGACCGGGGCCGGGTGTATAGGGTGACCGAGTGCCCGGTCCCGGTGGGCTCGAAGACCAGGACACTGTCGGGGACCGCGTTCGCCCCCTGCTCAGCGGTGAGGTGGATGAACGCGGAGTGCGGCCTGAACGCGTAGTCGAAGTCATTGCTCCGGACCTTGAGCCCACCCGACGGGATGACGATCCGCTCACCGGGGAACCGTTCGGACACCGCCGCGCGCCGCTTGGCCGCGTACGCCGCCCCGGAAACGGGCGACAGCTTCAGGCTCGTATCCGCCCAGCCCTGCCGGAAGGACTCGCCCAACGCGGCTGGCACCGCGCGGTCGTGACTCTCGACACCGCGCGACCCGTCCTGCTGTTCCACAGAGTGCCTCCGATCGTCGTTGATCCACACACGGAAAAAACAATACCATTTCACATGTGACGCATCTACGGTGGGGAATCTCATGACAGCTGCGAGCAGGCTGCACTCGAATGCCTTCGCCAGGATCGCGCTGACCGCCCTGCCGCTCTACCTCACCATGGTCGCGGCCTCGGCCGGCGCGTTGGTGGACAGCGCAATGCTCGGGCGGCGCGCGACCTCCTCGCTGGCCGCATTCGCCGTGACCATCGCGGTGTACAGCCCCGCCACCGCCACCGCCACCGGGGTGCTCCGCGGCGTGATGCCCTTTATCGCCCAGTCCGAGGACGATCCGGACCGGATGGTGCCGCTGGTGCGCAACGGCATGTGGCTCGGCTTCACGGTCGGTGTGCTCGGCGCGCTCGCCGTGGGTGGCATCTCGGTGATCGGACAGGCCGCGGGGATCCCCGAGCAGACGCTGAATCACCTCGGCGCCTTTCCACTGCTGCTGGGCATCAGCGTGATCTCGACCTCGATCGGCGCCTCCGCAACCTCGGTGCTGGTCTCCCTGGACCACGGCAAGCTGGTGATGCGCGCGGGCCTGGTCGGCACCGCCATCGCGGTGGTGCTCTCCGTCACCCTGATCGGCGGCATCGGTCCGGTACCCTCGCTGGGCCTGGACGGCGCCGGGATCGCCATGCTGACGTCCAGTCTGGTCACCACCACCCGGATGCAGCTGGCACTGCGCCGGGTCCCGGTGCTGGCCGGCGCCCCACTCAGCCCGGGCCGCCCCGACTTCGCGGCGATGCTGCGGCTCGCCCGGGTCGGCATCCCGCTCGCGGGCACCGTCCTGATCAAGTTCGTGGTGCTCGGCGTGCTGACCTTCGCCGCCGCCCGGCTGGGCACCCAGCAGGCCGCGGTGCACGGTGTCTCCGAGACCCTGGTCAACCTGATCTACACGCTGGCGGTGGCGATCGGTCAGGCGACCGTGCCGATCGTGGCCGGAGCGGTCCGCGACGGCGACATCCCGCAGACCCGGCGCAGCGTGGCCGCGGGCGCGGGCGTCGTGGTCTGCGGCATCGGTGCACTGGGCGTGCTGCTGCTGGTCTTCGGCCACTCGATCATCCCGCTGCTGAGCGGCGACACCTCGCTGCGGCAGTCGCTACAGGACCAACTCCCCCTGATCTGCGCCGTCGTGATCACCGACGGACTTCAGGCGATCGCCGGCTTCGGCATGCTCGGGCTCAAGCGCACCCTGCCGAGCCTGGTGTCGACAGCGGTCATCTTCGGAGTCCTCTGCCTCAGCGCCGTGCCGGCCGCAGACACCGGCGGCCTCGCCGCCCTGTGGACGGCGCTGATCTGCGCGAACCTCCTGCAGGCGGGAACCAAGGCACTCCTGTTCCACCGGATCAGCGGCCGCCTCACGCCGCTGGAACCGAGCCCGGCCCTGTGACTGACCATCAACTGAGCACCTCGACCGGAGGTGGCTCGACATGAGTTTTGTTTCCCATGGTCGTAGGAGCAATGAACACGCCCGCATCCGCAGCGAGAAAGGCATTCGCTGGGGCGGCCGACCACTCGCGTCGGCGGCATGACCGCACCGGCCCGCACCGTAGCCGCACAATGTCAGGGGCGGAGCGCCACCAGGAGATCAACCACGTAGCTCTCCTCCACCTCCTCGCGGGGAAAGAGCCTGCCCAGCCGCTCACGCTCATCGACGAAGAACGCATGACGGGCGGCCTCTTCAAGGACGAGGAATGCCGACCGGCTGCCAATGTTGGCGAGATGCATGTCCAGCGAGACGGCACGGCTCCAGCGCACCTGCCGGCGCACAACCCGCAGCCCCGTCAGCCCCGCCAGCCGGACGGCATCGCTGTCCGAAGGGCGCACCGCAGACCTCGGCTTCACCCCGCAGTGGCGCGCGATGCGCCCGTGCTGCTCGCGGATCCACGGCACGTCGAAGGCCGTGGTGTTCCACCAGATCGCCAGCGCACCGCCCGCTCCCAGGACACGCAACGCCTCCGGGACGGACCGGCCGGGATCGGTCCACTGCCAGGACTGCGCATACGTGATGAGGTCACAGGAAGCTGACGCCAACGGCAGAGCATTACCGTCACCCCTCACGATCGGCACGCCCGGGAGTGCCCGGCGGAACTCACCAGCCATGGCCTCCCCTGGCTCCACAGCGATCACATCCGCTCCCCGCTCCCGCAGCAGCACGCTGGCGATTCCGGTACCCGCGCCGACATCGGCAACCCGGGCACCCGCCAAACCACGGCCTGCGAACTCCTCGATGGAGTCAAAGAGCTCGGCTGGATAGGAAGGCCGACTCGCCGCGTACTGAGCTGCGGCTACATCGAACGACTGGGCGCGAGAGCTAGCGGTCATACCCTCATCATCGCCCCCCGCACCAACCATTCGACCACCGCCGACCCGGTGATCGTTTCCGATCGCAGCACCAGCAACCCGTCGAGCGGGCCACCGACGCCCCGCCCAGGCAGCCGGACGTCTCGGTGTCGGCAACGGGTCGCCACCCTGCTGGCCTGCGAGGGCGGACGGATCGGCGACATCACCGTCGGCGACTGCGTGGAGCTCGTCGATACCCAGCGCCGTGTGCACGCCCGCGGCGGACAGAAGAAGGTCGACTTCTACCTGCGGCTGCGGGCCATGGGCATCTTCCCCGAGGACGCCCCGGCCACGATTCGTGCCTTCGGGCTCGCCCTCGGCCAGTTGAGCATCGAAGAGCTGGTGGACCGCTACCAGATCCGATGCCAACCGGTACGCGACGTGATCGTGGACTATCTGCGCGAGCGCCAACCATCACTGGACTTCGCCAGCCTGGACGCGATCTCGCGCACACTCGCGGGCCTGTTCTGGGCCCGGATCGAAGCCCTGGCGCCGGGAATCGGCTCACTGCGGCTGCCCCCGGCCGTGGCTCGCGCCTGGAAGGACGACCTGAAGGTCAAGAAGCGCAACGTCGTCGGCCCCGACGGCAAGAGCGTCGAGGTCACCAGCCCGCGACTCAACGCCAAGGACGAACTCATGCGCGTCCGAGCGTTCTACCTCGACATCGCGCAATGGGCGGCCGAGGAACCGGCCCGCTGGGGGCCATGGGCCGTGCCCTGTCCGATCAGCGACGACGAGATCCGCAAGGCAAAGGAACGCAAGAGACGCAAAGCCCGGATGGATCAGCGCACCCGCGAGCGGCTGCCCGTCCTTCCAATCTTGGTCAGCACCACCGACCGGCGGCGCCGCGAAGCCGCCGGCCTGCTCCAGGCGGCGGGAGACACCGAGCCCGGAGAACTGATCCCCGGCACCGGCGGGGCCCTGCGCAGAGCCATCGCTCCGAAAGCCGCAGGCCACCTCACGTGGGCCGAAGAGACCTCCAGCGGGCGCCGACGGAACCTGTCCTATGAAGAAGAGGAAGCCTTCTGGGCGTTCGCCGCGATCGAGGTCCTGCGTCTGACCGGCGTTCGCAACGAGGAACTCCTGGAACTCACGCACCACAGCATCACCCAGTACCGGCTCCCGGCCACCGGCGAGGTCGTCCCGCTGCTGCAGATCGCTCCGTCCAAGACCGACACCGAGCGACTCCTGCTGGTCAGCCCGGAACTCGCCGACGTCCTCAGCGCCATCATCAGTCGACTGCGCGGCCCCGGCGGGATGGTTCCGCTGGTGGCCGCCTATGACGTCCGCGAGAAGGTCTGGAACCCGCCGATGCCGCTGCTGTTCCAGCGCGGCATCGGCTCCGAGCACCGCGCTTTCACGCCGACCGCGATCCGCAAACTGCTGATCAATGCGCTGGCCGCGACCGGGCTGACCAACGCCGAAGGTGAAGCACTGTCCTTCTCTCCCCACGACTTCCGAAGGATCTTCGTCACCGACGCCATCATGAACGGACTGCCCCCCGCACATTGCCCAGGTCATCTGCGGTCACAAGAGCATCGACACCACGATCGGATACAAGGCGGTCTACCCTGCCGGGACGATCGAGGCCCACCGGGCGTTCATCGCCCGCCGACGGGCCTCCCGTCCCGGCGAGGAGTACCGGATCCCGACAGAGGAGGAGTGGGACGCCTTCCTCGCCCACTTCGAGAAGCGGAAGGTGTCCATCGGCACCTGCGCACGCGCCTTCGGACCCCCCTGCATCCATGAGCACGCTTGTGTCAGATGCTCGCTCCTCCGGCCTGACCCGGCCCAACGGGCACGGCTTGCAGAGATCCGCGACAATTTGATCGCCCGAATCGCCGAAGCCGAGACGGAAGGCTGGCTCGGCGAGGTCGAGGGTCTCCAGGTCAGCCTGGCCGGGGCCGAGGAGAAGCTGAGCCAGCTCGATCGGGGCCACGGGCAGCATACGGCCATGGCCCTTGGCATCCCCACCACGCGTGGTGATCGATGAATCCACGAAGGTGGGCTGCCGCATGGCCTCAACCAAGATCGAGAACCGATTCAAAAGCGTGCGTCAAACGTCCTTCAGAACACGATCAAGTGCCGCCCGGCCTGCAGGTCCCCAGTGCGGCTTGCCGCCGGGAAAGCCCCGATCTCCGTTCTGCCCCATGAGCATCAGAAACAGGCTCTTCATAGCAGCCAACCCGCGGGCGCGCCGGATCGCCGCCTCGTCTGCATGCGCGTACATGTCGAAGAACCGTGAGGCCGTGCCCGCGGGCAGCAGCACCCATGCGGCGGCGAGGTCCCACGCCGGATCGCCGGCGAACATGGCACCGAAGTCGACGATGCCCGAGAGCGTTCCGTCCGAGACGACGACGTTCGCGGGATGGAGGTCGCCGTGCACCCACACCGGCGGGCCCTCCCACGCGTCGGCCGCAACGGCGTCGTCCCAGACGGCCCGGACGTCGGCAGCAATGTCGTCGGGGACAACGGCCTGGAAGAAGTGGTCGAAGCCCTCCGTGCAGTCCCTGGGATGGGCACCGTAGTCCGTAGAGATCGGCGCCTCGGCGGGCGCCTCCACGTGGAGCGCCCGGAGGAAGCCCGCCAGCGTGTCGGCCGCGTGGTCGCCGCGGCTGATCGAGGCGTGGTCCAGCGGCTCGCCGGGAACCCACGTCATCACGGTCCAGTGCTTGGGGAAGCGCTCTGACGGTTCACCGAACCGCACCGGGGTCTGAGCTTGCTCCGCTTTGACGGACACCGTTGGTGCGGTGGTCAGGCCGCCAGCACGGTCTCGTACTCGGCAGGACTGCGGTAACCGAGGCTGCTGTGCAGCCTGCGTATGTTGTACCAGGCTTCGATCCACTCGAAGATCGCGGTCCGTGCTGTGGCTCGGCTGGGCCAGGGGCGGTCACCGAGCA